>CP058708.1:4630747-4930747 GCA_013414765.1 Candidatus Accumulibacter cognatus
CCCAAGGGTATGGCTGTTCGCCATTTAAAGTGGTACGTGAGCTGGGTTTAAAACGTCGTGAGACAGTTTGGTCCCTATCTGCCGTGGGCGCTGGAAATTTGAAGGGGGCTGCTCCTAGTACGAGAGGACCGGAGTGGACGAACCTCTGGTGTACCGGTTATGACGCCAGTCGTATTGCCGGGTAGCTAAGTTCGGAAGAGATAAACGCTGAAAGCATCTAAGCGTGAAACTCGCCTTAAGATGAGATTTCCCCGGGGACTTGATCCCCCTGAAGGGTCGTGGTAGACCACCACGTTGATAGGCTGGATGTGGAAGCGCAGCAATGCGTTAAGCTAACCAGTACTAATTGCCCGTGCGGCTTGATCCTATAACCTTGAGCAGCAACTCGAACTCCCGTTCGAGTCAATCACAACCCCGGAATGTGTTCCGGAACCCCTTCTTCCAGCGCACCCGCCTTGGCGGCGTGCGATCCTCTTACGCTTGGCGGCCATAGCCCTTTGGACCCACCCCTTCCCATCCCGAACAGGACCGTGAAACGAAGGTACGCCGATGATAGTGCATACTTCATGTGTGAAAGTAGGTCACCGCCAGGCTCCCCCCTTTACCAAAACCCTCCCGCATACTTGCGGCGAGGGTTTTTGGCTTTGCAACCATGAAAACGCTGTTACCCATTTAACCAAACATCCGTTTTCTGGAGACCGAATATCCCGGAATTGAAATTCAAGGGCTCTTGATGATATCATCAGAAAATTTTGCTGATCCCGTCAGCAAAATATAGAGACGCATTTTCGTGATGCGTCAGGCGTACTGACGAGGTACGTCCAACTACGCACATTCGCCTGTTCAAGGGTGCCCGCCAGAATGGCGGGCTGTAGGTGGGCGGATGGTGGTCAAACCCTGATATTGAAAGTAGGAACGTATGTCTACAACAATGCGACAGATGCTTGAGGCTGGTGTTCATTTCGGCCATCAGACGAGATTCTGGAATCCCAAGATGGCGCCCTATATCTTTGGCGCCCGCAGCAAGATTCACATCGTCAACCTCGAAAAGACGCTGGCCAAGTATAACGAGGCCATGAATTTTGTTCGCCGGCTATCGGCCAACAAGGGCACCATCCTGTTTGTCGGAACCAAGCGCCAGGCGCGCGAAATCATGGCCGAGGAAGCGTCACGTTGTGCCTCCCCGTACGTCGATCAGCGCTGGCTGGGCGGCATGCTGACCAACTTCAAGACCATCAAGCAGTCGATCAAGCGTCTCAAGGAGATGGAAACCATGTGTGAAGATGGTTCCCTTGATCGGCTCGGCAAGAAAGAGGCACTGATGCTCACGCGCGAACTCGACAAAATGCACAAGTCGATCGGCGGCATCAAGAACATGGGATCGTTACCTGATGCCCTGTTTGTGGTTGACGTTGGTTACCACAAGATTGCCATCACCGAAGCAAACAAGCTGGGTATTCCGATTGTTGCGGTGGTCGATACCAATCATTCACCCGAGGGCATCGATTACATCATTCCTGGTAACGACGATTCCTCTCGCGCCATCCGTCTTTATGCTCGCGGCGTTGCTGATGCCGTTCTCGAGGGACGCAGCCAGTTCGTCGACGAAATCCTCGATGTTGTATCGGGCGACGAGTTTATTGAAGAAGAAGACTGAGCGACCGAGCGTCGGCTTTACCCCGCTGGCCGTGCGACTGGACCTGTTCGCGGCCGGTTTGTTTTTCCTGAACGTATCGAATGAGCTACGGCCGGCGATTCTGGCCGGGACAGCAAGTGGAGACTGAAATGGCGGAAATTACCGCAAGTATGGTGAAAGAGCTACGCGAAAGAACCGATGCGCCGATGATGGAGTGCAAACGGGCACTGACGGAGGCCGCCGGCGACCTCGCCAAAGCTGAAGAGATTCTGCGCGTCAAACTCGGTTCCAAGGCCAGCAAGGCGGCCAGTCGGATTACCGCCGAGGGTGTCGTGGCGATCCACAGATCGAATGACCACAAGCTTGGTGCAATGATCGAAATCAACTGCGAAACAGACTTTGTCGGCAAGAATGACGAATTTCTGAAATTGGCCAGAGATTGCGCGGTACTGGTCGCCGAGCATGACCCGGCGGACGTGGCTGCTTTGTCGGCGTTGCCGATGGGCGAGGGCAGCGTCGAATCGACTCGTACTGCGCTGGTTGGCAAGATCGGCGAGAACATGTCGATCCGCCGTTTTGCGCGCATCACTGCCAAGGGCAGGCTTGCTGCCTATGTCCATGGCGGAGCCAAGATCGGTGTCCTCGTCGATTATCTTGGCGGTGACGATCAGCTAGGCAAGGACCTGGCCATGCACATTGCCGCGACTAAACCGAAAGCGCTGGACTCATCGGGTGTAGCCGTTGATCTGATCGAGAGCGAACGGCGAATTGCCATCGAGAAAGCGCGCGAAGCCGGCAAGCCGGAAGCGTTGATCGAAAAGATTGCCGAAGGCTCGATTCAAAAGTTCCTGAATGAAGTGACACTGCTTGGCCAAGTATTTGTCAAGGCCGAAGATGGCAAGCAAACTATCGCCCAATTGCTCAAGGCTAAGGGCGCTTCAGTTGCCGGATTCACGTTGTTCGTTGTCGGTGAGGGCATTGCCAAGCGGACCAACGACTTCGCTGCCGAGGTGGCCGCACAGGCTGCCGCTGCCGCGCAGAAGTAAAGCACATACCTTCGATCGACCAGACCTGCAGGAGCCACGCCGATGTCCGAGACCTCGCCAAGCTATAAACGCATCCTTCTCAAGCTCTCGGGCGAGGCATTGATGGGTGGTGATGCTTACGGCATCAACCGGCAGACGATCTGGGCCATCGTTGCAGAGATCAAGGGGGTTGTCGATCTGGGTGTGCAGGTCGGCGTGGTCATTGGCGGTGGCAACATTTTTCGCGGTGTGGCGCCTGCCGCCCGAGGAATGGACCGTGCCCAGGCGGACTACATGGGCATGCTGGCGACGGTCATGAACGGCCTCGCGTTGCACGATGCCATGCGGGCTGCCGGCATGGTCTCGCGGGTACAGTCGGCGCTGAACATTGAACAGGTGGTGGAGCCCTACATTCGTGCCAAGGCAATTCGATACCTGGAGCAAGGGCGGACAGTGATCTTTTCCGGGGGAACCGGTAATCCGTTCTTTACTACTGACACGGCTGCGGCCTTGCGCGGCGCAGAGATCGGTGCCGAAATCGTGCTCAAGGCCACCAAGGTCGATGGCATCTACTCCGCCGATCCCAACAAGGATCCGCAGGCGACCCGTTATGATCGGATCAGCTTCGATGACGCGATCGCGCAAAATCTCGCGGTGATGGATGCCACCGCGTTTGCGCTGTGCCGCGATCAGAAGCTACCGATCAACGTCTTCTCGATATTCAAGCAGGGTGCACTGAAGCGGGTAGCGATGGGCGAAAAAGAGGGTACCCTGGTCTATTGCTGAGGGAGATTGAGATGTCCATAGCTGAAGTAAAGAGAACCGCTGAACACAAGATGCAGAGATCACTTGAGACACTCAGGGTCGATCTGGCGAAAGTACGGACGGGGCGTGCCCATATCGGCCTGCTCGATCATGTGCAGGTCGAGTACTACGGGTCGCATGTGCCAATCAACACGGTCGCCAACGTGACTGTGCTCGACGCCCGTACGCTTGGTGTCCAGGCCTGGGAAAAAGGGATGGCGGCAAAGGTCGAGAAAGCCATTCGTGACAGTGATTTGGGTCTAAATCCAGCAGCTCAGGGAGATCTGATCCGCGTACCGATGCCGGCTTTGACCGAGGAGAGGCGCCGTGATCTGATCAAGGTGGTGAAGGGCGAGTGTGAAGGTGCCAAAGTTGCAGTGCGTAATTTGCGACGTGATGCCATCGCGACGCTCAAGGAAATGCTCAAGAACAAGGAATGCTCAGAGGATGAGGAGCATCGTGCCCAGGATGAAATCCAGAAGCTCACGGATCGCTATGTGGCGGAAATCGATAAGCAACTCAGCCACAAGGAAACCGATTTGATGGCCATCTAGCGACTACCGACGAGTGATCAGAATGGGGTGCTTTGCCAGTTCAACCCGAGACGTTCCGACTGCATCGGTAGTCCCCCGCCATGTCGCGATCATCATGGATGGCAATGGCCGTTGGGCCAAGAAACGCCTGTTGCCGCGCGTCGCCGGCCATCATCGTGGCGTTGAAACGGTGCGTACCATGGTCAGGGCCTGTCTTGAGCGCGGCATCGAATATCTGACGCTGTTTGCTTTCAGTTCAGAAAACTGGCGCCGTCCGCAGGAGGAAGTTTCACTGCTGATGCAGCTCTTCGTCCGCGCTCTCAAGGAAGAGGTCAAGAAGCTCGATCGTAACGGCGTTCGCCTGCGGGTGATCGGTGACCTCGAACGTTTTGATCCTGACCTGCAGGCACTGATCAAGGCATCGGAGAACCGTACGGCAGGCAACAGCCGCCTAACTCTGACGATCGCCGCGAATTATGGTGGACGCTGGGACATCCTGCAGGCGATCAACCGCATGTTGAGCAGTGACCCAGAGAAAGGCGCCGAATGGCAGGAAGCTGACCTGACGCCACATCTGGCGATGAGCTATGCGCCGGAACCGGATCTGTTCATCCGTACCGGTGGAGAGCAGCGGATCAGCAACTTTCTGCTCTGGCAACTCGCGTATTCCGAGTTGTACTTTACCGAGGTGCTCTGGCCCGAGTTCGATTCGACTGCCTTTGACGCAGCCCTGGTCTCTTATCAGCAGCGCGAACGCCGGTTCGGGCGCACCAGCGAACAGTTGAGCGGTGCTTCTGCGGCATCACCGACCGGATCGCGTATCGATGCTTAGGACGCGGGTGATCACCGCGATTGTCCTGTTTGCTGCCTTCTTTGGCGCGCTTTTTTACCTGCCACCGCTGGGTTGGCTGCTCTTCGTCACAGCGGTAGCCAGTATCGCTGCCTGGGAGTGGGGGGCGCTGATGCGCCTCAGTGCAGCGGGACAGGTTTCGCTGGGAGTCCTGTTGGCCGTCCTGTGTGCAATCGTGGCAGTTCTCCAACCAGGGGCGGTCGGTCTGGGTGCCGGCTTCGACGCTACCGCCTGGCGTCTCGGGGCCTATTTCTATTTGCCGGCTGCGGTTTTCTGGCTATTGCTGGTGCCAGTCTGGCTGCAACGGCGCTGGCCTCTTGCCAACCCTGTTCTCGCTCTGGCGACCGGCATGGTACTGCTCCTGCCAGTGTGGCTGGCGCTGATACAATTGCGACAAGCGGGGCCGCTAGCCCTGCTGGCGATCATGGCCATCGTCTGGCTGGCCGATATTGGCGCCTATTTTGCTGGTCGGAGCCTGGGGAAACACAAGCTGGCGCCCGGCATCAGTCCTGGCAAAACCTGGGAAGGTGCGATTGGTGGTGCGGTCGCAGTGCTCGCCTACGGATTGCTGATGTCATCGAGGATGCCCACCGGCCTGGCCGGTAACCTGCCGCTGTTGCTGCTGGTTCTGATGGTGTTGACGGCAATCAGCATTCTGGGAGACCTGTTCGAGTCACTGCTCAAGCGCCAAGCGGGGCTCAAGGATAGCAGCAGCATCCTGCCCGGTCACGGAGGCGTACTTGACCGCATTGACAGTCTTACTTCGACCCTGCCGCTGGTCGCCCTGGTCTGGTTGGTGACGCGGCTTTGATGGCTTCCGGAACGGCCGTGCAGCAGCTCACGATTCTCGGATCGACGGGGTCGATCGGGGTCAGTACGCTTGATGTACTGCGCCGCCACCGGCAACGTTATCGTGTCGTCGCTCTTTGCGCACACCGCCAAGCGGATCGTCTCTTCGAACAGTGTCTCGAGTTTCAGCCGCGCCATGCCGTTCTTGGCGAGCCTGCCCTGGCCGCCGACCTCGGTGCGCGGCTGGCGGCCGCAGGCTGTCCGACCAGGGTCGCGCATGGGCCCGAGGCGCTGATACGGATGGCACAGCTTCCCGAGGTCGATACGGTGATGGCTGCCATCGTTGGCGCAGCGGGCTTGCCGCCCACCCTGGCAGCAGCCGTCGCCGGCAAGAAAATTCTCCTGGCCAACAAGGAAGCCCTGGTCATGGCCGGATCGGTATTCATGCGGGCCGTGCGAGAAAACGGTGCGACCCTGTTGCCGATTGACAGCGAACACAACGCCATCTTCCAATCTCTGCCAGCCAACTATCCCGGTGATCTGGCGGCCAGTGGCGTACTGGGACTGTACCTCACCGCATCGGGGGGGCCATTTCTCGGGATGGCGACTGCCGACCTCGATGCCGTTAGCCCTGACGAGGCCTGCGCCCATCCGAACTGGGTCATGGGACGAAAGATCTCGGTCGATTGCGCGACGATGATGAACAAGGGCCTGGAGGTCATCGAGGCCCACTGGTTGTTCAACGTCCCTGCCGAACGGATTCAGGTGGTCATCCATCCACAAAGCGTGATTCATTCGCTGGTTCAATACGTCGACGGCTCGGTGATCGCCGAACTGGGAAACCCGGACATGCGCACACCGATTGCACATGCCCTGGCCTATCCACAGCGCATCGCCGCCGGTGTTGAGCCGCTGGACCTCTCCCAGGTCGCCTCACTGCATTTCGAGAGACCCGATCTGGCGCGCTTCCCGTGTCTGGCCCTCGCTTATCGTGCGCTCAGCGAGGGGGGTAGTGCGTCGACGACGCTGAATGCCGCCAATGAAGTGGCAGTACAAGCCTTTCTCGAACGGAAGATTGCCTTCACGGCAATTGCCCGCGTGATCGCAACGGTCATGGACCAGTTGCCGGCAGGAGTAGCTCTTGGCTCGCTGGATGAGGTGCTGACAGCCGATCGGGTAGCGCGTGCAGCCGCTGAGCAATTGATCGCGAGGAGTTCCGGATGAGTGGTTTTTTTTACTACCTGGCTGCTTTTGCGCTGGTGCTGGGAATCCTGGTCGTCGTTCACGAGTTTGGGCACTATCTCGCCGCGCGCTGGGCCGGGGTCAAGGTCCTGCGCTTTTCGGTCGGTTTTGGCCGAACGCTCTGGTCGAGGCGCTGGGGTCAGGACGGGACCGAGTGGGCTATCGCCGCATTCCCGCTCGGCGGCTATGTCAAAATGCTCGACGAGCGTGAAGGGGAGGTGGCTGCCGAAGAACTGCACCGCAGCTTCAATCGGCAGCCTGTGTGCTGGCGGATGGTGATCGTCGCCGCCGGACCAGCGGCCAACTTTGCGCTGGCCGTTCTGATCTACTGGGGACTTTTCTGGCACGGAACTGAAGAATTCAAGCCGATTCTCGGCAGTCCGGCAATCGCCAGTCCTGCGGCCGCGGCTGGTCTGCAAGACGGTGAACAGGTTCTGCGGGTGAGCGGCGAAAAGGTTCAGACCTGGCAGGAGATGCGGTGGCTCCTGCTGCAACGGGCTGCCGAGCATGACCAGATCGACCTCGAGGTGATCAATGCGGCCAACGAAATTGTCATCCGCCGGGTGGATGTCTCGTCAGTGCGCCGCTCGGGCTGGCAAGGAGACGCGCTCGAACAACTGGGTTTTGCTCTTTACCGCCCGCGCTTACCACCGGTACTCGGCAAGATCAATGTGAACAGTGCTGCGGAAGCTGCCGGACTGCGTTCGGGAGATGAAATTCTGAGTATTGGCGAGCAGGTCATCGATAGTTGGGCGGAGGTCGTGCGTGAGGTTCGCCAGTCGCCGGAAAAAACGCTGCGGGTCGAGGTGCTGAGGGATGGCGCGCGCATCGAGATGTCGGTGACGCCGGTTGCCGTAGACGAGCGGGGGAGCACCATCGGTCGCATTGGCGCGGCGGTCAGCGACTACAGCCAGGCACGTACGGCCTTGATGATCACCGTCAGTTACGGGCCTTGGTCGGCGTTTCGCAAGGCGGTCGGCGAGACCTGGGAAAAATCGGTGTTTACCCTGCTGATGATCGGCAAAATGGTGACCGGGGAGGTGTCTTGGCGAAATATCAGCGGGCCGGTCACCATTGCCGACTACGCTGGCCAGTCGGCAAGACTGGGAATCGACTACTACCTGAAATTTCTCGCTTTGGTCAGCATCAGCCTCGGCGTCCTCAATCTGCTGCCGATCCCGATTCTGGATGGCGGGCATTTGCTGTATTATCTCGTCGAAATCATCAAGCGTGGGCCAGTTTCCGAACGTGCCATGGAAATTGGTCAGCAAATCGGTCTGACTTTCCTGATCATGCTTATGGCGTTTGCCTTCTACAACGACATCAATCGACTACTGTTCTCCGGCTGAGCTTATGAAGAAAAACCTGCGCGCAGGTCTGTTGGCTACCCTTGTTGTCTCTGGCGCAGCGGCGGTGGAACCGTTCACGGTCAAGGATATCCGCCTTGAAGGCATTCAAAGGGTGGAGGCCGGTACGGTTTTCAGCTACCTGCCGGTCAAGGTCGGCGACACAATGACTGACGAAAAGGCTGCGCAGGCCATCAAGACCTTGTTCGCCACAGGATTCTTCAAGGACGTCCGGATTGAAACCGATGGTCCGGTGCTGATCGTCGTGCTTGAGGAGCGGCCGGCCATCGCACAGATCGATTTTGTCGGTTTGAAGGAGTTCGAGAAGGATCAGCTGATCAAGGGTCTGAAGGAAGTGGGTGTCGCGGTGTCGCGGACCTTCGACCGAGCCACGCTCGAAAAGGCCGAACAGGAATTGAAACGCCAATACCTGTCACGTGGTCGCTACGCGGCGACGATCACCACCACGATTACACCGCTGGATCGAAACCGCGTGGCGATCAATTTCAATATCGATGAAGGCGAGACTGCCAGGATCAAGCAGATCAACATCGTCGGCGCGCAGGCCTTCCGGGAAAAAGAACTCCTTTCCGTGCTGCAGCAGCAGACCCCTACCTGGATCAGTTGGTACACCAAGAGTGACCAGTATTCAAAGCAGAAACTGTCGGCCGATCTCGAAACCTTGCGCTCGTATTACCTTGATCGCGGCTACCTGGAGTTCAGTATCGAGTCGACGCAGGTCTCGATTACTCCAGACAAAAAGGAAATCTACATCACGATCAGTATCAACGAGGGCGATCGCTACTTCGTTTCATCGGTCAAATTGGCGGGCGATCTGACGCTCTCCGAGGAAGAGTTCAAGAAGGCAGTCAAGATCAAGCCAGGAGACGTCTTTTCCCGCGAGAAAGTGAACGAGAGCACCAAAGCCATTGCCGACAAACTGGGTGCTCAAGGTTATGCGTTTGCCAATATCAATGCAGCACCGGAGCTCGATAAGCAAAAGCATCAGGTCGCGTTTACGATCTTCGTCGATCCGGGAAAGCGGACCTACGTGCGCAGGATCAATGTCACAGGCAACACCAAGACGCGTGACGAAGTCATTCGTCAGGAAATGCGTCAGATGGAAGGGGGCTGGTACGACGCTGAGCGGGTGGCCGCGTCACGCGAGCGAATCGACCGAACCGGTTATTTTGGCGAGGTCAATGTGGAAACCCCACCGGTTCCCGGAACCATTGACCTGGTTGATGTGAATGTCAATGTGACCGAAAAATCGACGGGCAACATCTCGATCGGTGCTGGCTATTCGAGTGCAGAAAAGGTCATTCTCTCCGGATCGATCTCGCAATCGAACATCTTTGGCAGCGGCAAGTTCCTGTCGCTGCAGGTGAACACCGGCAAACTCAACCGCACACTGGCGATCAACTACACCAATCCTTATTTCACGGTTGATGGCATCAGCCAGGGCTTCGACCTTTACGACCGGCGAGTCAACCCGACCTCGCTGGGCTATGCCTTCCAGTCCGAATCCATTGGTGGCGGCATCCGCTTCGGCTACCCGATCAGTGAGAAGGAGACACTCAGCTTCGGCTTGGCGATCGATCAGACGACGATCGACATTACTCCCGTCACGGCCGCCACACCGCCCCAGTACATCAAGTTCAGGGCTGAACATGGTGACTCGAATGTCACGGTACCGGCGACCGTGACGTGGACCAGCGATACCCGGAACAGCTCGATTTATCCGACCTCCGGTGGCATCCAGCGTGCCGCTGTCGAGGTCGCCATCCCGGGCGTGGACCTGTCGTTCTATCGATTGACCTACAAGAACGAACGCTACTTTTCCTTGACCAAGGATTTGGTTCTGGCGCTGATGGGTGAAGTTGGATATGCGAACGGTCTGAGCGGACAGAGCTTGCCGTTCTACAAGAATTTCTACGCTGGCGGTATCGGATCGGTACGCGGCTATCAGACTGCCAGCCTCGGTCCGGTGGATCCGCTTTATCCCGACACCTATCTTGGCGGTACCAGCAAGGCGGTGTTCAATGTCGAGCTGCTAATGCCGCTGCCGGGTTTCGACAAATCCGTCCGCTTCGGTCCATTCTTTGACGCAGGGAACGTGTTTACCAATCACTATTCCTACTCGAAGGAAGGCCTGGCGATGTCGGCCGGACTGACTGCGGCCTGGATCTCGCCACTGGGACCCTTGAAATTCAGCTATGGTCAGCCGATCAACGAAGTCAGTACTGCTAAACTACAGAAGTTCCAGTTCCAGATGGGAACAACCTTTTAATCTAGGAGAATTAGCTTGAAGAAGACGATTGCCAGGCTGCTGGTTGCGTTGATGGGCTCGCTGCCGGTGACTTACGCGTCGGCGGTAGACCAGTTGAAGATCGGTTACGTCAATACCCAGCGTCTTTTCCGAGATGCACCCGCAGCCGTCAAGGCAGCCAAGAAGATCGAGCAGGAATTCTCCAAGCGAGACCAGGATTTGCAGCGCCTGGCCAAACAGGTCCAAGGCCTGCAGGAAGTGCTCGAAAAAGGCGGACTGACGATGTCGGAATCGGATCGCCGCAGCAAGGAAAAGGATCTCGGTGAATTGTCGAGAGAGTTTCAGCGCAAGCAGCGCGAGTTCCGCGAGGATCTGAACCTGCGCCAGAATGAAGAGAATGCGGCGATCATTGAAAAGGCCAACAAGGCGATCAAGCAGCTCGCCGATAACGAGAAGTACGACTTGATCGTTCAGGATGTGGTCTGGGTGAGTCCGAAACTCGATATCACCGATAAAGTCATCAAGGCCTTGTCCGATCCCCAGTCAGCTAAGTAAGCGTTGCCAATTGTTCAGTTCGACGGAGTGCATGTGTCAGGAGGTCTGCGCCTAGACGAAATCGTCGCCCGTCTGGGAGGGATGTTGCAAGGTGACGGATCGTTGGTCGTTTCGCAAGTCGGTTCGCTGCTCTCGGCTGGGGCAGGTGAAATCGCGTTTATCGCCAGCCCGAAATACCGCGCGCAATTGAAGAGGACGAAGGCCGCGGCAGTGATCGTTCCGCCGCAGTTTGCCAACGACACGACGCTGCCCCACATCATTCATCAGAACCCCTATGCCTACTACGCGCGGGTCGTGGGGCTGCTCAATCCGGCTTTGCCAGGCCGCTCCGGCGTACATCCCGGCGCAGTGGTCAACTCGCCCCTGCCGGCATCGGTAAGCGTCGGGGCAAACGCGGTGATCGGTGACGGCGTGCGCATTGGCGAAAACGTGACGATATATCCGGGATGTGTGCTTGGTGACGGGGTAGCTATTGGCGATGATTCGGTCCTCCACGCAAATGTGGTCGTATATGACCACTGCGTGATCGGCCGGCGCGCCGTCATCCACGCCGGCGCAGTCATCGGTGCAGATGGCTTCGGCTTTGCCAAGGATGGGCAGCACTGGGTCAAAATTCCGCAAATCGGCCGCGTGGTGATCGGTGACGACGTCGAGATCGGCGCCAATACCTCGATCGATCGCGGTGCCCTCGACGATACCGTGATCGGCAACGGCGTCAAGCTCGACAACCAGATTCAGGTTGCGCACAACGTCAGCATTGGCGACCATACCGCGATGGCCGGCTGTGTCGGCATTGCCGGCAGCGCCAGGATCGGTCGTCGATGTACCGTCGGGGGTGCGGCAATGATCAGTGGCCACCTGGAAATTGCCGACGATGTGCATGTTTCGGCCGGTACCCTGGTTGCCAAGAGCCTCAGCCAACCCGGCGCCTATACCGGCATTTTTCCACTCGCAACACACCACGAGTGGTTACACAACGCGGCACAGATCAAGCGTCTGGTAAAACTTGCCGAGCGCGTTGCCGAACTCGAGAAGACAATCCAACTGATGGGGAAAACGTCTTGAACGCAATGGACATTCACGAGATCATCGGGCAATTGCCACACCGCTACCCCTTCCTGCTGGTCGACCGGGTGCTCAAGTGTGAGCCCGGTAAATCCATCCACGCCTACAAGAACGTGAGCATCAACGAACCGTTTTTTACGGGTCACTTCCCGCATTATCCAGTGATGCCCGGCGTTCTGATCATGGAAGCACTGGCGCAGGCGGCTGGTATCCTGTCGTTCAAGACGCTCGGCGAAAAGCCCGACATGACCTCGCTGTTCTACTTCGTCGGCATCGACAAGGCGCGCTTCAAGAAGACCGTCGCTGCCGGCGACCAGTTGCATCTGCACGTGGATATCCAGCGTCAGTTTCGCAACATCTGGAAGTTCAGGGCAGAGGCGCGTGTGGACGGCGAGGTCGTGGCAGACGCCGAGTTGATGTGCGCTAAAAGTAACCTGGTCAAGACCACGGGATGAGCACGGCCATGATCCATCCCAGTGCCATCATCGAGGCTGGCGCGCAACTCGGTGCCAATGTTTCTGTCGGTGCCTTTTCGATCATCGGCGAGCATGTCGAGATCGGTGACAATACCGTGATCGGCCCGCATGTGGTCATTTCGGGTCGGACACGCATCGGCTGTGACAACCATATCTATCAATTCTCCTCGCTGGGCGGACCGCCTCAGGACAAGAAGCACGCTGGTGAGCCGACGCGTCTGGAGATCGGAGACCGCAACACGATTCGCGAGTTCTGCACCTTCAATCTGGGCACCGCCCTGGATGCGGGTGTCACCCGCATGGGCGATGACAACTGGATCATGGCCTATGTACACATTGCGCATGATTGCCAGGTTGGCAACCGTACCGTGTTTGCCAACAATGCGCAGCTGGCTGGCCATGTGCACATTGGCGACTGGGTGATTCTCGGTGGTTTTTCCGGCGTCCACCAGTTTTGCCGCATCGGCGCGCATGCCATGACCGCTGCCGGAACGGTGGCCGTGCAGGACATCCCACCCTTCGTGATGGCTGCCGGCAATACCGCCAGCCCTTTCGGCATCAACGCCGAGGGCCTGAAGCGAAGGGGTTTTTCTCCAGAGGCGATGCTGGCCCTGAAACGTGCCTACCGCACGCTCTACAAGTCCGGACTGATGCTCGAAGAAGCGCGCGCCAAGCTCATCGAAGAAGTCGTAGCACATCCTGAAATCCAGCCGTTGATCGACTTCCTCGCAGTATCGAAGCGCGGCATTATCAGATGACCGCAGGTGTGCTGCGGATTGCCATGGTGGCTGGCGAAGCCTCCGGCGATCTGCTCGCCAGCCAGCTCATTGAGGCCTTGCAGGCCCGGCTGCCGAACGCTGTGTTCTATGGCGTTGGCGGCCCGAAAATGCTCGGGCGGGGTTTCGACGCCTGGCATCCACTCGAGAAACTGGCGGTGCGCGGCTATGTCGAGGTACTCAGGCACTATCGTGAAATTGCCGGTATTCGCGCGGACCTCAAACGACGCCTGCTGGCTGATCCGCCCGATGTGTTCATCGGCGTTGATGCACCGGATTTCAATCTGGGACTGGAAAAGACACTCAAACAGCGCGGCATTGCGACCATTCACTACGTCAGTCCGTCAATCTGGGCCTGGCGCGGCGGGCGCATCCACAAGATTGGCGCGGCGGTTGCGCGGGTGCTGGCGCTATTTCCCTTTGAACCGGAGATTTATCAGAAGCAAGGAATTCCAGTCAGCTACGTTGGCCATCCACTGGCCGACATGCTGCCGGTCGAAGATGGCCGCGAAAGTGCGCGCACTCTGCTTGGTCTGCCCTTGCTGGCTGCCGTTTTTGCGCTCCTGCCGGGCAGCCGGCAATCCGAGTTGCAGTACATGGCTGATACTTTCATCGAAACCGCACTCCGGATCCACGCCGAGATCCCGGATGCGCTGTTTCTCGTGCCGCTAGCGACTCGCGAGACGCGCCTGCTCTTCGAAGCCGCGCTACATCGCTGCCAGGCCCAGGAACGACCGATTCGCCTGCTGTTCGGACATGCGCATCAGGCGATGATGGCCGCAGACGTCGTTCTGGTCGCGAGCGGCACCGCCACCCTCGAGGCGGCACTGCTCAAGCGACCGATGGTCATTGCCTACAAGATGGCACCGCTGTCCTGGTGGCTGATGCAGCGCATTGGCGGTTATCTGCCCTATTGTGGTTTGCCGAATGTGCTGGCCGGTCGCTTCATCGTTCCCGAATTCATCCAGGACGATGCAACACCCGACAATCTCGCGCAGGCGCTGCTCAACCTCTACGCCGACAAGACGGTGTGTGATGGGCTCAAGGCGCAGTTTCGAGCGCTGCATCTGCAATTGCGCCAGAATGCTGCCGAAAAGGCCGCACTGGCGGTGATCGGCTGCCTGCCGCCATTATTGAGCAAGCATGCTGCTGCAAGTTGAAGGCCTGGTCTGCGGAGTCGACGAGTCCGGCCGTGGTCCGATCGCCGGGCCGGTGCTGGCCGCCGCAGTGATCCTCGACCCGGCGCAGCCGATTGCCGGCCTCAATGACTCGAAAAAGCTTTCCGCCCGGCAACGCGCGGCACTGGCCGAAGAAATTAGCGCCAAAGCGCTGGCCTGGGCAGTTGCTGCCGCGAACGTCGAGGAAATCGACCGCATCAACATCCTTCAGGCCAGTCTGCTGGCCATGCAACGCGCCGTCAGCGCACTCGCCGCACGGCACCAGCTCGCGCCGGTCCGGGTGATGGTCGACGGCAATCATTGCCCCCGGTTGCAGTACCCCGTTGAGGCCATCGTCGGTGGCGACGGCAAGATCGCGGCCATTGCCGCGGCATCGATTCTGGCCAAGACCGTACGCGATGCCGGCATGCGCGAGCTGCACGCAGTGTATCCACAGTACGGATTTGATCGGCACATGGGTTATCCCACCGCCCTGCATCTGGCGGCACTGCGTGAATACGGTGCGAGCCCCGAACATCGCCGCAGCTTCGGGCCAGTAGCGCGCCTCGGAACGCCGTGAGACGCATCGTCGCTCGGAGCAATCCGCATTACCAGGCACTCAAGAAACTCTGCGAGAGTGGCCGTGGACGACGCAAGAGTGGTCGGGTGCTGCTTGACGGCATGCATCTGATCGAAACCTATGGCTGCCACCGTGGCATTCCGGAAGAAATTCTGGTCAGCGACAGCGGCACCGTTCGGCCGGAGATTGCCAGATACCTAGAACGAGGCCGCTCTGCGCAGACAGTTACCCTGCTTTCCGACGCGCTGTTCGGCGAACTCGCGACGGTCGACACCCCGAGCGGCATCATGGCCGTCGTTCCGCTACCTGTGGCGGCGCGCAAGCTGGACCATGCTGCTGATACGGTTTTGCTCGATGGCGTTCAGGATCCCGGTAATGTCGGTTCGATCCTGCGCAGCGCCGCCGCCGCGGGTTTTCGCCAGATCCTGCTGTCGATCGATTGTGCACAGGCCTGGTCGCCGAAGACGCTGCGTGCCGCGATGGGCGCACATTTTCAGCTCGACATTCACGAAGACAGCGACCTTCCCGAGTTCCTTGCTGCCTATCGCGGGCAATCCGTTGCCACCACGCTCGCTGCGTCGGTCAGTTTGTATTCGGCCAATCTGCAGGGATCGCTGGCCTGGGTCTTTGGCAGCGAGGGTCTTGGCATCCGGCCTGCCGTGCTGGCTGCGACTGACCAGCGATTGCATATCCCGATGCCTGGCGCCACCGAGTCACTGAACGTCGCCGCCGCCGCCGCCATCTGCCTGTTCGAGACGCTGCGCTGTCGTAGGGTGGAAACCTTCCGATGAGGCGTTCCGCCTTCTCGAAGTTGCCTTCCGCATAGATGCGGGACAGACGTTGCCCCCCTGGATCTTCCCGCCAAGGATGAAACGGCGTCCAGCAGCGCCGCCGTGCTCTCGTCGAGATGAGAGCCAAGTCATCCCGGCAGCTTCCGGAATCCGTAGCAACTCCATGCGAAGGACGTCCTCGGAAACGACTCTGCTCCTCTCCAGCAAGCCCGGATTTACCCCATCGCCGCGGAGGGTCGAGACGTGCGAATAGCGCCGGTGTCCTGACAGAATGGACAGCATCCACGTGCCCAGAACACGCGATCGACGGCGCGTATAGGCTGCCATACGTTATAGCGGACAGCCTGCCAGCCAGCCACAGCGACCACAGCCCTGGCAGATGCAGAAACGGGATGAAGTCGTCCAACTGACCTATCGGTGTCACTGCACTTTCCATCTCCCAAGGCACCTGATTACAACCACATACAACCACAAGCGCCTGCACTCGACCTCGGTTTTCGGTCACCGGCCCAGTTTCTGGAACATAGGCGTTCAGGAGGCGGAATATACTGATAACATGAGACCCCGCCCTTTGGTAGACGATAATCCGAGGGAAGCGTATTGCGGAAGCTAAGGCGATTTCTCGGAATCAAGATACCGCAAGGCTTGTATTGCTGGCCATGAGTCCAGCCTACCATCATGACTATTGGTATGGCGTTTTGCGGAAATCACCTAAAGGATCAGGTAGGAACGCCTGGATGAGAACGAGGCTTGTTGCGGTTGTGATGGTCGCTTTGCTTCAGGCGGGGATGGTCTATTGGGTTGCCGGCGGCATCGGAGGGTTGGCGATGGCCATTGCCGGTGGCAGCGCTCTTCTGACTGCCGCTTTGTCGTAAGCGCTCAGCAAAAAGTCATCCGATAATCGGAGCCGAAGCCGCCCAGAATTTTGTCGACGTTGGCCTCAAGTGTCGGAGCGTTCCTGGCTTTGAAGGCCATCCACTCGTACTTCATCTTGTACTTCATCTTGTACTTCATCTTGTACTTCATCTTGTGCCAGAGCTTCTCAACGCGGTTCAGTTCTGGGCTGTCAGGGGGCAAGAAGTAAAGCGTGAGTCCCTTCTGCTTCAGGAGAGCCAGCAGGGGCTGGATGGCCTTGGCCTGGTGGATGGACGCATTGTCCAGAATGAACGTCAAGGGTCTGCCGACGCTTTCCAGAAGGAGACCCAGGAAACCTCCAAGGAGCGCCGCGGTCGTGGTCTCCCAGAACTTGGCCGTGAACAACTCCCCCCTCGAGATCAACGCGGCCAGCACATTCAGGCGCTTCCCGCGCTCGGCCGTAATGCGGTGAACCTCTCCTGTTTCGGTCCATGCGCTCCGATTGGGCTGCGCCTGCGCAAAGCCCGCTTCATCCAGGTAGGTCAGCCCCATTTCACCACGCTTTGATTTTTCAAGCAATTCTTCTATTTCTGCCTGGGCTCCCCGAAATTTGGCTTCGTCTCGTTTTTTAGGCTGTGCCGGGTCCTTTTCCAGACATAGCCCTGCTCTTTCAAGGCGCTTTGCACCAGCTACACCGACACCTGTACACCCTGTTCCTCTGACAGGCGGCTTCTCAACTGAGGGGCCGTACAGGCTTCATCCTGTGCCCAGGCGCAGAGCACCTGCCGAAGGGTTTCCGATAGCTTGCGCGGGGCGCCACTGCGCGGCAGGTCCCGTAGTCCGGCAAAGCCTCGAACCAGCCAAGCATCCCTGTGGCAGGCCACGGTCTCCTTGCAATCTTTTGCTGGGTCACGACGGCATCGATCGACAGTCCCTGATCGAGGAGAAGGATGGTCCGCGCTCGCCGACGTTCGCGCCAGTCGCTGCCCCGCTCGTCTATCTGCTTGAGTTGGCCGCGTTCCTCATCGGTGAGCGTCAGTGTTTTGGCTTTGCGGGACAGGGCGAGGCTTTCGGGAGGTGGGAGGAAAGTATAACGCGCATAAGTCGGAGGACTTATCCGGAAGCGCTTAGCGTCATCGTGGATGAGGCGACCGGCGAGTACAGCGTTGCCGTCGCGGACGCCTACGCTGGTCAGGGAATCGGCTCGGAAATCATGCGGCAATTGCTCGACGCCGCGCATGGACACCACTTGAAGCGCATCGTCAGGCAAGTGTTGAGTGAGAACGATGGAATGGTCGTAACCATGGATGTACTAGGTTTCAGCGTGTCGATGACCGACGATCCGGAAATCATGGATCTCAGTCTGCGTCTCTGACGCAGGGGTGATTTCGCGGTTGCCCCTGTCCGCCGCAGCTCTTATGCTTCCCCTGGGTGTCTTCATTCGGTGACGCCGCATTGCCCGACTGCTGCAATGCCCGGAGTCAGCCGGATGGGAGGGAATCTTGTCAAGCGTCGAACCCGCTGCCTCCCTGGTAGCAGTCGTGCTTCTAAGCTTCTAACTGAAGTTTAGACACTCGCAATCGCCAGCGGATGCCGAAGACATTCCGGCGCCGCAAAAATTTTTCGAAGAAATACAAAAAAGACTTGACATGACGTGGGAATCGTGAGGTCGCCGCGCGCTGCTTGCGCAGGGTTCTCGCGCAAGCAGCGCGCGGCGACCAATGAGGGATCGTTTTCGATCCTGGACTTTCCCTCATGTCTCTCGCTGCCAACGTCTGCTTGCTACTCTCGGAATGGATTTCCTTTCTCCTGGTGGCGGTGCCACCGCGTTCTCGCCGGACCTTCGTCGAACTGCTGATCGGTTGCCTGCTCAACCCGGAAGGCTGGGTCACGCGGGCCATCGGGGCCATTCGCCGGGAGGCACACTGGACCACCTATTACAAGCTCATCGAGCGAGCACAGGTGCCGGTCACGGAATTGTCGCTGCGTTTGTTACAGCTGGTGCTGACGGTGTGCCCCACCGAACTGGTCACCCTGATCCTCGACGATACGCTGGTTCTGCGCGGCGCGAAGTCCGGGCCGGGGATCAGTATCAAGCACGATCACAGCCACAAGGCCAATCGGCCGACCTTTCTGAACAGCCAGTGCTGGGTCACGCTGGCCCTGGTCGTGCGCGTCCGCCTGGGTTCGGCGCTGACGGTGCCGATTCGCTCGTGGCTGCTCGAAGAATCGGGTCAGCGCGGCAAGCTCTGGGGGGCACGCCAACTGATGGACTCGGTCCGGGGGCACGTCCAGGGGGGGCGCTTGCTGATCGATGCCTGGTTCATGCGCCGCACCCTGATTCTTCCGTTGCTCGAACAACCGGTCCGCATCATCGGACAGGTGCGCCGCGATACGGCCTTGTTTCTGCCGCCGGAACCGGAGCCGAAACGCCGAGGCCGCCAGCGCAAGTACGGCCAGCGGATCGATGCGGCGAGGCTCGAAACCTTGCCGGTGCAGGAGATGGAGCTGATGCTGTACGGCAAGGTGCAGCGGGTTCGGGTGCGTTCGGTCATCGCTGTGGCGCGATTCCTGAAGGGGCTCCCGGTACGCGCGGTGTGGTGCGAGATGCTCCTGCCCGATCACACCTGGTCGCGCCCACGCCTGATTCTGGCCACCGAGACCGACCTGTCGGCCCAACAGGTCGTCGCGATCTACGCCGAGCGCTGGGCGATCGAGCCCTTGTTTCACCACCTGAAGCGCTGGTGGGGCGTGGCCAATCTGTGGCAGCAGTCGAAGGCCGCGCTGGAACTGTGGATGCAGATTCGCTCCACGGCCTACGCGTTGACGCAACTGCTCGCCCTGCAGTTGTGGCCGTCCTTTCCGCTGATGGCCATCGCCCCCTGGAGAAAGGGTGCCATGATCACTGCGGGCCTTTTCGCCCAGGGGCTGCGCATGCAATTTATCGGACTTCCCGTGCGCGACGCCTACGACTCGAAGTCCGGTCAATTCGTGATGCCTCTCCCCGGTCAGGATCAGCGTTTGCAGTGTTGAGACGTCTCGCCCAGCGTCGATCGGCGCTGGGGAATGCCATTGTCTTGAAAGCCATCGCTCGCCTCCGCGAAAACCCGGCGAGCGGAGCACGCGTGTGTCTAAACTTCAGGCTTCTAAGAAAGCTCGCCCATATGTGAAAGAACCTTGCGGTCGGATGAACTCTCGGTGAGGAAGGAGATGATCCGGATCTCGCCGCCTCACTTCAGACGGAACTGCGGGAAGTTCTCATAAATCCGGGCAAGCAGCAGGGCCCACGCGGTTCGCTCTACCTGGCGATGGATCGGCTCTTCTGTAGCTTGTATCTGAACTGCTGCGCTCGGTGCGGTGGGGAGCGGAACGTTACAGACCTCCGTTGGTGTTTGCGCTGCCGGCGTTTCGGGTGGACACGGGTCTGCAGGCCTCGAAATCCTTTTCGATCACGGGAGTGCTTTTGAATCGACGGGTCCACGGGCCAGATCGGTGACCTGGGCTACGGCCCCTGTATCGCCGACACGCCGCGTTTCTTCAGGAATTTTCCAAGTTTTCGGTCGCTGGAATGGATGTGCTGCACCAGCCAGGCATGCAGCGATATCACCAACTGTCGCAGGTCGATCTGCGGGTTGGCCTTCAGTTGCAGGTCGTAGCTCGACAGTACGTCGGCCAGTTGCAGGTGCTGCGCCTGGTGCTCCCCTCTGTCCGGATAAGCGTGTTCGTGCATGAGGTCCTCCTCGAATGAAAAGTGGCTGCGCACATACTCGATCAGCGCCTTCATCACCTTTCTCGTTTCGCTCTTCTTGTCGCCCGAATGCGTGCTGGCGTCAAATCGGTTGAGGATGCGGATCAGTTCCTGGTGCTGAGCATCGATCGAGGTGTCCCCCGTCTCGTAGGTGAATGACCACGCCAGCAAGGGGTTGCTGGCCTCCGCGAGCGGTTTCTTGATGCGTGGCTTCGATGCGACTTCGTAAGGCGGGTTTTCCGCAAAGTCGGTCAAGGCCGCCAGCGGTAGCGGACGCGAGAAATGGTAGCCCTGGATGACATCACAACCGTTGGCTTCGAGGAAGGCCATCTGTTCCAGGGTTTCCACCCCCTCGGCAACGGTCATGATGTCAAGCTTGTTGGCCATCTCGATGATCGCCAGCACGATGGGAATGTTGTTTTGATCCCGGATGAACGACTGGTCGATCTTCAGGTAATCGAAAGGCAGTTGGTACAGGTAGGACAGGGACGAGTAGCCGGTGCCGAAATCGTCCAGGGCGAGATTGACACCGATCTTCTTCAGGGCCATGAGCGTGGCCTTGGTCGCCGCAAAGTCGTTGATGAAGGCGCTTTCCGTGATTTCCAGGGTCAGGCGGTAACCGGCCATGCCGTCAAGCGCTTCGGTCACCTTCGCCACGATGTCGCTCTGGGTGAGTTGCAACGGCGACAGGTTGACGGACATGTTGATGCCGGTACTGCGCATGACGCGACAGGCTTCCTGCAGGACCCACTCGCCGAGCGTGCAGATCAGGCCAGCCTCTTCGGCGATGGGAATGAAGCGCGCCGGACTGATGATTCCCAGTTCCGGGTGCGCCCATCGCACCAGCGCCTCGGCGCCGTGTACGCTCCGGCTGACCAGGCAGAGCTGCGGCTGATAATGCAGCAACAGATCACCGGGGATGGCCTGGCGCAGAGCGTTTTCGACCATCATTTTTTCCAGTGCCTGCGCGTTGATCCGTTCCGTGAAGAACTGGAAATTGTTCCGTCCCTGAGTCTTGGCATGATACATGGCGACATCGGCGTGCTTGAGCAAATCCGCGACGGACTCGCCGTCGGTCGGGTAGATGGCGATGCCTATCGAGGAAGTGGTGGTGACGGTATGCCTGTCGATCCGGCAGGGCTTGCCAATCGCGGCCAGAAGCTTTTGGGCAGCGTGCGTGATATCGGCCTAGTCGTTGAAATCCTCGAGCAGCAGCACGAACTCGTCGCCGCCCTGCCGCGAGACGGTGTCCGTGGCGCGCAGGCAGTTCTGGATGCGACGCGCCACTTCCTGCAGGAGCAGGTCTCCCACCTCGTGGCCGAGGGTGTCGTTAACCCCCTTGAACTTGTCGAGGTCGATGAACATCACCGCGAGCCTGGAGCGGTTCCGCTCCGCGCGCCCGATCGCCTGTCTGATCCGGTCTTCCACCAGGCTGCGGTTGGGCAACCCGGTCAGGAAGTCGTGATGCGCCATGTGTTCGATTCTTGCCATCGTCCGGCTGGCTTCGGTGATGTCGTTCATCAGGCCGATGTAGTTGGTCACCGATTCGCCCGTCCGGACGATACTGATGTTGGCGTGGACCAGATACTCTTCGCCGGTCTTCTTCCTGTTCCATATGTCGCCCTGCCAATGGCCGATTTCGTGCAGGGTTTGCCACATCTTCTGAAAGAAGCTGCGCGGATGGCACTGGGAAGCAAACAGCCTGGGATTCCTGCCGAGCATTTCATCGGTGCGAAAGCCTGTCAGCCCTTCCAGCGCCCTGTTGGCAGAGATGATGAGGTTGTCCTGACTGGTGATCACGATCCCTTCCGAGGCGTTCTCGAAAACACTGGCGGACAGTTTCAATTGCTCCTCGGCCTCCTTGTGACGGGTGATGTCCTGGAGTACCTCGATCGCACCAATGATCTTGTCGCCGCTGAACAGCGGTTTTGCCTCGAAGGTCAGGTAACGTCGCTTGCCCTTGAGGTCGTCGAACCAGCCTTCCGCCTTGTAGCCATCACTGGCAAATTCCGTTCTCTCATGCAGACTGTAGAAGCGCGAAGCGTCCGCCAGCAGGTTGTCCAGTACCAGGTCGGCCAGGCAGGGTCTGGGCTCATCGTAGAAGCCCTTCCAGTGATCGTTGGTGCCCAGGACATCGGCGGCGGCGATGCCGGTCAACAACTCGCACGGACCATTCCAGGCCACCACCACATGCCGGGTGTCGACCATGAATGCGGGCAGACTCAGGGCATTCAGTATGCTGCTATTCATTGCCATGTTCTCTCAATTAATTCGGAGGCACGCTGCCCGCGGTGTGCAGGCTTGCCGTGCCATCTTCCCTGGGGATGACCGAGTCCTACGCAGAAGATTTTTCGTCCACAACCGACCATACTAGCCAGGGTGGGTGAGCGTGGGCAGGACTTATTTCGCATCCATTGGATAGGCGCGCCCGGCCGGCGCGCGGACCCGCTGCCCCAACGGCATGCAGCCGTCCGTGCGTCAGCGCACAGAGCAGCGGCGGAGCAATCGGTATCATTCTCAAACGCCCCGTAGCTGCCCCTTCCGGTTCAGAGGGTGTGGGTCGTGCTCCTGCTCATCCAAGGCGGTACCGACCTCCGAAGGATTTGTGCAGGCCCTACAAGAGAAGTCAGTCATGCCCGAAAAGGAAAACAACTCCATGCCTGCCGGCAGAGCGTCACCACCCGGACGAATCTTCCTCCAGCCAATCAGCGAAATTATGCATTAAGCATATGTTCTAGTAAAAAAATATCCAATTCCGTGAAATCGGCGCCTGCCTACGCGGCGTAGCTTGTCGGCTTTTTCCTTGAGCGGGAAGAACAGGCCGATGAACTCGAGGATTTGGGCCTGTTGATCTTCCGGGTGTGGCGAATGCGGGTGACGCTGACCGTTACGGCCGGTGCTGAAGAGATAGGTCAATCGTCCGAGCGCCACCAAGGCGTCGTCCGGAGTGATGGCGGCGGGGTCGTCTTCGGTGCTGCCGAAGGTCCGGTGTAGATCGGTTTCAAACCGCCGCGTGATCTTCATGGCGAGCATTGCCACGAAGGCATGCGCCTTGGTCCGCTCGGCCTTGCACGGGAAGGAAGATCGGGTGAGTTTTCAGGAAGGTGGTTTTCAGGGTACGGAAGTTGCGCTCGACTATTACAGGTTGAGCTTGCTTTCCACAGTGCTGCCCAGCACCCGCATGGTGCCCGCTTCGTCGCCAACTGCTTAACCGTTGGCGATGAGGCTGCGCACTCGGGCAGGCAATCGCTCCCCTGGCGCGCATATCCGTTAAATAAAGGCACATTCCGAATGGAAGCGCTCGCCGCCTTTTGATGTCCGGGCGCCGGGTTTCGACATCGTGTGCGCGCAGCAGGTCTATGAACTGGCCGTCTGATGGCATGCGGCAAGCGCCCGGGGGCCTGGCCCGCTGGTGCCCGCGGGCGCATGGTTCAAAGCAGCGAGATTCTGTGCGCGCCTGCCGTTTCGGTGAGCACAAACTCGACAGGCAGGAACTTGCCGATCACTTCCACATTGGTCTGCAGATGCGAAGACACCCTCACCGTGGTGAAGGACCCGGCACCGGCGAGTGCCAGCGGCAGGACCAGCTGATCTGCCAGATGCTCGCCCACCACTGCAGTGCTGTCATGAAAATGCCGGGCGAGCTTCGCCACACGGTTGGCCACCACTTCAGCCGGCAAACCCTTTTCGCCAAAGGCAGTGAACAGTTCGGTGATTTCTCTGTATTGCAGCTCAACCAGTAAAGCATTTCCTGGCCCCTCGCGCGAAGGCAGGGCACGCAGTTCCTGCTGCAATTCCCCCAGCACCCCGCCGAGCTGCAAGTCCAGTTCCGCCAGCTCGCGTTTGGCCACCTCAACGGGCACCCCCGCGACGATGGCCGTCGCCCGCGCTGCGCGCAGCTCGCCACGCTCCAGCAACTCGAAGGACTGCAGGGCCGAGACCGGACATACCCTGGCGTACAGCTCACCGCCGCCTGCCGGATAAAAGCCGTGGCGTAGCAGCTCGATGGCCATCTCCACACCCATGCGCAGGAGCAGCGGCAGCCAGCTACGGCTCAGAAAATCGAGTGGCGGTGCCGCTGGATTGTGGGTTCCGCCGCTGATCCGCAGCGTGCTCGGTGCATCGGCGAACCACAGCGCCGGCAACAAGGTCTGCAGTACCAAGGTGCAGCTACCGGCCGTGCCAATGGCAAAGCGGTAGTCGTCACCGCGAATCTTGCCAGGGACAAAGCTCAGGGCTTGTGAACCCGGTGCCGCCCCCTGTACCTGTGCGCCGCAGATCTGCGCGGCGGCATTCACCGCCGTCAGATGCTGCCGCAACAAGCCAGGCTTGCTGCGCCTTGCACGAATTCGCTCGATGCGAAACGGTATTCCGGTAATCATCGACAAGGTCAGTGCGGTACGCAGAATTTGCCCGCCGCCTTCTCCGTGCGATCCGTCGAGTTCAATCATCTTCATTCTTTCTTCTTGTTCCAGAAAGTAACTCTCAACCCTTGACGCACACCACCTGGCGCAGAGTATGTACCACCTCCACGAGTTCGCGCTGCGCGTGCATCACCGCATCGATATCCTTGTAGGCCATCGGGATTTCATCGATCACATCGGCATCCTTCCGGCACTCGACGTGGGCGGTGGCGCGCTCCTGGTCGGCAACGGTGAAGCGGCGTCGGGCTTCGTTCCGGCTCATTGTTCGTCCGGCGCCGTGACTGCAGGAGCAAAACGATTCCTTGTTGCCCAGGCCGCGCACGATGAAACTCTTGGCGCCCATCGAACCCGGAATGATGCCGAGTTCGCCTTTCTGTGCCGAGACCGCCCCCTTGCGGGTGACCAATACTTCCGCACCAAAGTGAGTCTCGCGCTGGACGTAGTTGTGGTGGCAGTTTACGGCCTCGACGCTGGCGCCAAACGGTTTGGCAATCACGCCACGCGTAGCCGCAATGACGTTCTGCATCATCAGCAGACGATTTCGCCGCGCAAAATCCTGCGCCCAGCCGACAGCTTCGACGTATTCGTTGAAGTGCTGGCTTCCCTCCTCAAAATAGGCGAGGTCACGATTCGGCAGATGGGAGATGTGCTGCTGCATATCCTTCTGTGCCAGTTTGATGAAGTGGCTACCGATGGCATTACCGACGCCGCGCGAACCGGAATGCAGCATGAACCAGACGCGATCCGCTTCGTCGAGACAGACTTCGATGAAGTGGTTGCCGGTACCAAGCGTGCCGAGGTGCTTGTGGTTGTTGGTGTTCTTGAGACAAGGATGCCGGTCGGTGATGCGTGTAAAGCCTTCGATCAAACCAGCCCACATGGCATCGACACTTGCCGGTGGCGTATCCCATGACCCTTCGTCGCGCCGGCCCCGGCCCATCGTTCGCCCGTGCGGCACGGCGCGCTCAATGGCCGTACGCAGCGCCAGCAGATTGTCCGGCAAATCGGTCGCCAGCAGCGTCGTGCACGCGGCCATCATGCCGCAGCCGATATCGACACCGACGGCAGCCGGGATGATCGCACCCTGCGTCGGGATGACGCTGCCGATCGTCGAACCCTTGCCCAGGTGTACATCTGGCATCACCGCCAGGTGCCGATAGATGAAGGGCATTCTGGCGGTGTCGATCAACTGCTTGCGGGCTTCGTCCTCAACCGGAACGTCTTGCGTCCACATCTTGATCGGTTTGCCGTTTTCGACTTCGAGGAGTTGATAGTCCATTTCCGTAATTCTTTCACTGATCGTCGGCGGCCTGCTTCTTCTGCAGGCCTTCCTGTTGCATACGGCGGGCCTGTGACTTGCGTTCGCGTTCCTTGATACGACAAGGCCTGCATCGTACCGCGGTCGTTTCAACATTGCCCTGGGCAACTTCGTACCACCACTTTTGCTGCGTTGCGGTCCAGACGCACTCGACGCCGCAATCCCTGCACCGGAAAGCAATGTCCACGTAATAACCGCGTTCGATGAACGCAGGCGCCCCGTAGCTGATGCGGCGAGCCAGGCGGGTCGTATCACACCACACGATGCCCGAAGAGTAGACGTCAACCGACAGTGGCGAGGGGCTGCTCTGAATGCGCGTCGTACGCCGTAACCGGGCACTCTTGATTTCCAGCTTGCGCTGTTTTCCACTTTTCATGATTTCACCTACACTTTCTGATTACCGCATTTTCAGGTTTTCACCGCTCGCTCTCTCCCTACATCGCACGAGAGGGTAAGCGACTCACGCGCCCTTGATGTTCACCAGTCCGCTCAACACCTGATCCAGGCCACCAAACACCGAAATGCGGTCGATTCGTTCCGCCACACGTTCCAGGGTTTCCAGCTCCTTCAGACGCAGCGCGACCGGGTTTCCTTCCATCACTTTCGCGGTATTGAGCAGCGAACGTGTTGCCGCGGTTTCCTCACGGCGACGAATGACGTTCGCCTCAGCCAGCTTTCCGGCTTCGACCACCTTGGCAAGAATGGTCTTCATTTCGCCGGGCAGAACGATGTCCTTGACGCCGATGCTGCTCACCTCGATCCCGAAGCCGTTCAGCTTGCGCGCCACGTGCGCGCTGACTGCTTCGTCGATGATCTGCTTGTTTTCCAGCAGCTCGTCGAGCGATCGTGTTCCCACCGCGGCCCGCAAGCCGAACTGCAGTTCTCGATACAGGTGTTCGACTGGCTTTGCCAGCTTTTCGTGCGCCAGCAGCACGTCGGTATAGCGCCAGGTAGCCGCAAGGTTGAGGCGCAGGCCGACCTTGTCGCTGCTCAGAATTTCCTGGCCCGACACTTCCATGTTCTGCAGACGCATATCGACGAGTTCAACCAGCACTTCGCGGTTGAAGCGCCAGAATACCTCGACGCCGGGTGACATCAATCGCTGCACCTTGCCGTCGACGCGCAGAATGCCGACGTGGTAGGCAGGCACCTGCGCGATTAGCAGGCCGGCCAGGCCGCTCACCGCGTGCGCCCGCAGGCTCGGCTGCAGGAAGTGCGCTGCCAGTTGCGGTCCGACTTCATAGCCTTGCTGCAGATCGACTTTTTCCAGTCTATGCTCGGCCAGGCCCTTCCAGAAAATGCGTCGTGACCCAGGCGCCAGCACTTCGACCAGGATCTTGTTCTCATAGCGCAATCCTGCCTCGTCCTCACCCAGTTCCATGCAGACGAAATGTTCCGCAACGGTCTGCGGCTGATGCTGAAGCAGGTAGTCGACCAGCGTGATGTCGCGCATGGGAGCGTCGAGCTTCCAGCTCTGGACCGAGAGCCGGTTCACAGGGTCGAAGAAGTAGTAACGGCCAGCGCTGAGAATGCGTTCGAAATCACCTTCCTTGAACAAGGCAGCCCGTTCACTCTTCAACACGACGAAACGCTTCAACATGTTCATTCTCCTTTGCTGTTGTTCTGTTGCCGGTCAATGCCGGTCCGCTGGGCCGATTGCCCGGCACTCGCGGGGAAGCGAGTGGCTGCCTGCCGGAGTCAGCGCTTCTCCCTTGGTGCCGAGGCACGCGGGGGAGGGCTGACATTCCTGCTTCGTCGCCTGCTCACCGTGCCGCCAGTGCGGGACAGTCGCCGACCGGACCGGCAGCGGGAGCTTGCGCATCCCGCGACCGACGGGTACTGCTAGCTTACGCTGTCGTGGAAAGACAGTTTGGAGCGGGAATCGAACCCGCGACACACTGAGGATGAGTCAGTTGCTCTAACCGATTGAGCTATCCAATGGGGGCGACCCGGGAATCGAACCCGACGAGCTCCCGACGAGATCGCCCGTTATCGCCTTCCCGCTGTGGCGGCATGCACAGAAACGACAGACCGGAATCCGGTCTCTGCGCACCGGCGGGGTTTTGATCCCCTGCCCGTGGGCGTGCAGCGATGTTGCGACAGCTCTTCCACAGCGAAATTCGTGCCAACCTCTCGGAGAACCGCGGCATTGCATTCAAGCCATTGATCTGGCGAGATCTCCAGGATATTTGCGGCTTCCGTGAAAACAGGAGTGGGCGGCTTTTATTAGAATATAGAATCGATATTTATCTTTAAGGATAGTCAACATGAAGAGGAGCGTCGTCATCGGTTTTCTCGGTACGCAACTCGATTACGGTGGCAAGGGTAGCGCACGATGGGAGAAGTGGCGGCCGACGGTCGCCCTCTGCCAGCAGGAGGAGCTGATCGTTCATCGTCTGGAGTTGCTGCATGATGCACGCAGCCGCGGGCTGGCCGAGAGTGTGCAGGCGGACATCCAGTCGATATCGCCCGAAACCGAAGTCTGCCGCGTCGAGATCGAGCTGCGCGACCCCTGGGATTTCGAGGAAGTCTACACGACGCTGCACGACTTCGCGCGCGCTTACCCGTTCGACCCCGAGAACGAGGATTACCTGCTGCACATCACGACAGGAACCCATGTCGCACAGATCTGCTGGTTCCTGCTGGCCGAAGCGCGCTATTTGCCGGCCCGACTCCTGCAGACCTCACCGGCACGCAAGAAGGAGGTGGCGAATACTGCCGGAAGCTACGAGATCATCGATCTGGACCTGTCGCGCTACAACAAGATTGCGCAGCGCTTTCAGCGCGAGCGCGCCGACACGGTGAGCTTCCTGAAATCCGGGATTGCCACGCGCAACGCCAGTTTCAACCGCATGATCGAGCAGATCGAACGGGTAGCGGGGCGCTCGAAGTCGCCAATGCTGCTGATCGGCCCCACCGGTGCGGGCAAATCGTTTCTCGCCCGCCGGGTGTACGAACTCAAGCGACAGAAGCAGCGTCTGGCCGGACGTTTCATCGAGGTGAACTGCGCGACCTTGCGCGGCGATTCGGCCATGTCCAGCCTTTTCGGCCACGTCAAGGGAGCCTTCACGGGGGCGCAAAATGAACGCCCCGGGCTCCTTCGAGCGGCCGATGGCGGATTGCTGTTTCTAGACGAAATCGGCGAACTCGGACTGGACGAGCAGGCAATGCTACTCAAGGCGATCGAGGAAAAGCGCTTCTTCCCCTTCGGTGGCGACCAGGAAGTAACGAGCGACTTCCAGCTCATCGCCGGCACCCATCGCGACCTGCGCCATTGGGTTGCCGAGGGGCATTTCCGCGAAGACCTGTATGCGCGCATCAACCTGTGGACCTTCGACCTGCCCGGCCTGGCTCAACGGCCCGAGGACATCGAGCCCAATCTCGATTACGAGCTGGAACGTTATGCGCGTGACCATGATCAGCTCGTGCGCTTCAACGTCGAAGCCCGCCGCCGCTATCTGGCCTTTGCCAGCTCGGCGGACGCTGTCTGGAGCGGCAATTTCCGTGAACTCTCGGCATCGGTCACGCGCATGGCGACTCTGGCCGAAGCGGGACGGATCACCGAGGCGCTGGTTATCGAGGAGATCGAGCGGCTTGGCCACAGCTGGGTCAGCCGCCGGCCGGCCGATGCGGTCGCTGCTATCCTGGGCGAACAGGCCGAGCAACTCGACCTCTTCGATCGCTGCCAGCTTAACGCGGTGATCGCTGTTTGCCGGCAAGCGGCAAGCCTTTCGGATGCCGGTCGACAGCTTTTCGCCGTATCCCGCTTGGACAAGAAAACGGCCAACGACGCTGACCGGCTGCGCAAATACCTGTCACGCTTCGGCCTCGACTGGACGGCCGTAAATCACCAATGATCTCGGCGGACTCTTTCACGCCTGGCGCTGACCATTGGTGCAGGCGGTGCAGAGAGACTTGCCGTTGGCGAACAGGCAAACCCGGTCCCGACCGGCTTTCTTGGCGGCGTAGAGGGCTTTGTCTGCAGCCCGGAGCAGGTCATCCTCATTGTCCATGCCGTTCTCCCGGTTGGCTACGCCGATGCTCACCGAGATCTTGATCTCCGTACCAGCGATGTGGATCTGCATCGCCTTGACCATCCGCCGTAGACGCTCGGCAGCCAGCAGGGCCGCTCGGGGGTCGGCATCGTGACAGACCACCAGGAACTCCTCCCCGCCGATCCGGCTGACACTATCGTCCTTGCGGGCTGCAGACTGGATGGCCTTGGCCACCTCCCGCAAGACCCGATCACCCATCGCGTGACCATATCGGTCATTGATGGACTTGAAGAAATCAACATCGATCATGAGGGCTGCCACCGGTTGGCCCGTGCGCTGGGAGGCACTCCAGAAGCGGCTCAGCAACTCCATGCCGGCCCTTCGATTGGGTAGCTCGGTCAGCGGGTCGGTCATCGCGGCATGTTCCAGCCGCCGGTTACTGATCGCCAGCTCTGCCGTAAACTGCTTGAGCTGTGTCCGATCCTTCTCCCAGGCCTCGAGCAGCTTCACGTAATGCAGGGCCGCCCTCATTCGGGCGCTCAAGGCTCGGACATGCACCGGTTTGGTCACGTAATCGTCGACCCCCGCTTCGAAAGCCTCGATGATCTTGCTTTCGTTCTCTTCGCCGGTCAGCATGATCACATACATGGACTGTCCCCATTCGGTGGCACGCAGGGCGCGGCAGAACTCGACCCCGTCCATGACCGGCATGTGCCAGTCGGTGATGACGATCTGGGGCATGACTTCCAGAGCCAGGGCCAGACCATCCTCGCCATTTTCGGCGGTGTGGACCCGGCAACCGAGAAGGTGGCTCAGCAAACCCTCCGTCATCATCAGGGTCGTGGGGTCGTCCTCTACCAGCAAGACCCGCTTACGGCTGTGCTCCGTCTTTGATTCCTGCTCCGGGCGGGGAACCGGAGCATTGGCCATGGCGCTAAACGCAGGGAGCTGGGCGGTAGGCACCTTCAGCAGATCGGTCCATGCTTGCCACTGGTGAACCACACGGTCGAATACTTCGCCCATGGCCGTCACATCCAGACCGGCCTTGCCACCCAGCAGCATCAGCTCGACAATGTTGCCATGGCGCTCCGACTCGGGTGAGCGACCGAGGTCCGCCATTCGTCGTGCCTGGAAGAACAGATGGGTCAACTGATCAGGCCGGGAACCCTCGGAAAAGCCGGAGGTCTGCGGAAACTCGTGGTAATAGACAGGCTCGGCAAGGGCTTTAGGAATGCCGCAATCAGCGAGGATGGCGGTAGTGAATTCGGTGTGATCTGCTCCAAGACGCCTGCGCTCCAGTTCCAGGAGTACTGCACCATGGCTCTGCTCGGCCAGTACCGTCGCATAGTCGGCGGGGTAGAGGGTGGCCAGCGCCAGACGGCCGATCTGCGCCAACAGACCACAGGCAAACAGTTCGTCAGGTGAAGCAAGCCGTACCATCCGGCCCAACTCCTGGCTGGCCACCGCCATGAACAGGGAGTGGGACCAGAAAGCCGGATAATCAAAGGCGGCGCACTGTCCCTGCAGATACTGGTCGACCAGAGAAAAGCCCATGGCCAGTTGGCGGACGGTCGTCATGCCCAGGCGCATCACGGTTTCCCTGACCGAGACCAAGGGCCGAGTACCAGCCGATGAAGCATTGGCGAGACGCAACAGGCGGCTGGAGAGCGCAGGGTCGCCCTGAACTACCCGGGCCACCTCGTCAATAGTCGCATCCTCGCGCCTACAGATCTCCATGATCGCCAACGCCACCCCTTTCGGGCTGGGAAGTTGGCCGCTGATCCGCAATTGTTCGATCTTGCTCATGTGTTCCTGCTGATGGTGGCTGGTTTCTCGTTCCCGAGCAGCATGTAGTCTATCAGCCTTGCCGTGCAAGGAATCGATTTCAGGCAGCGAATGGCCTGTGCATGGGTTCCGGGTCATGCGGGGAGATAGGCATCTTCTTCCCGGATGCTGGTCGGATCGCTTGCTCCCTGAAGGTCTGCCGCGAGCAGGCCAGGGGGTTGCGCGGGCCCGCTTGCGGTCGGGTCGGTGTCGGCGGCCGTGTCGAGGAAGCTTCTGATGGCCTCTGCAAGTCGCCACCGGTGCAAGGCCAGCGAGGCCCCGACCTGGCGACGGGCTGCAACGCGGTCGCCGATGGCGAGCGAACAGAGCGCCTGTTCGAGCAGGCGCGCCGCTTGCCCGATCGCCTGCCGGACGAGCGAAAAATCGCAGCCGCAACGCGGACAGACGGCCGCTTCGGCCAGGCGCGCCCGACACGCCGGACAGCGATCGAGCAGTTCAGACATCGAGGTAATACAGGAGGTCGGCAAGCGCATCCATCGCCACTTTCAGGTCGGCGTCCGATCCCTCGGTTTGGTTTTTGACAACTTCTATGCCATTCACCAGATCCTCGGCATCTTCCGTACCCGCCCTGGCCAGCAGTCGCTCGGCCTTTTCGATCAGGGTGCCGGCTTCGACGCGCAGGCGCCTGCGGTCGTCTGAAGGTGAAGCCTCGGTGGTAGTCGCGACGGGCTGCCTGTCGGCGCCTTCCTGCTCGCCAAACAGGCCATCGATGCGTTCCCGTGCTTCCGCCAGCTTGTCGCCGGTGAAGCGGCTGATGGCATTGTCGATGGTAATCGAATGCACCAGGCCGGTTTCCTTCTCGCGTGAAGTCACCTCCAGGATACCGTTGACATCGAGCGAAAAGGTGGTGACCAGCGGGTTGCCGGCCGGCGCATCGCGCAAGCCATCGATGGTGAATCGCCCGATCTCGATGTTGTTCAGCGCGTCCGGGTCCTCGCCCTGGTAGACGTGGATGTCGACCTTGCTCTGACCGTCGAAAATGGTGCAGAAGCCCTCGCTCCTTGAGACCGGAATCGGTGTGTTCTTGCGAATCAGCGGCACGAAGCAGAAGGGGTACATTTGACCATTGAAATACTCGAGAGCGCTGGTACCGAAGGTGTAGGGCGTGACATCGATGAGCACCGTCGGGGCCTGGCCGCCGGCGATCACGGCTGCCTGGATGGCGGCGCCCATTGCGACACAGAGATCGGGATCGACCTCGGCGCGCGGCTGCATCCCGAGTTCCTGCTCAAGGCGGCGCTGGACGAGCGGTGTCCGCGTGGCCCCACCGACGAGCAGGATTTCGTTGATGTCGGCGACCGTCAGTCCGGCGCCACTCAAGGCGATATGCACGGCGTCGAGGGTCTCGGCGATATACGGCTCGATCATCTCCTCGTATTCGTTGCGCGAAACTTCGACCGACAGGTGGATCGGCACGCCATCCTTCTCGAGCAGGTACTCTTCCGAGAGCGTGGCGTAAGGTTCGCTGGAAAGGATGATCTTGGCCGCTTCCGCAGCGTGCTGCAGGCGAGCCATGGCCAGCGGATGCTGTCCGACATCGATGTCGTGCCGCTCGCGCAGATGATCGGTCGCGAAGCTGATCAGTTTCTGGTCGAAATCGTCGCCACCCAGATGATTGTTGCCGTGACTGGACAGCACTTCAACGACATCGCTCTCCAGGTTGACGACCGAGACATCGAAGGTGCCACCGCCGAGGTCATAGACCAGCGCCTTGCGGGCGCCGCTGTGGCAGCTTTCATAGGCCAGCGCCGCTGCTGTCGGCTCGTTGATGATGCGTACCACCTCCAGACCGGCGATTTCGCCGGCTTCGCGCGTCGCCTGACGTTGGGCATCGGAGAAATAGGCGGGCACGGTAATTACCGCCTTGCCCACGGGCTCACCCAGGTGCGCCTCGGCGATGTCCCGCAGTCGGCGCAGGATCATCGCCGAGATTTCCTGCGGGCTGTAATCCTTGCCGGCCATCTGCACCGAGGCGAACTCACCCATTCGACGCTTGATCGAACGTACGCTGCGCTCGGGGTGCAGCGCATACTGATTGCGCGCCGCCTCGCCGACCAGCAGGCTGCCGTCGTCGGCAACCCCCACCAGCGAGGGCAGAATGCGTACACCGGGTACCACCGGAATGACCTCGACACGTCCTTCACGGACGATTGCCACTTCTGAATTGGTCGTACCGAGATCGATACCGACAATGATTTCCGTCATGGGTTGGTTGCTTTCTTGCTGACAATGACTTCGGCGACACGCAACAGCTCGCCATTATGGAGAAACCCGCGCCTGACCTCGCGCAGGATGGTGCCATCCGGCACGCTTGACGAACTGCTAGCGGCCTCGACGCCGACCACCCGCATTCGTTGCGGATCGAGGATCTCGCCGAGCACTGGCAGCGGCCGCACCCGATGGCTGGCGAGCAGGTCGTCGAGGCGCTGCAGGGTCAGCCGCTGGCCCTCCGCCAGGCTCGCCGCGAAACGCGTCGGTCCGGGCACCAGACGCGTCAGAAACGACGACGGTGGCTTTCCGGCGGCGTCGACACCGCTTTGCAGGCGATCGCGCAGGTCCAGCAGGGCCAGCAGAAATTGCCGCTCGGTCTGCCCCTGGATCGATGCTGCCTGCTCCCGCGCTCGTTCGAGATCACGCTGCAGGCGCTCGCCGTGTTGACGCAGGTCGTTGCCAAAACCTCTTAATTCATCAAGGGTATTCTTGAACTGGCGAGATTGCAGCCGCAATTCGCTCTTCAGAACGGCCATCTCGCTGAGCAGGGTGGCCAGGTCAACCGAGGTCTCTGTATCGCCGGCGGCCTGGTCATCCGGCTCACCCGCCGGTTCGCACTCGCACTGCCTGGCCGCACGCTCGAGAGCGGCGCGGAAATCGTCTACCAGACGCGCTCTTTCCTCGGGGTCGAGGACGATCACCGGCGAGTTCATTTCGCTCCCAGTAACCGCAGCAGCCGCCGTTCGGTGGGTGGCTGCGGGACAAAATCGCTGCTGACGGCGCTCAACAAATCATCGATGGTTGGCAGGGAACAGTCGAACAGCGCGTGCGCCAGCCGCCGATGATGGTTGCAGATCGCCTCATAGGCCGTGCGTACGCTCTCGAAGCGCTCGCGGTCACGTTCCGGGGGCGATTCGCGAATCGCCGCCAGGTAAGCGGCACGAATCGTCTCGTCAGCCGCCGTCAGGTCGACGCCAAGAATGCGGTAGGGGTCAATCATCGAACAGCCCTTTCTGTCGATCGTCCTGAACGGGTTGTTTTGGCGCGGTCGAGCGAGACCTCGGCTTCGGCTCCGGCAGCCCGCCCGACGGGGAAGCGGTGAAAGAAGGCAGATCGAGGTTTGCAAGGCTTTCGGCCAGCAGTTCGATCAACATTTCGGCCAGCTTTTTCCGGTTGCCGCCGGCAGCATGCTCGAGCGGACGAAACTTGCTGTCGGGGAGGATCTCGCGGGCCATGCGGATCACTTCGTTGGGTCCCCCCATCGACATCAAAAGATTGAACACCTCCCGTGGATTCGCAGGCAAATCGTCAACTAAATCGCCGAAGTCATCGTCGTCGTCGAAGTCATCCGAATCCTCGCCACTGAAATAGCCTGGCGGCCCCATCAGATCGCGGATCCGCAGCACCGTCCGTTGGTCGCCGTCCTCCAGGGCCTTCTTCAGCGCACCTTCCAGGGCCTGTCGCTCGCGCTCCGACATCGCGAAAAAAGCACCTTGGCCGTGTTTGGCAAAGGTCGCCAGATAGACAAAAAGCGGCCGCTCGGGCCAGCGCCGCAAACCGGCATCGGCGTAGGCCTGCAGAAGTGCCCGCTCTTCCCGTCTCAACAGCGTCTCGCAGATCGAGATCCGTTCGGATTCACTGAACTCGCCAGCAGCCGCGCGTTTCAGCGGCGCCCGCAGGGTGTCGAGAACGGTCCGCAGTGCCTTCGACTCGTTGTCGCCCAGTGCGTTGATGGCGTGCATGACGGTCAGCACTTCTCGAGGCATGGGCATTCCCGACAGGTCAGGCGCTGCCCGGCGCAGTTCTCCGGCCGGCTGGCTGCCGACCCGGATGCTTTCGAGCAGAACGTGCCAGGCAGCGAGCAGCCTGCCTCCCAGTTCGCCGACGGCTTCACGCAACAGCACGGTCGCTCGCGCATCGTCGGCGCTCAGCCCGCGCAACAGCTTGCTAACGCTGCGTTCATTTGCGGTAGCGAGCCATACGTCGGCGAGGTCGAGTTCCTTGCCGGCCGCTTCCGGTCGGTGCAGCCGAATCTGTTTTCGGGCATGCGACAGGTGCGCTCGACCGATCAGCGCCCGCACCTTCGAATTGATCGGATCGAGATCGAGCAGACGTTTGGCGAGTGTCACCGCTTTCTTGAAGGCATTGCCGGCCAGTGCCGTTTCGACGGCTTCGAGCAATACTGCCGGGTCGTTGGCAAAGCGCGCCAGCGCCGTCTCGACAGACGCACGCGCTGCTTTCATATTCCGTCCCTGGCGGTGCAGGCGGATCAGCTTCAGGTGCGTGGCGCGGTCGTCCGGGTCGAGTTCCAGGCTGCGTTCGAGCCAGGAGGTGCACTCGTCATCATAGTCCGAAGCATCCTTGTCGCCGACGATCAGATCAAAGAGATGGCGAAGGATCAAGGCCGCCTGCAGCGGCGCTTCCTCCGTCGAAAACAGGCGGACAGCGTGCAACCAGTGCGATTCGCTGTGATTGATTGCACCCCGGCATTGGGCGGCGAGAGCCAGGATGCGCTCGCTCTCTGCTTCGCCCAGTGGACCGAAAGCATTCCGGTACTCAGCAAGACGTTTTTCCGCGTAAGGCAGCAGGCGGCGACAAAGCCTGGCTGCCGTTGCCGGTAGGCCGCGGCTGCGGCGCAGCAGTAGGTCGACGACCCCGGTCGGCGTCGGAGGTACGCCATTCCTGGCCAGTGCGGCCACTTCGAGCAACAGCGGGCGCCGATTCTCCGGGCAACCCTTGATTTCCAGCAACAAGTACCGGCCCTCCTCGTCGAGATCGAGCAGAGCCAACAGCCAGCCCTTGCCCGGCAGGACGCCGGCACGAACGACCGCGGCCAGTTTCTCGAAGGGGCCGTCGACAGTCACTCGGGCGATCAGGCCGGCCGCCTGGGCAGCGTCATTGCCGACCAGTAGCAGTGCCTTGAGGATGAAGCGCAGATCACGATATGGAGAGCGAAAGGGAATACAGCGCAATTGCTCGTCCAGGTCGGCCAGATCACCCCGGCAGCAGGCGGCAATGGCTGCCTGTGCTGCCGCACGATGACGGCGCAGCGGACTGTCGGCGGCGAGCTGAGCGAGGGCGCTGTCGGGCGCGGTCAGCGCCACCGCCGCCAGACGGGTTTCCAGGTCGGCGTCGACGGTTGCCACGGCATCGCCTGTCGGCGTCAGCAGACGCAGTGCCGCGTCATGTGCGCCGGTACGCAGTAACCAGTCGAGGTAGGGGCCCTCGACCAGCGATTTGCCACACAGCGTGGAGCGGTTGCGCCAGATCACCAGCGCCTCCTGCAGCATGCTCTTGCTTGCCAGCTCCTTGGCCCGACCGGCGTAGCTCGCCGCCAAGCCGTCAAGCCATTCGGATCGACGTTCTTGCTTGAGCAGGTTCTTGTAGAGTTCGATCGCCTCACGATAGCGGCCCGCGTCGAGAACCTGTCTGGCATGTGCTTCGGGGGATACGGGAGTGCCCGCTGGCGCAGGACGCGACAGCGCTGGTCGATGCTTGCGCGACATGATCGAGAGACTTACCCGCAATAAATCAAACTTAGATTCTACATGAAATAATCCGCTTCCCTGTCGGTAAGAATTCGTCAGCAGCCATTCTCATATTGGCCAACCAGACCTTCTGCTTCCCCAGCGAGCGCATGGAAATCGGCAACAATTGCGAGACTTGATTTCTGAGTTTCCACCACTATTCTGTTATGGAGACATCAAAAAGCGAAGCAGGATGCTTGCTCGCTGCAAGAATGCCGCGTTTCCAGGGGGGCAACCCGTGAGTTGCGCAGTTCTTGCGATGTTGAAGGTCGTTTTTCGTCGTTTGACTCACAGCTTGCCGGGTAGACCAGCCGATAAGCGTGCGGTTTGTTCCCGTCGGCGAGCGATGGGGCAGTGTGCACAAAGGAGATTGTCATGACCGAGAAGGAAAACAAATCGGAAGTGAAAGAAGAGAAGGGCGGAAAGGCTGTGGCAGTTCAGCGGGGCGCTCTCGCTCCTTTCAAGAGTTTCGAAGATCGCTTTGAGCAGATGGAACGTTTCATGGATCGCATGATGGGAGGTCTTTTCCCAGGCCGCTGGATGCGATCCTTCGAACGCGAATGGCCTGAATTTGCCGAGCTGCGGGCACCAGCGGTCGATCTGATTGATCGCGCCAATGAAATTCTGGTGCGTGCGGAATTGCCGGGCGTCAAGAAGGAGGACATTTCGATCTCGCTCACCGCGGATTCGATCACCATTCAGGCCCAGAGCAATAAGGAAGCAGAGGAAGAAAAAGGCGATTACAAGCGACGCGAGATCAGTTCGAGCGCTTTCTCCCGCTCGATATGGTTACCCGCCGAAGTCGACTCGGATGCGGCCAAAGCGGCGTTCAAGGACGGCGTCCTCGAAGTCACGCTTCCGAAGACCGCTGGAGCCAAAGGGAAAAGCGTTCCGATCGACTAGCGGAACAGGGAGCACAGGCGTTCAAGGTCGGCGTCCTGCAAACTCAACCAGCGCAGGGGCTGATGGCGGCTCTTCTTGGACAGCGCATTGAGAGCCCCCGTCAGTGTTGAATGATCAGGGGCGCTCAGTTTCAGTGATTGCGTTCGCTGGCTGGCGGCGTGCTTGCAGTCAGGTCGCGCACTTCGGCCCTGACGTCGACGGCCTCGACTTTCTTGTCCCGGCTTTCGACCTGCAGTGTCAGCGGCACCATATCGCCCTTCTTGAGAGGCTGTTTCAGGTCGATGAGCATGACGTGGTAGCCGCCGGGTCCGAGCTGCACTGGTTTGCCAGCCGGTAGCTCAAGGCGCGGGATGGCACGCATTTTCATGACGCCGCCATCCATCTTCATTTCATGGATTTCGGTGCTGCCGGCCGCCGGGCTGGCAGCACCGACCAGCACGGCTCCTGACTTGCTGGTGATGGCCATGAAGGCGCCGGTCGCCTGCTGGCCGCTGACCGTTCCGCGAACCCATGGATCCTTGATATCGACATCAGCGGCGAGCGCGGCCAGCGACGAGCAGTTGAGCAGCATCGCCAGCGTCACGACAGTAGGTGTAGTTTTCATGCCGGATTCCTTGATCGTTGAGGGAGGACGATTATAAATTCGTACCTGTGCATCTCGCTGCGACAAGATGCCGCAGTTGACCGGGTCGCTTGGCGAGAGGCGACGTCAAGGTTTGATGCTCCACCGTCCTTGCGCATCCTCGATCCACCAGCCGGAGTGGAACTGCTCCTTCCAGCGCCTGACCTGCGCCGCGCGGACGGCGGGCTCGTAGGCCTGGCCACCGTGCCCTTCGGCGATGGCGTAGATCAGCGAATTGCGGTCCGGGTTCTCGTTGTCGATGAGTTTCTCGGCGATCTGCCGTTGCGCCAGCGTCAGACGGCTGCCATCACGCATCTTGACCATGCCATCGTTAGCCAGCCCGATGATTCCTGCATCGTAGAAGCGGACCAGCCGCGATGCCCGCTGTGCGAGGCTGTGCTTGACGATGACCACCGGCGGGGTGCCGATGTCGAGGTTGATCGCTTCGCCGGGAGTGGCGGCAGCAGCCTGAAAGGAAAACAGTGCGAGGAGCAGGAGAAAGCGTGGCATGTCATGTTTCCTGGAAGATCATTTGCCGGCCAGCAACAGCTTCAGATCGGCAGCAACGTTGGCGGACGTTTCGCCGTGGCTGACGAGAAGCCGCAGCCGCCCCTGGGGATCAAAGACATAGCTGCCCGTGGAGTGGTCGATGCTGTAGCTGCCGGGTGAACTGCCTGCATGCCTGGCGTAGAAAACCTTGAAATCCCTGGCGACTGCCGCGATGGCCGTCTCGTCGCCACGCAGGCCAATGAAACTCGGATGAAACGCGCGGGCGTATTCGGCCAATACCTGCGCCGTGTCACGTGCCGGGTCGAGGGTGACGAAGATCACCTGGACGCGGCCGGCATTGTCGCCGAGACGGCCCAGCACCTCGCGCATCGATGAAAGCGTCGTCGGACAGACATCAGGGCACTGCGTGTAACCAAAGAAGACGATGACCACCTTGCCCTCGAAATCGGCCAGACGACGTGTCTGACCCTGCGGGTCGGTCAAGGTGAAGCCCTTGCCCCAGTCGGCGCCGGAAATGTCGGTCGATTTGAAGTTCGGCGGTTGCGAGCAGCCGGAAAACAGCAGGGTGATGCAGAGGATCAAGGTCGAGAGTATTTTCATGGTGGTCGCGAGCAACCTGGATGCAGGTTGGTCATTGTCGCTCATTCCGGGCTCGCTGCGGCAGACAGGCAAGATTTGCCGGCTAATTCTATTCCTTTCGGCCCCCAAGAGATGTGGCCACTGGCGCGGACTGCTGCATAATCGCTGGCAGTCGCCGTCTTCGTGAAGTATAGTCCGTAGGCTGGTTTGGCCAACAGGGCGCAACCCGACAGCCCGAGGCAAAGAATGCCGGGTTACGCAGCGCTGACCTGACCTGACGAGGATTGGCGGTAGTAAAAACAAGGGCTGAGAGGCACTTGTCGCGACCCGTCCCGGAATCAATTTTTGGAGGCGAGAGACCTATGCAGCAGGCTGACTGGTATTTCGATTTCATCTCGCCCTACGCCTATCTCGGGCTGATCCGTCTCGGTGAACTGCCGCCGGATCTCGAGATTGCCTACCGGCCGGTGCTCTTCGCCGGTTTGCTGAATCACTGGGAGCAGAAGGGACCCGCCGAGATCCCGCCCAAACGCTCGTGGACCTATCGCTCCTGTAACTGGTGGGCGGCCAGGCTTGGCATTCCGTTTTGCTTTCCGGCCGCGCATCCCTTCAATTCGCTTCCCTACCTTCGCCTGGCGATTGCTGCCGGAGGCACCGCACACGCCGTGCGCAAGATCTTCGAGGCCTTGTGGACCACCGGCGCCGATCCTTCAGACGCAGAGCAGGTCGCTGCACTGGCGCGTTCGCTGGCAGTCGATCCGGAGGAACTGTCGCGGCAGGAAATCAAGGATGCCCTGAAGATGGCAACCGAACATGCCATTGGCCGCGGCGTCTTTGGCGTGCCCACGCTGGATGTCGGTGGCGAGCTGTTTTGGGGTGCTGACGCCACCGATTTCGTGAAGGCCTTTCTTGCCGACCCCGGCATCCTGAGCACCGCCGAGATGCAGCGCCTGGCGGCCCTGCCGGTAGGCGCTGCGCGCATACCGCTCTGATTCGATCCGGGCGATTTTCAGAAACCACCATGGCCTCCTGGGGCTGCCCCCACGAAATCGATGGCAAGTGCGCCAGGCTCAATGAGCTGGTCTGCAACCCTGGAATGAAAGGCTGTGTACTCGCCGGACGCTACTTCTTTCTGAGCAGCGACGACAAGAACCGGCGTTTGCGGGAGAAGCAGGAACGGACGGGCAAGGAGGAGGGCGGCGAGCCGACGGACTGACTTGTCCGGAAGAGCCGGCTCCTTTCTGTGCCTCGTTCGAAGCCTGCCCTCCGGGAGATCAGTCGATCCGGCAGGCTTCCTCGAAACTCAGACGAGGGCCGCGCGGATGCACGGCGGCGGGATCGCCGATGCCGAGGTTGCAAAGGAAATTGGCCTGGCAGCGTCCGTCAGGAAAGAACGCGGCATTGAGCTTGCCGGCGTCGAAGCCGGACATCGGGCCGCAATCCAGACCCAGTGCACGCGCGGCGATCATCAGGTAGGCGCCCTGCAGCGTACCGTTGCGGAAAGCGGTGCTGGCGGCGAGTTCGGCATTGCGCTCGAACATCGGCTTGGCGTCGTATGCCGGGAACATCGTCGGCAGATGTTCGTAAAAACGGCTGTCGGTGGCGATGATCACCGTCGCCGGCGCCGCCAGGGTCTTGTCTAGGTTACCGGGAGAAAGTGCCGGCGCGAGCCTGGCCTTGCCTTCCGGGCTGGTGACGAAAACCAGCCGCGCCGGCTGGCAGTTCATCGAGGTCGGTCCCCACTTCATCAGGTCGTATAGGCGGCGCAGGGTCGCTTCCGGGATCGGATCGGGCGCGAACGCATTGTGCGTGCGTGCGTGGACGAATAGTTGGGCTAGGGCTTCGGCGGTTAGGGCTGGCATTGCGTTTCCTCCGGGGATAGAGAGCTGCTCATTGTGTCGAGAGGCTACCCTTGTGCGGGGTTGGGTTCCACTCTGGATCAACCTACTGCTTCAGCGCTTCGACAGCGATGCTTAGGGTGACCTCGTCGCTGACGTTGGGTGCGTACTTGCCGGCGTTGAACTCGGAGCGCTTGATCCTGGCGCTGGCGTTGGCGCCGAGCGCGTCCTTCTTGAGGATCGGGTGGGGCATCGTCTGGAAGGAACTCAGGGTCAGCGTCACCGGCCTGGTGATCCCCTTGATGGTGAGGTTCCCTTCGACGGCCACGGGCTTGTCGCCGTCGAATCTGACGGCGGTGGACTGGTAGGTGATGGTCGGGTATCTGGCGGTGTCGAAGAAGTCTTCACCCTGGAGATGCTCGTTGAACAGCGCATAACCGGTGTCGACCGACCGGGCATCGATGGCGACGTTTACCGAACCGGTCCTGGCAACGCGGTCGAAGACGATGGTCCCGGAAGTCTTGTTGAAGCGCTGGATCTGGTTCGAGTAGCCGAAATGGTTGTATTCGAATCGCGGGTAGGTGTGATTCGGGTCGACCAGATAGGTCTCCGGGGCGGCGAAGGTCGGTGCGGCAAAGAAGCTGGCGAGGGCGACGAGGCTGATCTGTTTTTTCATGGGATGACTCCTTCAGGGGGTGGACTTACTTGCGAACCGCTGACGGGGCAGCGACGATGTGAAACTTGATCTGGACTTCGTTGGCGACGGTACTGACATCTGACCAGACGCCATCGCCCACCGCAAAGTCGAGGCGTTTGAGGACAAAGGCACCGTCGAAGACGCCGTTGACGCCGTCCTGGCGAAAAGTGAAGGGTGCGGTGAGGTCCTGGCTCTTGCCCTTGATGGTCAGCTTGCCGGCGAGTTCATATTTGTCGCCGCCGAGCGGGCGGACCGCAGAGGAAACGAAAGTGGCGGTGGGAAACACTTTCACATGAAACCAGGATTTGCCGACGACCTCGTCATTGGCGTCTTGCGAACCAGCGTCGATGCTCGCCAGGTCGAGATCCAGTCGGGCGCTGGCGGCAGTCGGCCGGGCCGGGTCGAAAGCGACGCTGACGGCGAACTTCCTGAAGCGGCCGTCGATGGGAACGCCCATCTGTTTCGACACGAAGGTCAGCGAACTTTTGTCGGCCTGAAACTGGCCATATTCGGCCGCGCCGGCATTACCGGCGAGGGCCACGGCCAGCGTGCCGAGGAGGATGCTAAAGGAAGTCATGAGTTGTCCATTCAAGATTTTCAACGATTTCTGGTGAGCAAGGGCAGCATCCGCGCGAGTACATCGTCGCGGTCGAGCAGATGATGTTTGAGAGCAGCAGCAATGTGCGCGACGACCAGTCCGGCAAGGGTGAAGTTGAGGCTGCTGTGTACCAGCTCCAGCAGTTCGCCGAGTTCCTTGTTTTTCTGCAGCAGGTCGGGCAGGGGAATGATCCCGAAATAGACCGTCTGGAAGCCCTTGGCCGAACTCATCAGCCAGCCGGAAAGTGGAATGGCGATCATCAGCAGGTAGAGCAGGTGGTGCAGTCCTTGGGCGGCGGTTTTCTGCCAGCCCGGCATGGCTGCCGGCAAGTCTGGGGGCCGGTGGCCGATACGCCAGGCAAGTCGCAGCAGGACCAGCAGGAAAGCGCTGACGCCGGCCCATTTGTGCCAGGAGTAGAGCTTCAGCTTCTGCGGCGACACCGGCAGGTCGCTCATGTAGAGGCCGAGGCTGAACAGAACGATCAGCAGCAGGGCCATCAGCCAGTGCAGGGCGATGGCGGTGTGGGTGTAGCGGGTCTCGGGCATGGCATTCTCCTTATTGGGGGCTCACAGGGGTGCGCATGGGCATCGTATTTTGTGCTGATCAGTGATGGCTGAAGAGTTCCTGCGCCAGGCAGGCGAGGGGACGCGGCGGATGCCCGACGAGCAGGGCAAAGTCATTGCTGATGCGGTCGAACTTGCCCGCCGCCACTGCAGCGTACATCCTCGTCAGTGCGTCGGCAAACCAGGGCGGCAATCCCTGCGCTACGAGTGCCTGCGCGTAGGTGTCCGTGTCGACCGGCTGGTAGCGTACGGGTTTGCCGGTAGCCCTGGCGACCGCCGCGGCCAGCTCATGGTAGTCGTGTGTTGCCTGGCCGGTCAATTCATACACGCTTCTCGCCAATGCCGGTGCCAGCGCAGCGGCGGCCGTAGCTTCCGCGAGTTCGGTACGGCTGACGAAACTGGCGCGGCCGCTTCCTGCCGGTAGCTCGAAGACACCGTTGATGAACGCGGCGGCTACGTTCATTGGCAGAAAATCGGCATACAGCGGGTTGCGCAGCGCAGTGAATTGAACACCACTGGCGGCAAGCTCGGCCTCGGTCGTCCGATGGACCACGGCGAACTCGGCCGGCGAGTCGGCGGCCACATCAATGAAACTGGTATAGAGGATGTGCCTGACGCCGGCGGCGCGGGCTGCATCGATGGCATTGCGGTGCCGGCGGATGCGGAGATCACTGGGGCCATCGGTGGAAACCAGGATCAATTTGTCGACGCCGGCGAATGCGCTGACCAGCGTTGCCGGCTGATCGAAGTCGCCGTGACGGATCTCGATGCCCCGTTGGCCGAGGTCTGCCGCCCTTGCCGGATCGCGCACACTGATGGCGATGCCGGTGGCGCTGCCGTGCCGGGCGAGCAGTTGATCGACAATGCGACGACCGAGTTGGCCGGTGGCACCGGTGACGAGGAGCATGTGTTTCTCCAGAACGGTTGCGATGGCCGAACTGTAGAACAGTCATTGAGGATGAAATAGGGGACAATCTGCAATTGTTTGTTGCGATGATCGCAACAACATGACACCGTCTGGAGAGACCATGGACCGATTCGACAGCATGCGAATTTTCCTGCGGGTCGCAGAGATCGGCAGTTTTGCCGCAGTGGCGCGGCAGATGGACGTCGCCCGCTCGGTGGTCACGCGCCAGGTGGCGGCATTGGAAGCCCACCTCGGGGTGAAACTGATCGCCCGCAGCACTCGCAGCCTGACCCTGACCTCGGCTGGCAGCGCTTATCTGGAGTCTTGCCGAGAAATCCTCGACCTCGTCGAAGCCGCCGAGAGCGGTCTGGCCGGAGAACGCCAGGAACCGCGCGGCCTGATTCGCCTCAGCGTGCCGCTGAGTTTCGGTCTGCGTCACCTGTCACCGCTGTTGATGGATTTCAGCGTCACCTACCCCGAGGTGATCACCGAAATCGACTTCACCGACCGTCGCGTCAAGCTCGTCGAGGAAGGGCTGGATCTCGCGATCCGCATCACCCAGCGCCTCGAACCGCTCGATGTCGCCCGGCGGATCGGCAGCAGCCACCTGGTGGTGGTTGCCTCGCCGGAGTATCTGCGTCGCCACGGTGAACCCGGACATCCTCGCGAGCTGGTGAAGCACGAATGCCTGATCTATCTGCCTGCCCAGCAGGAGGGCTGGCCCTTCCTGGTGGACGGGGTGACGGAAGTCTTTCCGGTACGCGGCCGCATGCGCGCCAACAACGGCGATGCCCTGCTCGACGCCGCGATCCGTGGTCTTGGCATCACCGCGCAGCCCAGCTTCCTGACCGCCGCAGTCATCGAGACCGGGTGGGTACAACCGATTCTGCGAGACTACCCGATGCCCGAGCTTGGCATCTACGCCTTGCTCGCTGGCAATCGGTACGTGCCACAGCGGGTACGGGTGCTGATTGACTACCTGGCCGAGCGGATCGGTGTCCGACCCTATTGGGAAAGCGGGTAGCACATCTGACTAGAAGGCGGTGACCCATTTGAAGAAGAACTTGTTGCCCTGAAAGCGGTTTTCGACACGGGTTTCGTGATTCCAGCTAGCGACGAAGCTCATCCCCTTGTAGTCGTACTTGACTGCCGGGCCGTAGGCGAAGACCTTGCCGCGGTTGCCGTCCGGTTGGACAGTCCGGCCATTCCGCTCGTCGTCGCTGGTCTGCGTCAGATAGTAGCCGGCCAGGCCGACGGCCCACGGCCCGAAGTGCTGAGCAAGCAGGTAGTCCATGTGAAAATCGTTACCTGACTGGTAGTGGGTATCGAGGTTCCTGGTCTTGAGGTTGTACATCAGCTTGGCAGAGGCTTCGAAACCGCCCTGATTGAGGTAGGTAAAGGCGAGGATGGGCTCGAAGCTGTAGTAGTTGGCGCCGATGCTATCGGTGGGGTTGTTCTTGCTGTACTTGCCGGTGGGCAGATAGATGTCGACGCCGACGGTCAGATGCCAGTCCGGCGGGAAATGCCAGCCGATGATCAGGGGGTCGATGACGATGTCGCCAAGGCCGAAGGCACTGCCGTTGCCGATGCCCGGAATCGGGGTGTGCAGTCGCTGGTCAACCAGCGGCACGATCGCATGCACCGCCCAGTCGCCCCCGAGAATCTTCTGCTGGGTGACATGGATGAAACGCAGGGCGTCGAAAGTGGCGCTGACCTTGAGCCCCGGCACCTTTTGACCGTTGTTGGCGCGATAGTCGCCCTGGTAGTAACCGAGATAGTTGATGAAATAATTGCCTGCTGGCGGCAGGGCGCCGACCATGAAGTTCTCGGAGCCGTTCGGGTATTGGTCGGGACCCTCCTTGGCCAGACTCAACGGGCTGGCCAGCAGGGCCGGCAGGGCCAGGAGCAGAAGTCTTTTCGCGGTATTCATCTCTGGTGTTCCCCCCTTATGGTTGTGCTCCGCGCTGGAGTGTGGCGACCAGTGACGGGTCTGGCGAAGCGAAATGCAATCATCCATTCCGGCAATGCCGGGCTCTCAAGCCTTGCCGGAGCGCGGCAGCGGCACCATGATCGCCTGCCCCGGTGGCGAACAGCCGGCGTCGCAACAGCGTCCGGGTTGACGGTTACGCGTGATCGCACGCTCTGGATCATGCAATACGCCACGGTCCAGTAGCCTTTCGACCAGCTCAACCTTGCTGCCAAGCGGGTAGTTGCGCCAGATCTCCTGTTTCATGGCGGCTGGCGAGCCTCCCCCGTGCAGGCTGATCACCGAATACCAGCCGCCCTGATACGATGCGGTCAGATCCTCGATGAAGCGGGCGACTGCGATGCGCTTGTCGTAGGGCACGTCGGGATGGGCGCGCAGCACCTCGGCGAGGGTCGCAGCGGTTGCCGGGTTGTGGTCTTCGTCGGGACCGGGCAGCGCGACGATCAGGCCGCCCGACACCTCGTGCGCCAGGCGATGCATGTCGTAGATCTGGGTGGCCAGCAGCAGCTTGCCGATGTTGGCAAACACCGCTTCGGGCATGAAGCTGCCGCTGTAGGGGTCTGGTGTCCCGTAGACGCTGGCGGCGACGCCGCAGGCGAAAAAGCCCTCGGTGATCTTGATCAGTTCGACCATCGGTTCGCGCAAGCTCGCCTGGCGACCCGGATCGAAGCCGTTGGCTTCGCACATCAGGGCGCCGGCGCCGATCAGGAGGTCGCCGAAACCGGCACGCGCGGCGATGCAGCTATGGCGGTGGTGGGTCGCGTAGTGGTAGGTCAGCGACCCGGAATGCTCCCACTCGCCGGCAAAGAAGACCCGCTCCCAGGGGACGAAGACGCGATCGAAAACGAGCACCGCGGTCGATTGCCCATAGCGCCGTGAAAACAGTGCCGCGCCGTGTTCCAGCTTCTCGCCGGGTCGTCCGGCCGGTCGGGCGACGATGGTCAGCCCCGGTGCATCGACCGGCAGCGCGCAGCAAACAGCGAAATCGGCATCGGCCGGACCCATGTTGCGGCTGGGCATGACCAGGAACTGGTGCATGTACGGTGCTCCGGTGACGATTGCCTTGGTGCCGGAGATGACGATCCCCCGCGGGTTGCGCTCGACGATGTGTACGTAGGTGTCCGGGTTTGCCTGTTGGTGCGGCCGCTTCGAGCGGTCGCCCTTGGCGTCGGTCATGGCGATTCCCAGTGACCAGTCGCTCGCCTGCACCTCTTCGAGATAGGCCTCGAAGCGCGCCCGATGCTCGCTGCCGCCGCGTGCGTCATCGATTCTGGCGCTGACCTGATGGATCGCGTTGAGTGCATCGTGGGCCAGATAGCGTTGTGCGCAACCGGTCTCCTGACAGAGGAGGCGCACCGCTTCGAGCTTGTTCAACAGGTCGCCCGCGGATTCGTTGATATGCAGCATGCGATTGACGGTCGCGCCGCTGCCGGTCTGTACGGCGGTCATCAGTGGGATTTTCTCCGGATCGAGCGCGAAATCGTAGCTGACGGCAAGCGCGTTGATTCCCGGCTGCAGTGTCGGTGCGTCGGCAACCGAAGCGATCGGTTCGCCATCGACGTAGACCTTCGGTGTGTAGCGGCGCAGCGAGTCGCGGTACTCGGCGCCGCTGATCAGTCGGCTGGATGTGAGCAGCATGCGATCTCTAGTCATTGTCATTTCTCCCTAAGTTCGGGAAGGCTGCTGTCCCGCCAGATCATGCGCCAGAATCCGCTACCAGAAATACCAGGAAGCGCACATTTCTGTTGACAATTTGCCCTCCACAGGAATAGTAAAATTGAAGAGAAGGATACTGGATTTGTATGTCGACGACCATAGAAAGAGGCATAGGAAATGAAGGTGTCGTTTAGAAGAAGAATATTGTTTACCTTGGTGGGGAGCTTCGTTGCCATGCTGAGCACGGCAGCAGCGCTGATCTATGTTACGCAGATCGGACAGCTGAGAACCTCACTGGATGCCCAGATGCGTGGCGATGAACGGGTCTTCCTGACCCAGATTGCCAGCGATGCCGAGGGGTTGGAGCGCGCCTTGACCGCCACCACCCGCATAGACACCCTTCTGGATACCTTTGAAGCGCGCAATCGCGAGCAACTCCTGCAAAGGGCAAAGCCACTGTTCGAGGAACTAAAGGCGCAATTCAGGATTACCCACTTCTATTTCTTCGAGCCCGACGGCACCACCTTCCTGCGCGTCCACAAACCCGAACAGCACGACGACAAGAATAGCCGCAACAGTTTCAGGATGGCAGTAGCTACGGACAAGTCGGCGACAAGCCTGGATATGGGCAAGAATTTCTTTTCTCTTCGAGCGGTCCGTCCGGTCGTCCGCGACGGCAGAAAAATCGGTTACTGGGAACTCGCGCAGGAAATCGACCACGTTCTTCCGGCTACCAGAACGATCACTGGCGACGACGTCGCCGTACTGCTTGCGGATGACTATATCCAGAAAAAAGGGACCGCAATCAATGGGGAACGGCTCCCAGGTCTGACCCTTCTCGAGGCGACCAATAAGGCGCTGCTGCTTGACGTCGCTCGCCAGTTCTCTCTGTCATCCGAGGCCGCAGAGGGGACCCTGCACCTGAACGCCAGCCATGCCTTGATGGGCTTCCCATTCAAGGATGGCGCCGGTGAAACCGCCGGCATCCTGGTTTTCATTCGCGATATTCAGGCGGTGCGTAGCCAAGTACAGACGGCAATACTGCGCAATCTTCTGTTCATCACGGCCATTCTGCTGCTTGGAGGTGCGATGGTTGTACTCATCGTCCGGCACGCCGTGGCCCAGTTGGGAGGCGATCCGGCCTACGCCGTGGCGGTAACTCAGGAAATTGCAGCGGGTAATTTGTGTGTTGAGGTACACACCGACGACCAGCGCCAGGACACCCTGCTAGCCGCTGTAAACGCCATGCAGACCAGTCTGCGCGAAATAGTGGGCGAGATTCAGCACAGCGCAACCGCTCTCGCAAGGGATGCAGTGATACTCGCGGACCTGGTTCGCGACACCTCGAGAGCACTGGCCAGTGAAGCCGGATCGGCAAGATCGATCGCGGTGGCGGTCGATGAAGTGACAAACAGCATCAGCAGGGTCAATGCCAGTGCTGGCGAAGCGCTGGCGACGGCTTTGCAGTCCGGTCAACTGTCACGGGAGGGTACTCAGGTGATCAACCGCTCGGTGGCCGAGGTGTCACGAATTGCGGTAACCGTCCAGCGCTCGTCGGTGATGATTGAAGAACTGGTGCGCCAGTCCGATCGCATCTCGGCGGTGACCGCAGTGATCAAGGAGATTGCTGATCAGACCAATCTGCTGGCCCTCAATGCAGCCATCGAGGCGGCGCGTGCAGGCGAAGCGGGACGCGGATTCGCAGTGGTTGCTGACGAGGTGCGCAAGCTCGCCGAGCGTACCGGCAAGTCGACGCAAGAGATCACTAGCATCATCATGCTCGTCCAGCAAAGTACGCACGCGGCGCTAGAAACGATGCACAGCGAAGTGAAGCAGGTTGCGCAGGGGGTTGAACTGGCGAATGAAGCAAGCGCCTCGATCCGGCAGATTGAAGCCGGTACGGCGCGCGTTGCCAATGCCATTGCCGGAATTTCCGACCTCCTGGGCAAGCAAGCCACGGCCAGCGAACAAATGGCTGCTGGCGTGCAGCAGATAGTGGGAATGACCGAAAGGAACGGCGTGTCCCTGCAGAGCGTCAAGGAATCCGCCAGCCAACTCGAGGATCTCGCCGGACGCTTGCAGAATGCTGTGAAGCAGTTCCGGATCTGAGGTCAGTCGCGATGGTAACCCGGTGAGGCCAAATAATCCCTATTCGCGTGCAGCCCGGCGGCGCTCGTTATCGGTGAGCAAGCGCTTGCGGATGCGGATGCTCTTCGGCGTGATTTCGACCAGTTCATCGTCGTCGATGAACTCGACCGCCGACTCCAGGGTCAGTGCGACCGGCGGCACCAGGCGAACCGCCTCGTCGTTTCCCGAAGCACGTATGTTGGTCAGTTGCTTACCCTTGATCGGGTTGACGACCAGGTCGTTTTCACGGCTGTGGATGCCGATCACCATGCCTTCATAGAGCTTGTCACCGGGAATGGTGAACATTCGTCCGCGCTCCTGAAGTTTCCAAAGCGCATAGGCGACGGCTTCGCCTTTCTCGGCGGAGATCAGAACGCCATTGCGGCGGCCCGGAATTTCTCCCTTGACTACCGCATATTCGTCGAAGACATGGCTCATCAGGCCGGTACCGCGGGTCAGGTTGAGGAACTCACCCTGGAAACCGATCAGTCCGCGCGCCGGGATGCGATATTCGAGACGGACACGGCCCCGTCCATCCGAAGACATGTCCTGCAGTTCGCCACGGCGATAGCCAAGCGCCTCCATGACGCCTCCCTGGTGCACTTCCTCGACGTCGAGGGTGAGCAGTTCGTAGGGTTCGCAAGCCTCTCCACCGATCTCCTTGATGATTACTTTAGGACGCCCGACCGCGAGTTCGTAACCCTCGCGACGCATGGTTTCAAGGAGGATCGTCAGATGCAACTCGCCCCGGCCAGAGACCAGGAAGCTGTCGGTGTCGGCGGTTTCCTCGACGCGTAGCGCCATGTTGGTCAGCAGTTCCTTGCGCAGGCGTTCGCCGATCTGGCGACTGGTGACGAATTTGCCCTCGGTGCCGGCGTAAGGCGAGTTGTTGACCATGAAGGTCATGTTCAGCGTCGGCTCGTCGATGCGCAGCATGGGCAGTGCTTCGGGCTTCTCGGTATCAGTGATCGTGCAGCCGATCGAGAGATCGTCGATTCCCGTCACCAATACGATGTCGCCAGCAATCGCTTCATCGAGCGGCACCCGTTCGAGACCGCGGAAACCGAATACCTGGCCGACCTTGGCAGTCTTTGGCGGGCCATGTTCGAACCTGCCCTGGTCGTCAGGCTGTCCATACATCACGATGACCTGCTGCGCCGGTTTCAGACGCCCACGTTGCAGGCGGCCAATCCCGATGCGTCCTACATAGCTCGAGTAATCGAGGGCGGAAATCTGAAGTTGCAGTGGCCCGTCGATCTCGTCGGCATGAGGCGGCGAAACATGCTTGAGAATGGTTTCGAACATCGGCCGCATGTCAGGCGATGGCTTCGACAGATCCAGTGTCGCGTAGCCATTGAGGGCGGACGCGTAGATCACCGGGAAATCGAGCTGATCGTCGTTGGCGCCGAGTTTGTCGAAAAGGTCGAAGGTGTGGTCAATCACCCAGTCAGGCCGCGCACCATCGCGGTCGATCTTGTTGACCACCACGATCGGTTTCAAACCGAGGGCCAATGCTTTTTTGGTGACGAATCGGGTCTGCGGCATTGGTCCTTCGACGGCATCGACCAGCAGCAGGACACCATCGACCATCGACAGAACCCGTTCAACCTCGCCGCCAAAGTCGGCGTGTCCCGGCGTATCGATAATGTTGATATGTACGCCCGCATAGTCGACCGCCAGATTCTTGGCCAGGATAGTAATGCCCCGTTCCTTTTCGAGGTCGTTCGAGTCCATCATCCTCTCGGTGATCTGCTGATGGGCCGAGAAGCTGCCGGCCTGAACCAGCAGCTTGTCCACCAGGGTGGTCTTGCCATGGTCTACGTGGGCGATGATGGCGATATTGCGGACGGCGCGGGACATGAGGTTAAGCCTTTGAAGAAGGGGCGCTATTCTAGCACGGGCGGGCGCTGCCTGTTGCGCCGCGGGAACAGCGGAACAGCCAGCAATTCTCATTTTGGCAATGGTGGCCTTCTGTTCTCCTACCGAGCACCTGCAATAGAGCCAGATTCAGGTATTGGACTCCACTCATGGCCGGCAGAAAGGCACTTACCGGCGAACTCGCTCCATTGCTTGAGTCAGAATGAGAATTGCTGGAAACGGCGGCAGCAGCGCCATCAGCTTGCCGCCTGGGCCGATTTGCATGCGCATGCAATCGGTGGTGCTAACGGTCATGACTTTTCCAGGAACCCCCGATCATCAAGGTCATGACCGTTGCCTTCCCTTGCAGCCGAAATCGCTTGATGAGGCACTGGTGGCTTGGCGGCCTGAGCAGTCATGCTGCGACGCAACAAATAGCTTGACAAGTGCTCATTAACAGTTAGAATCCAGTCTTCGCTGCGCTGCAGCAATTGACCTCAGGTGATGCGAACCCGCCGGGGCAATATTTCGCAACCTCAAGGAGCATGGTATGTACAATCCGATAGAGAAATTCACCAGCGCCACCACTTTTGATGCGCTCATGACAGTGGTCAATACCGCACTGGACTGCGTCGGCCAGTTGGCCGCATTGAATCTGCAGACGGCACGGGCTGTCGCCGAGCGCGGTCACGAAAACCTCAACACCCTCAGCTCGGTCAGGGATCTGTCGGGCCTGCTGGCCCTGCGGCAACCAATGGCCATGGCCGCCGTCGAGCAGTCGATAGCCTACTCGCGGCGTGTATACGAAATCTGCAACGAGTCGTCGAATGTCTTTGCCAATGTCTACGAAGGCCAGGTCGGTGGCCTCGGCCGCGGTCTGGTGGAGACGCTCGCCAAGAGTCGCCAGAATCTTTCACCGGTTGTCGACTTCGCGGTCGGGACTGCGAAATCGCTGCTCTCGAAGGCAGGCCAGAACGATGGCAGATACGTCAAATTGCTGACGCAGGACTCGGCAGCCATTGGTCAGGCGGCAGCAGTCAAACTGATCAAATCCTGCTGATCCAGTCATCAGCATCATTCCACGTGTGCCGCTTCCGTAAAACCCGGTGCAGGGCACCGGGTTTTTTTCGCAGCACGACGACTTTCTCAGGGATCGTCGAGTCCGTGGGCGGGCACAAGACGACAGCGAAGCGCTTGTCAGCAAGATTGCTATGCTGTAAAAACGGGCAGAACACTGGAAGGAATTGCCAGAACTGAATCTGCGGCGCAAACTGCCATACCTTTCCAGTTCGCGAAGGCATTTTTTGGGGATAGTCAGATGACTGAAACGATTGTTGCTTACCTGAGAGCCAATGCGGAGCAACTTGATGTGGATATGGCCGAGGCGCTCAATATCCCGATCGTCGAGTTACGCGAGCAGATTGCCCGGCTCGCTGCATCGGGAGACGTAATCTGTTGCAGGGTAACTCGCTTCATCGATGGCCGGAAGATCGAGGGTATCAGTTGTCGCCTCTCGTGCGATCCGCCGACGCCGGCGCGCGGGCGCAAACCGGGCGTAAAAAAGGACGACGATTCGGAGGTAAACCTGTTTTAAGCGGGCGCACGCGGCCGTCCACGTGCTGTTGTGCCATGCTATACCGTGCGCGGTCACGATTGAATCTTCTGGAAGGTTTGGAAGTTCAGGGTCAATAGGGACTGTAGCGCCTTGGCGTGGATGGTGTGGGTATCTTGCAAGCAGCGTTCGATGGCCGTCGTGAAGGAATGGAAGTCGGGGTAGTACTTGGCGTAGAGGCACTGCTTTTTGACGAACTTCCACAAACGCTCGATGAGGTTCAAATTTGGGGAGTAGGTGGGTAAAAAGAGCAACTCGATCTTCAGTTTCTCGGCGCAGGTTTTCACCAACGCACAACGCTGATAGCGGGCGTTGTCCAGGACGACCGTCATAGGCAGCGTGGGCCGTAGGGTAACCAGTTTCTCCAGCAAAGCACAGACGCTGAGCGAATTGATGTAGGTGGAATTGACGACGGTGACGACCTCTTTGGTGACGGCGTCGAGCGCACCCAGTACGTTGAAGCGCTGCCGGCCCGAGGGCGCCTTGATCCAGACCCGAGCAAGGCACCACACCACCGACAGGAAGGCGCCCAAGACAAAGTGTGCCGCGTCTACGAAGAACACGGCACGTTGGCCCGCTTGGGCTTCTGCCAAACGCGGTTCAAGTTCTTTTTTTTAAAGGCTTCCTGGACCTCGGGATCCGCCTTGGCCGGCAGGGTGCCGGTCTTCAGGCGTCTCATCCCGCACTTCTCTCGCAGGAAAAGCCGCACCTGAGTCGGCGAGCGGCTCAAACCCGTGAGCTTTCTGATCGCATCCACGGCCTCATGGATCGAAGCCGGCGGATGGGTGAGAAAATAAGCCCCGATCGTCTCCTGATGCGCCACCAGTTCGCTCTGCGGCCGACGGAAATGCAGTTCCTTCAGCCCGGCGACGCCGCCCTCCACATACTGCTGGAGGTAGGTGCGAAGCGTCTTGCCGCTCACGCCCGCGAGCCGCGCGATATCTTGATGCGCAAGCCCCTGGCTTTTCAGCCACAGCGCTTCCATCTTGCGTCGCACGTGGGGATGCGGATGGTGAAATCGCTCGTGCTCTAAGGCGTCCGCCTCCGCCGGGGTAAAGGTCAGTCTCAGCATCGCAGCCTGTCCCTACAGAAAGCAATGCTCGAATTCTACAGCCCATTACACCAGACAGTTAAAGTCGTTTGTTACCTATTTCAGTATATATCCACCACCTTCGGTCAGGCGAGAGTTCACGCGACGCCCGTACCCGGCATGACGCTGCCGCCGGGTCATCTGAGCAGATGCAGCTTGAAATGGCCCTTTATGAACTCCTGGAATTTTACGACGCCTTTCAAGGCGATTTGCAGCCTGCCGAACTCCATCATGTTCAACCGCTCGAGCTGAATGTAGTTGTCGGGCGTGCGCCCTTCGCTCAGAGCTTCCACCTGCCCGCGCAGGCGCATCAAGACCAGAAAGTCGAAGCTCTCGGCAATGGTGGCCACCATTTTCTTGTTGACCACCTTGTCCCTGAGCAGTGCTTCCAGGCGTTGATGGGTGCTGCCCTCCAGCTTGCCGGCCTGAATCGCGAGCGCCTTGACGCCCTCGGACAGCGCAAAGATGCCGGCTTTCTTGATCTCCAGCATGCCCGAGTGCTCCCCGTCCTTCTCACCCTTGATCTTGCCAAACCAGCCGATCGGGGGGGCAAAGCGCAGTGTGTTCTCGACCATGCGCATCAGGAACAATTCGTTTCGCTGCACGTGCTTGTAGACCTGCGCCTTGAGTTGCTCCTCAAAGGAGGGGTCGCCGTAGATGGTGCGAATGTCGACAAAAGTGCCACAACTGAGGACGTGGTTCGGAGTGGGCGCCTGTAACCAGCGGTCGAGTTGATCGCTCCACTTGCCGAGGCTGCGTCGCCACTCCTTGTTGTTGGCCATGATCCCGCCCGTGCAGGGGGGAATGCCGATAGCAATCAGCGAATCGATCAGTACCTGCGAGAAATCTTCAATCTTCCGGATCTCGCCAGGCCCGAGTTCATCACCATAGATGATGGCATTGTCCTGATCGGTGAGTAAGGTCTGTTCACCGCGCCCCTCACTACCGAGCACGACAAAGGCAAAACGTTCCGGCAGGTCGGAGAAGCGATCCTGGCGAATGAGGGCAATCAGGCGCAGGAGAATCTGGTCGTTAAGATGGGCAATCATGCGCACCACGTCGCGCGTCTTGGTGCCGCTGCCGCTGAGATGAAGGACCAGGTCCTGGATTCTCGTGTAAACCGTTTTCAGTTCTTCGAGGTCTCGGGCATTCTCGATGTCGAGTACCAGTTGATGCGGGGAGTGCGATTGCAGGCGGATGATGTCACTGTCGGTGATGATCCCCGAGAGCTTGCCCTGGCCGTCGACGACCACCAGACGATGGATCCGCTCGCGTGACATCCGATACAGGGCTTCGTAGAGCAGATCGTTCTCGCCAATCACCGACAATGGGCGGTTCATGATCGCCCGGACGGCCAGCGTAGACGGATCGGTGCCCGCAGCGACAACCTTGTTGCGCAGGTCACGGTCGGTCATGATGCCGCTTGGCAGATGGTTTTCACAGACCACGACGCTGGAGATGTTCTTCTCCCGCATGGTTCCGACCACATCGACCAGTGCATCATCCGGTTCGCAGGTGACCACGATGCGCTGGCAGAAATCCTTTACCGGGCGAAAATACTGACCTTCTTCAGCCATCGGTCGCTGCTCCTTGTGTCTTCTGGTTCATCTGGCGCACACGTCGGGATGGTTGTCGCAAACCGGCCAAGCGACCAAAATTCTGTAATTCTAGCATTCGCGGGCAGGGTGAGCGATGCCTGGCGCGATATCGCCTCAGGAGCCGGGTGGTCTACTCGCGGATCGGCCCGAACTCGATCGGCACCCAGGCGTAGCCTTTCCTTTCGCTGCGGACGTGGCCAATGCCGGGGAAGGGCAGGTGCATGCCGGCGACCAGCACCTTTTCCTTGGCCGTTCGAGCGAACATTGCCTTGCGCGTGGCGATTGCCTGTTTCTTGTTGACATCGAACTCGATGACGACTTCGGGACGCGAGAACTGTACCGAGTGACTATGTACAAGGTCGCCCCAGATCAGCAGTTGCTGACCGTTCGAGGCAACCAGGTAGGCGCTGTGCCCGGGAGTATGGCCGGGAGCGGCGACACTTCTGATGCCGGGAACAATCTCGCCATCGGCGGCGAAGACTTTCCATTTGCCCATTTGCTGGTAGGGTGCGGCGGCGTCCTGTGCCATCTTGAAGAAGGGCTGTGCATCCTGTGGTGCCTTGGCGGCAACCTCGCTGCTCAACCAGAAGTCATTGTCGGCCTTGGCCGACCAGATCTCGGCGTTGGCGAAGGCCGGTTTGCCCTCGGGAGTGACGAGTCCATTGACGTGGTCGCCGTGCAGGTGGGTGATCAGCACCGCATCGACCTGTGCCGGATCGTAGCCGGCGGCCTTGAGGTTATCGATAAGGTAGCCGAGTGAGGGGCCAAACTTCTTGGCAGCACCGGTATCGACGAGCACGAGCTGCTGGCCGGTGTTGATCAGGTAGGCGTTGACCGCGGTCTGCATCTGCGGGCCCTTGACGAAGAGGCGTGCCAACAGGCTCCGGATCTCCTGTTCGCTGGCGTTCTTCAGCAGCTTGCTGTCGAGATCTATGTATCCATCATACAGCGCGGTGATCTCGAAAGCGCCGACCATCGCCCGGTAGTAGCCAGGCACCTGGGTCTTCTGCAGCGCTGACGCCGCGCCTGCAAGGTTGGAGCTGAAGAGCAGCAGGGCGGCGATGAGCGCGGCAAGAAGCGAGGCGAAACCGGCGCGCTGACTGCCGTGGCCCGGCACGAGACAAACTGGAACTGACATCGAATTCTCCATGGATGACGAAGGTATGGCCCAATAGCCATCGCGTTGCGCCCAAGGGTGCGGGCACCCCTGGAGACCGGGTACCGGTCCGCTCGCGCCCTTGGGCGCCGTGGGTTTCCCCGGCGCCGTCTGGTGCTTCCTGACCTTTATCCCTGTCTGACCTCCAGCAGGCTTTCATCCCACTTGGCGTGCTTCTCGAAGCCGAGCAGGTGGGTGATCGTCGCGGCGATGTTCGACAGACCAGCGCCGGGCAACGGCCTGAGACCCAGTTTGCCGCCAGTGACTGCGTCATAGAGGATCAACGGCACCGGATTGAGGGTGTGTGAGGTCTTGGCCTTGAAGGATCCGTCCGGGTTCTGTGCCGGTTGTCTGGTCTTCTTGTCGATTTCGTACATTTCGTCGGCGTTTCCGTGGTCAGCGGTAATCAGCGCCACACCACCGAGCGCCTTGACGACCGGCAGGATGCGCGCCAGTTGCAGATCCACGGCCTCGATGGCCATGGTTGCTGCACGGAAACTGCCCGTGTGGCCGACCATGTCGCCATTCGCAAAATTGCAGCGCAAGGTCCGGTACTGGCCGCTCTGCAGGGCTTCGATCATTGCGTCGGCAATCTCCGCAGCCTTCATCCACGGTCTCTGTTCGAAGGGCACCACGTCGCTGGACACTTCCTGGTAGGTCTCGCCGTCAAATTTATTTGAGCGGTTGCCATTCCAGAAATAGGTCACGTGCCCGAATTTTTGTGTTTCGGAACAGGCAAACTGGGTAATGCCGGATTTGGCAAACCACTCGCCCATGGTATCGAGGATGGCCGGCGGATCGACCAGGAAGCGCTTGGGAAGCTTGAGGTCGCCATCGTATTGCAGCATTCCGGCATAGGTCACACGGGGCATGCGGACACGATCGAACTTGTCGAAACCCGCTTCTTCGAAAGCACGCGTGATCTCGATCGAGCGATCGCCACGGAAGTTGAAAAAGACTACTGAATCGCCATCCTCGATGGTCCCTACGGGTCGGCCATCACTGGCGATGACGAATGCCGGCAGATCCTGGTCAATCGTTCCCGGGAACTTGACGCGCAGTGCCTGCACTGCTGCCGACGCGCTCTCGTACTGCTCGCCTTTGCCAAGAACGTGCGTCTGCCAACCTTTGTCGACCATGCTCCAGTTCGCTTCGTAGCGGTCCATGGTGATGTTCATGCGGCCACCGCCCGAGGCAATGCGGGCATCGAAGCCATCGCGGCTGACTTCGGCGAGGAAGGCCTCGAAAGGCAACACATATTCGAGCGCGCTGGTCTCGGGAACGTCACGCCCATCGATCAGAATGTGAATCCGCACGACCGGCACGCCTTCCTCGTTGGCGCGCAGGATCATCGCTCGTAAGTGATCGATGTGGCTGTGCACATTGCCGTCGGAAAACAGGCCGATGAAGTGGATTACCCCACGTCCGGCCTTGGCCCCGGCAATGATCTGCTGCCAGGCAGCGCCTTGCCATATCGAGCCGGAGGCAATGGCCTCAGCGACCAGCGAAGCGCCCTGGCTGTAAACCTGGCCTGCACCGATGGCATTGTGACCGACCTCGGAATTGCCCATGTCTTCGTCGGAAGGCATGCCGACAGCGGTGCCATGGGCGCGCAAGGTGATGTTCGGGTGGTTGGCGAAAAGATGATCGAGGGTCGGCTTTCTGGCAGCCGCAATCGCGCTGCCGACATCGGATTTGGCAATGCCGTAGCCATCCATGACGATCGTCACGATCGGGCCCTGAATACCAGGGAAAAAGGCAGACTTCTGCAACATGATGGAGTCCTGGGAAAGTAAGGGGGTGTGAGCACAGGCCGCGGATCGGAAAGCCGCGACAACGACCCCAGTATACTGCAAGCCATGCTCCCCGAATTGACAAACAATCCCATTCGAAACGGATGCTTGCAAAGCATCTGCGGGGACGCCAAGGCGCCTGGTGGCCTTCTTGCAACGGTGGTTAATTCTGCGGGATGCTGGCGCTCGATGGCGAACTCCTGAGTCGGATGCGCTTGCGGATGCGCTGCTCCTTCACCTGCGGGCTAGCTTTAGAGCGTCTCCGGTATGTTCGCTTTCTGCCTCGTCGGCGGGCAATCTCCAGTGCGACCTTGCCGGCCACCATGAAAAAGAGAATCACCCAGAGCAAAGGGTAACTGAGGATTTCCTTGACCAACTCGATCAGTTCATGGACGCCTTCAAGGTCCTTCGACGCCGGGTGAGCACTATGAGTGGACGCACGCTGGTGGTCAGATTGGCCGACATTGCGCTCGATGATGGACAGCGAAGTCTCGCCGTATCCAAAAGTCAGTTCACCGCCCTGCAAGGAATAGTGAAACCCCTCGACACCGGCCAGCGAGAAGGTCATCCGCCCTTGCGGGCCTTTGTTGAGATCGATTGCGGTCGCAATCACTTCCCTGGCCGATTCCTGCAACTCGTTGAATACCCGTATGGTTTCTTCTTCAGATTGAACGACCGCGGGATGGGCAAGGGATGCCGCGCCCCCAGGAGGCGCGGCGGCCAACGGTGGATGAGAACTGCCGCTGAGCACGGTCCGCGGCACCGCCAATAAGGGAACTGTTTCCATCTGGCCGGCTGGGTCTGAAGCGGTATCGGCACCGTGCCGCAACGGTTCGAACGGCGCTTCTGGCGATTTCGTCCCGCTTGCTGACCAGGAAGCCGGTGTGAGAATGTGTTTTTCGATCGCCGGCAAAGAAGAGGGCAGGGGAGCGGGCGTATTATGCCCGGCAGGGACACCCATGCCCATCAGCACCGCAGGGGGAAGCAAACCTTGGTGACTGCTGCTGGTGGCAACCGACAGGCCACCCGTATCGTTTCCCATGGGGTGTGCCAGCGCGCCAGCCGCGGTCCAGAACGACAGCACCATCACCTGAAGCAAGCTGCATCCTGTCCGACGCGAAATCATTTCACAGATCTGGCTCATTGGGTAATATAAGCAAGAATCGATCCGGGTTTGATGAGAGTTTTATATCAATTGACTATTGGGTGAATGATGCCCAGCAAGATGGTAAATGTAAAATATTTCGACACCGTGGATCTGCTTGACCCGTACTTCCGACAAGCCGTCTCTCTGACGCGGGTAATCGTCCGCATCCAAATAGGGCGTACTTTCAACGCCAGTTTTCAGGATAATCACGAGAACTCGAGGGAACTGGAAAGGCACGATGACGAACAAGAAATTGCAGCCAGGCAGTGACTCGAGGCAGTCGGTATTCGACCGAGTTTGCCAATGCATGCAGGTCAGCGGTCCTTGTCTTCGGGTTCTGGATGGTTCGGGTAGCAAGCTGAGCGATCGACCCGGCGAAACGATTTCCTGGCATGGCCTTCCTGCCGACGAAGCGGCGACCCGCTTGGCTGCCAGTTTCGCGGAAGGGCTTGCTGAAACCGAAGTCGCCAGCCGACGTGCGGCACATGGTGAAAACCGGATTACGGCGAAGCCGGGCAGGGGGCCATTGCTGCGCTTTGCCCTGCAGTTCGTGCAGCCGCTGGTCCTGGTGCTGCTGCTGGCGGGCGTGGTGACCGCCATTCTCGGCGAATGGGTCGATTCCGGAGTGATCTTTGGCGTCACGCTGATCAACGCGGTGATCGGCTTCGTTCAGGAAGGCCATGCCGAGAATGCCCTGGCGGCACTGGCGCGTTCGCTAGCCAGCGAGGTGACTGTCCTACGTGGCGGTTGTAAACAACGTCTCGCCTCGACGATGCTGGTACCCGGCGACATCGTTCTCCTGGCGGCCGGAGACAAGGTTCCGGCCGACCTGCGTCTGTTCCGCGCGAAGGACCTGCAGGCCATCGAATCAGCACTGACCGGCGAATCGGCCGCGGTCGCCAAACACGAAGAGACACTTCCGGAAGATACGCTGCTCGCCGAGCGCTGCAACATGGCTTACGCGGGCACCGTGATGATCAGCGGACAAGGAGCCGGGGTCGTGGTGGCCACCGGTGATCACACCGAGACCGGACGCATTTCGCGGCTGATTGCCGAGGCGCCGGACTTGACCACGCCACTGACGCGCAAGATGACGGTCTTCAGCAACTGGCTGCTGATCGCCATCGGCTTGCTGGCGATGCTGACCTTCGCCGTCGGCATGGGGCGTGGCGAATCGGCGTTCTCCATGTTCATGGCAGCAGTCGCGCTGGCTGTCGGCGCGATTCCCGAGGGACTGCCGGCAGCGATGACCATCACACTGGCCATCGGCGTTTCGCGCATGGCCAAACGACGGGCCATCATCCGCAAGCTGCCGGCGGTTGAAACCCTGGGCAGCGCAACCGTCATTTGTTCGGACAAGACCGGCACGCTGACCGAGAACCAAATGACGGTGCGCGAAATCTATGCCGGTGGCGTGCGAACGACCGTCAGCGGTAGTGGCTATGCGCCAAACGGCAAGATCGGGGAGGGCCAACAGATCGACGGCGCCTTGCGGGAATGCTTGCTGGCCGGCGTGCTCTGCAACGACGCCGAACTCTGCAAGAACAACCGGCACTGGGAAGTGGTCGGCGACCCTACCGAAGGTGCCCTGTTGGTGGTTGCCCGCAAGGCCGGGCTCGACGAGCGGACCTTGCAGAAGCTGTTTCCACGCATCGATGAAATCCCGTTCGATTCTGCACGCCAATACATGGCGACCCGTCATGAGATCCAGGGCGTGCACTTTGCTTATTTCAAGGGTGCGCTCGAACGCTTGCTGCCACGCTCGGTCAGTATGCTCGATTGCGAGGGCCTGACGATACCACTGCGCAACGACGAGATCGAACTGGCGGCCAGCAGCATGGCCGCGGAGGGCTTGCGGGTACTCGCCGTGGCGCGCCTCGTCATTGGCGCGGCGTGCTCGCTCGATGCCGCCAGTGCCGGTACCGGGCTGCAATTCATCGGCCTTCTGGGAATGGTCGATCCACCCCGCCCGAAGGCGATCACCGCTGTCAAAGCCTGTCACCGAGCCGGTATTGTGGTCAAGATGATCACCGGCGACCATGCCGGCACGGCACTCTCGATTGCCCGGCAAGTGGGGATTGCCAAGGCCGGCGAGCGTGCCCTCACGGGTCGCGAGTTGGCGGCGCTCGACGACGAAGCACTGCGCGGCGTACTGCGGACGGTGAACGTTTATGCGCGCGTCGAACCCGAGCAGAAGCTGCGCCTGGTACGTGCGCTGCAGGCCAACGGCGAAATCGTGGCGATGACCGGTGACGGGGTCAACGACGCGCCGGCCCTCAAGCAGGCCAACATCGGCATTGCCATGGGATTGGCAGGTACCGAGGTCGCCAAGGATGCAGCCGATATGGTGCTCACCGACGACGATTTTGCTGCCATCGAAGCGGCGGTCGAGGAAGGTCGCGGGGTCTACGACAATCTGGTGAAGTTCATCACCTGGACGCTACCCACCAATTTCGGCGAAGGCCTGGTGATCATGGCCGCGATCGTCGCCGGCGCGACCTTGCCGATCACGCCTTTGCAGATTCTCTGGATCAACATGACGACGGCGGTCTTTCTCGGCCTGATGCTGGCCTTCGAGCCGATCGAACACGCCGTTATGCACCGCCCACCGCGGCCGCCGGAAACCCCGATTCTCGATGCGGCGCTGGTCTGGCGGATTGTCCTGGTGAGTGTGCTGCTGCTGGCGGGTTCCTTTGGACTGTTCTTGCGCGAACTGGCACAGGGGCATTCGCTTGCCGAGGCACGTACCGTCGCGGTCAACGTCTTCGTCGTCGTCGAGACGATGTACCTCTTCAACTGTCGTTCGCTGACGCGCTCTGCACGGCGTGTCGGCCTGTTCTCGAATCGTGCGCTGTGGTATGGCGTGCTGATCATGGTCCTCCTGCAGATCTCATTGACTTACCTGCCGCTGATGAATCGCCTGTTCGCCACCGCAGCGATCGGCTGGCTGGAGTGGCTGGAGATTCTTTCCGTCGGCTTGCTCGCCTATCTCGTCGTGGGCATTGACAAGCAGGTGCGCGGGCATCGCTGACGGGCCAGGCGGATTCACGTCAACCTGTTCAACCGGGCACAAAAAAGCCGCGCCAGGGCGCGGCTTTCGGGAACGACCCTTAGTGGAATTGTTCTTCTTCGGTCGAGCCGGTCAGCGCGGTCACCGACGAGGTACCGCCCTGGATAACGGTGGTGACCTCGTCGAAGTAGCCGGTGCCGACTTCCTGCTGGTGCGAGACGAAGCTGTAGCCGCGGTCGCGCGCTGCGAATTCCGGTTCCTGGACTTTTTCGACGTAGGCAGTCATGCCGCGGGCGACGTAGTCCTGCGCCAGGTCGAACATGTGATACCACATGTTGTGGATGCCGGCGAGGGTGATGAACTGGTACTTGTAACCCATCGCGCCGAGTTCCTTCTGGAACCTGGCGATGGTCGCGTCGTCAAGGTTTTTCTTCCAGTTGAACGACGGCGAGCAATTGTAGGCCAGCAGCTTGCCGGGGTGCTTGGCGCGCACGGCTTCAGCGAACTTGCGGGCGAATTCGAGATCCGGCGTGCCGGTTTCGCACCACACCAGGTCGGCGTATTCGGCGTAGGCAACGGCGCGCGAAATTGCCTGATCAAGACCTTTCCGCGTTTTGTAGAAACCTTCCGAGGTGCGTTCGCCAGTAACGAAGGGGGTGTCATTGGCGTCGCAATCGGAGGTCAGCAGGTCGGCGGCTTCCGCATCGGTCCGGGCAATGACCAGCGTCGGAACACCACAGACGTCGGCAGCAAAACGAGCAGCGATCAGCTTCTGGACGGCTTCCTGCGTTGGCACCAGCACCTTGCCACCCATATGGCCGCATTTCTTGACCGAAGCGAGTTGGTCTTCCCAGTGCACACCGGCCGCACCGGCGCGGATCATCGCCTTCATCAGTTCGAAAGCGTTGAGCACACCACCGAAGCCAGCTTCGGCGTCCGCGACGATCGGTGCAAAGTAGTCGATATAGCCTTTGTCACCGGGGTTGATCTCCTTGGAGTGCTGGATTTCGTCGGCACGGCGGAACGAATTGTTGATGCGCTCGACGACCTTCGGGACCGAGTCGACCGGATACAGCGACTGATCGGGGTACATCGCGGCGTAGGAGTTGTTGTCGGCGGCGACCTGCCAGCCCGACAGATAGATCGCCTTGACACCGGCTTTGACCTGCTGCATTGCCTGACCGCCAGTCAATGCGCCGAGGCAGTTGACGTAGGGCTCATTATTGACGAGATTCCAGAGCTTCTCGGCGCCACGCCGAGCGACGGTGTATTCAATCGGGAAGGAACCGCGCAGGCGGACGACATCAGCGGCCGAGTAGCCGCGCTTGATTCCCTTCCAGCGGGGGTTTTCCGCCCAGTCTTTTTCCAGATCGGCAATCTGTTGCTCTCTAGTGCTCATGTATTCCTCACGAAAATGATGAAGTGCAGTTGGGACCATGGTGACGCACCAGGAGGGGGCCAGAAAACATTATTGAAGCACCAACTCGGGGCGACCAATGACGTACAGTATAAAGGGCTTTTTGCCCCCCTGCAACACTCTTATATAAGACATAAGAGATATTTTTGGAATGAAAATGGGAAGCCCGCTGAGGGGGAGGGGAGCATTTGAGACAACACGGAGGGATGAGGCGGGATGAGGCGGGGCCTTGTGGGATGGGGCTTGTAGCTTGATCGGCAGGTTCCGGCAGGTTTGAGACTTTCGGACGAAAACACCCGTTTTCTTGAAATATCCGGTACAGGAATGACCGCCGTTTAGACAGTCTCACACCTTTAACGAATCGGGGTGCCAGCCGGGGAAACCTGGAGGGCGCTTTTTCATTTCTGGCCGGCCGATTTGTGGCGATATTTGGCACAGACGCCACGACGCGTTAAATCTGTCGGCCTGTTCTTGGCAATCGCGCGACTCTGCAACAGGATCAGCCCGACGCCAGCTTGACGGCTTCCTCGATCATGGCGGGGTCCACCTTGCCGCTAGCCTCGAAGGAACGGTAAAGCATAGCTACAACGCTTGCCTTACGTGATGCGGATAGCAATATCCTCAGCCTTTCTGAACAATTCTCGACGCCTTCTACAATGCCGTAAACCAGTGCGCATTGACTCTCGATACGCTCTTCTAGAGAGCCCCATATTCCCCTCTCTCCTGTCCGGATAAAGTCAACGTCAGCCCCAAACTCTTCGATCTTGGAAAGGTACTCAACGTCAGGCACAGCATCACCTTTTTCATACTTAGCCTGTGTGTTTCTGTGAACGCCAACATGGCGCGCCCAATCTTCCTGAGTATGGCCTAACCGCTCACGCTCACTTCTTATTCGATCTCCTAAGCTCATTGCACTTCTCCGAGTTGACTATGCACTGTTTTTTGTGCACAATGAACGCTCATTGTTGCACTTAAACAAAGGATCAGTCATGAAAGCACAAAAGTTGCGGACAAGGGAAGAGGTTCTTGAGGACTTCGCCCGCAAGGGTATCAGCATCCGTGGATGGGCGAAGAAGAATGGTGTATCTCACGCCGTCGTAAGAGGACTCCTTTCTGGTCGGTTGACCGGTCGTATCGGTAAGAGCCACAAAGCAGCCGTTCTGCTCGGTATCAAAGACGGCGAAATCGTGGAGGGCAACGACGATGAATGAGCGCTACCTGGTGCGCTGCACCGCCGCTACGGGCCAAGCCATGACCGGCATTTACGCGGCCAGCCTGACCGCTACCGGCATGGTCGCTACCTGGAAACGGGAACGGGCCGCCCGCTACGAATCCAAGACCGCCGCCACCGGTGTGGCCTCTCGCCTAGCTAAGAAGTTTGCCGGCACGGTTTGGACGGAAGAGGCGGTCGAGGTCGTGCAATGAGAGGCAAAATCCCCTCAGAAATGCACGACCATGGCGGCAATCGGTCGTGCATTCCAGATGCGCCAGAAGGCGACATGCACGACCATGGTCAAAGCCTTGCGATTACTGGGCTTTCCGGGAAAACCGACGAAGACGACGCGCGAGATACGCACGACCGATTGCCACGAGGGTCGTGCAAGACTCCTACATTTGTTGGAGCCCCAGAGGCGGCGAAGCTACTTGAACGAGACCCTTCGACTGTCACCCGTCAGTGTGACTCAGGCACGTTCACCGGCGCCACCAAGACCCTGGTCAACGGGATTAAAGTCTGGCAGATCCCCATTTCCAGCCTGCCGCTTGCCGCCCAACGGAAGTTGAAGGCGGAGCTCGACGCCGCCCGCGCCGCGCGGTTGGCCGCTGTCGGCATCGTGATTCCGCCGCCAGAATCCCGCCACTTGCAGCCAGCGGAATACACGGTCGTATGGGAAGCTTACGAGCGCAGCGGAGCCACCCACAAGCGCCATGCAGAACGCGCTTTCAAGGTCATGGTCGCGTTCAACGATCTGGTGGACAGCGGGCGCAGCATGGGCGAGGCAGAAAAGGCCGTGGCGTCTTCGTTTGGCGTCAGCCGGGCAACCCTGTACCGCTACCGGGACGCCATCAAGGGGCACCCGAGAATGCACTGGCTACCGTTTCTGTCCCCCCGATACAAAGGTGGACGCCCCTGCGCCCCATTCACCAAAGAGGCTTACGCTTACATCCTCGGGAAGTATCTGAACACGTCAGAAACCAAGTTGACCGTTGTCCTGGAAGCGGCGCGCGCGCTGGCGCCCTCGATGGGATGGGAGATCCCGAGTTATGACGCGGTTCGCGATCGTCTGAGGCAAGAACCCAAGTGGCTGGATACCGTGGGGCGCAAGGGTCCGAAAGCCCTGGAGCGGAGCTATCCCGCCATCGAACGAGATTACAGCAACTTGAGGCTGCATGAGTATTGGGAATCGGACGGCCGCAGGGCGGATGTGCTGTGTATCTGGCCGGATGGCACGCTGGCACGACCGTTCATCATCATTTTCCGGGAAGTGCGTTCGCGCCTGGTGCTGGGGGTAAAGGGCTACCTGAATCCTTCGGCCGCCGGCGTTCTGGCTGTCTTCGGTCAAGCGATGGAGCGCACTGGCGTTGCCCCCGATTACGTCAAGATCGACAACGGCCGCGAGTATGCCGCCAAGTCAGTCACCGGCGGGCAGGACAACCGTTACCGCTTCAAGATTGTGCCCGGAGAACAGCCCGGAATCATGACGAGAGTGGGCACCAAGGCGGACTGGTCTCCACCTGGGCGAGGGCAGGACAAGACGCTTGAATCCGGGTGGAATTTTGTGGCGGACCGTTGCGACAAGGCGCCAGAGTTCGAGGGCGCTTACTGCGGACGCAACACGGTGGCCAAGCCGGAAGGGTTCGACCGCAGCAAGGCCATCCCCATTGCCGTCTATGCGGAGAAACTGGCCGCCGTCCTGGAGTATTTCAACAACCAGCATCGGCACACCGGAAGCGGCATGAATGGCCGCACGCCGATGGAAGTCTACCAGGAACTGTCAGCCCAGACGGTGCGCCCTGCGGTCGATCCTGCCCACGTGCGCCTGTGCAAAATGGGGGTCGCCTACATCAAGCCAAGCGCCACTGACAGCACTTACTCGTTGACGATTCCTGGCTATGGGGTCTGCCGCTACTGGAGTGAAAAAATCGCCGGTTTGACGCGAGAGTGCCTTTCCCGAAAGCACACCGTCTATTACGACCTGGAAGCCCCGGAAAAGCCGGTATCCATCTATGACGGCCATAACTGGCTGGGCGATGCGGCGAGCTTGGATACAGTGCCGTTCAATGACGAAGGCGGGGAGCGGGCAGGGGCGCACGTCAGAGCCAAGAATGCCGCGATGAAGCCACAGAAGGCCGCTCTGAAAGCCATCAAGAACGGGGCGCAATCGGATCTTCCGGCACTGCCCGGCGTGACTCAGTTGACCGAGTTACCGCCCATGCCTGCAGTGACCATCGAAGGCCGGCGTACTCTTCCAGCGGAAAACAAAACCGCCCCTCTGCAAACTCCCGGCATGGAGAAAGAAGAGGAGCGGCTAGCCGAGCTTGCCCGGCGAAGGAAGGAGCAAATCCGAATCACTGACCCGAGAAGGTACAGCATCCTCTATGGCGACTAACCAAGGAGCGGCAATGTTACACGAAGACAGCAGCGAAGAACAGCCGGATGGCTACCTGTTTGACCGAGATCTACTGTATCAGCAGCCTGTTGACACAGAGCGCTGGAAAGCCCTTGTCGACCGCACGATAGATGAAATCAGCGGAGCGGTGACGCTGAAAGACATCGCCAGAGCGATCAATATTGAAGTGGAAAAATTGAGCCTCTGGTTGACATCCATGGCTTCCTTTTTGACCTTTGGCCGAAGAGTGGGCGAAAAGAGCGTTTCAGAGAAGATCGCTGACGGCCTAGAGAAGTATTTTTTGGATTTGGATTCGTCATCCCCGAATACAGCCATGCGCTGCAAAACACGTGTCAAGACGAGCGTGATTATGGCCATGATCGAAGGTATAGAAACAGCGCGTTCAATGTGCGAATTTGTGGAAATCTGCGCCGCGCCTGGGCTTGGAAAGACGGAAAGCATTCAAGAGTACATCGCCAGCACCCGTAAAGTGGAAGGCTTCAATTGCCCGGTCTGGCTGGTCGAGCTGGATGAGACGTGCATTTCTCCAAAAACCATTCTTCAACTGATAGCGCGGGAAATCGTTCCCGAGGGTCACTATGAACCCAAGAGCGAGTTTTCCATGATGCAAGCCATATGCGCGGCAGCCGAAGGGCTTGGCGGGGTAGTTCTGATTGATGAGGGTCAGCACTTGGCCGACGTGCAGAAAATCATGGGGATTCCGACCGTAAATCTTTTGCGTCGCTTTGTGGATCGGCGATTATTCGGGATTGCCTATTTCGGAAACGGCGAGATCTACCGGCGTTTGACTTCCGGCACGGGCAAGAACAAAGACGCGTACACCCAGCTTTTGAGCCGGATGCAGGATTTCAGAGTCGAGATTCTCAGCTTTGGAAAAAGTGACGGCACCCTTCCTGCACTGACGAGAGAAGATGTTCTGACCGTTGCCGCTGCCTGGGGAGTAACTGGCGTCGAAGAAAGGGCGTACTGCCTGAAGGCAGCGGCCCAGCCGGGCGCCTTGCGCAATCTCAGCAATATCTTCCGTCTGTCCCTGGAGCGCTACGGCCACATCGACATCAGCGCTATGAACAAGATCAGGAGGTTTTGACCATGGCTACCCGTGAGCAGTATTACGCCTTGATCCACCTGGGTGCCGCCCGGTTGGGCCACAAGGAAGACGCCGATTACCGCGCCTGGCTGGAAAGCCTGACCGGGAAGCGAAGCTGCAAGGAGTGCAGCGAAGCCGAGTTAGCCAGCCTGGTGACGACGCTACGCGCCTGCAACGCTCTGGAGAACCCGCGCTTGAAAGGCGTGAAAGGCGGGATAGGGCAGGGCGATCGCCCGACCGAGCCGCAATGGCGATTGGCCAACGAGCTTTGCCGGCAACTCGATATGACCGGCTGTGACGACGCCCGCTTTGCGGCCTTTGCCAAGCGCAACGCCAAGGTCGACCACCCGCGTTTTCTGACCAAGGAAAGCATGCGGCTTCTGATCGCCGCGCTGATCGCCTGGAAAAACAACCTGAAAGCGAAAAAAACCCAATCCACCTCTGATAGCGAAGGTAAATCCTCGTGACCGCCGCAACCGACCCCGCCCGCCTGCACCTGATCACTCCCACATCAACGAGAACCCAGAAAGCGAACCCACCGCACATGAACCACACGCCCGATGAAGAAGCCAAGATCGCCAAACTGACCGCCATCATGAAGGAGGCCTGCGCCAGCTCGACCCCCGCCCAACCCGGCCCGGTGCACCGCAAAATGGCGGATTTGGGCCTGGAGGATCACGTGGACAGGGTGCGCCGTGGCCTGGAGGCCGTCCGCAGTCTGGCCATTCCGAGCAGCTACCACCGTGGCAATGACGACCTGGGATGCCTGGACAGAAACGACCTGGTGGACTTGCTGGAGATCTTCACCGATCGGCTGGGGCTTGCCCTGGAGAGCTGCGAGGGGGGCAGGCACGGATAACGCGGTTTGACGAAATCCGCGCCGCATACTCAAAGCGCCCTGCGAAGCCCGTAGGGCGTTTTTCTTGCTGGTGGCACCAAGGGTATTACCGAGAATGGTTTAACGCCACTGGCGCGTTTTTCACGCGGGTTCCGGGCACGCCTCCCGAAACCATCTCCCGGCAAGCGCCGTTTCGCGCACCACCCGACCGCCAAGGCACGATTTCACCCGTCTGGCACTGTGCCGTGGTTTTGTGGTGGCGCAGGGGAATCGGAGGGAGTAGTGAAGCGCTTCCACCTTACCGTAGAAGTGCTTCACCGGGAGAATGAGCGCATCGCCAAGGAGGTCATGAATGCTGCCACGTTTTGAGGATTTGGACCCGGAAACCTCTAACCTGGTCGAATCGTTCCTGCCTGCCTCTGCGCTTGAAATGGTTCGCCTCATCGGGCTACAAGCCGCCCTCCTGCTCATTGAGCACTTCGGCGGGACCGAAGTTCACTTCATCAGGGAGAAAGAAACCTGTTTCCCACGAGATTTCTTGGCTCTTGCCAAGGTGATCGGCACAGAGAAAGCCGCCATTCTGGCGCGCGAATATCCGGAGGCGGACAGAATGTATGTGCCGCGCTGCCTGAAAGCGATGAACGCCCTACGCAATCGGGAAATCATGGCGTTGGCCGACAAGATGATTCGGGAAAAAAGCAGGTGGAAGGTTTATATCGACCTAGCGAGACAATACGGAACCTCGACAAGGACGATTCAAGGCATCCTCAACGGCAAGGGCAAAAGGGCATGACTTGGGCAAATCACAGGCTGGTTTTGTCCGCCACTGTCCTGGACAGCTTTTCTGCAGTTCGTTCGATTTGGCGTATTTCGTCGCCGGCGCCGGCCAGATCGACCCAGCGCCAGCGGGCTCCTGGGGCAGATTCCGCAAACTCTGTCTAGGCCAAGACTCAGTGGACGAAGCCCCTGCCCGAATCCAGATCCAAGCCTGGGTGACCCACCGAGTAACCCCCTCATTTTCATGGATTAGACACCGCACATGCTAGAAAAACCGCTGGTTTCCCACTGTTCAACGCTGGCCCTGGGCGATCCTGTCCATGAGTTTCGCTTGATACCCGCAGGCTTGTTTTCCGCGACCGATGGACGCCCGAACGGCTTGCCGGGCTGGCGGATGAGCCGTGCCAGTGCTCTGGAAATCATCCACCTGGCGGCCGCTCGCGTCAGTGATTTTGTCATCGACTACGAGCACCAGTCTTTGAACTCGCCCAGCAACGGCAAGCCGAATCCCGCCGCTGGTTGGTTCAAGCGCCTGGAATGGCGAGAAGGGGACGGGCTATACGTCACGGACGCCCGCTGGACCGAGCGTGCCGCCGCGATGATCAGGGCCAAGGAATACCGCTTTATTTCGCCCGTCTTTTATTACGACCACAAAGGCGAGGTGCTGGGCGTCGTGAGTGCCGCACTGACCAATACCCCGGCCTTGGATGGCCTGACCGAGTTGGCCGCCGCCAGCCGGATCTTGGGCCAAGGTGCGGGCCATTCGGAAATTGCGAGTGCAGCGCTTGCCTATCAGGAAGCCATGGCCCGAAACGGTGTCTTTCTGACGACCGTTCAAGCCGTGAATCGCGTTGCGCCCACTTCGAGCCACCAAGCGAGCGCGCGTCTTGTGGTGCAAGACGGCCTGGGGGAATCACTCGCTCAGAGGATCGCTGCAGCTGCTCTGAGCTATCAGAAAGATAGGGCCGATATAGGCGTCCACGTCACCACGCTGCAAGCCGTCCACCATGTTCAACCGTCCATCAAATGACCGGAAAGGAAGCTTCATGAAGTATCTGGCCCGTACCAATGTGAACCACAACCAAGATCTCTACACCGTTGGCGCTGAAATCGAACTGTCCAACGACGAAGCCGCGCCGCTGCTGGAATGCAAGGCCATTGAGCCGCTGCACAAGCCGTTCTTCAAGGCATCGGAAAAGCCTACCAGCGAAGAGGAAGCCAATGTCTGATTTATCCACCCTCCTGAACGATCTGAAGAAGGCGGCCGATTCCGTCAAGACGGACATCAAGACGCTTGATGAGCAAATCCACGCGCTGAATGGGGAACGGGAAAGCTTGATGAATTCGCCGGTGAGTCGAGAGGATTTCGCCGCTTACGTCAGAGCCGACCTTGCCAAGCGAGGCGAACTTTTCCAGTACAGGATCAAGCAGTTTGCCGACCACTCGGGACGGGGAAACGCCAAGCTGAATTCAAGCTTCGTTGCCCTGGATCGGGTTTTCCAAGGCGGTCGATTGCAGAATTTCCCGTTCATGAACGGGGAAGACTGTTTCGATGGGTTCGCCCCGTCTGCCGATGCCTTCTTTTTCTACTTCGGCGATCTGATCGCCGAGCGCTTCATGGCCGCCCTTGACGTGGTGCATGATTGGCCGCCAGGTGCGATTCCGGTTGCCGATCTGCGCAAGCGCATTGCCGAGATCGATCATGAACTGGACACCTTGCTGACGCGCCGCGATGAGCTGGCCAGCCAGCTGTTGAGTGTAGGGATAGCGGGCTGAGCCTGGCGTGTTTGCTGGCGAGTAGGCTCCTGTATCGAGCAGTCTTCTTTGGACTCCCTCAAAGAATAGGGCAAGAGCCTACACTGCCAGATCCTGCGCGACATTGCCGCCGGCGCTGATCTGTTGCATTCTCAAACCATTCGCCAATGTCTCAAAGATTGCGCGGCAATGTCTCATTCCAAGCGCGTCCTATCACCCGCATCGGTGAGTCATCAGGGTCAGCCATCGACACCCCCATTTAATTTTACATAATACAAATTATACGAAATACCTGATCTGATATGATAATCCGAAGCTGACGGCAAACAGCGATTCAAGGCTTGACCGACGATCCGCTTTCTTACCACAATCCAGCTTCTTCGTCCCTGAAAAGCTAGCCATGATCGATCAGACCGTTGACGACTTCAGCCTGCCTGCAACGGGTGGCCGGACCTTCACTCTCTCGGCTTGCCGAGGCAGCCCGGTCGTCCTGTATTTCTATCCAAAGGACAGCACACCGGGATGTACCATCGAGGCCCAGCAATTCCGTGACCTGCATCCGCAGTTCGTGAAGGCCGGTGCTCTCGTGGTCGGTGTGTCTCGTGACAGCGTCAAGTCACACGAGAATTTCAAGGCGAAGCAGGACTTGCCCTTCGATCTGCTTTGCGACACCGAAGAATTGCTGTGCTCCCGCTTCTCGGTCATCAAGATGAAGTCGATGTACGGCAAACAGGTTCGCGGCATCCAACGCAGCACCTTTGTCATTGACGGCCAGGGTGTGCTGCGGCGCGAATGGCGCGGCGTCAAGGTGGCCGGCCACGCGCAGGAAGTCCTGGATTTCATCGCCCAGCTCTGACATGAAACCCTCACCGGCCTGATCCGGAAAGCGCTCACATGGCCCGCAAAACTGCAGTCAATGCCGAGCAACAAGCTGCCACCACACCAGGCAAGCTCTTCGTCCTCGACACCAATGTCCTGATGCACGATCCGACCTGCGTCTACCGCTTCGAGGAACACGACGTCTTTCTGCCGATGATGACCCTGGAAGAACTCGACAACCATAAGAAAGGCTTGTCGGAAATCGCCCGCAACGCTCGCCAGGTGACGCGCACTCTTGACGAGATCGTTAACAGCGTAGATGGGGCCATCGACCAAGGCATCCCGCTCCAGGGACCTTCCCGCAAACTGGCCAGCGGCCGCCTTTTCCTGCAGACAGAGGCAATCGCCGACGGGTTGCCGGCGGGATTGCCAACGGCCAAGGTCGACAACCAGATTCTGGCAGTCGTCATCGATCTGCAACGCCGGCATCCCGAGCGCCCGGTGATCCTCGTCTCCAAGGACATCAATATGCGCATCAAGGCCCGCGTCCTCGGGCTCTCGGCGCAGGACTACTTCAACGACAAGGTGCTCGAGGACAACGACCTGCTATACACGGGAATGCGCGAGCTGCCCCCTGATTTCTGGGAGGTATACGGCCAGGACATCGAGTCCCGGAAGAAGGACGGGCGTACGCTGTACCGCCTCAAGGGGTCATTCTGCGCGCAACTGCTGGTCAACCAGTTCCTCTTCCAGGAAGGGGAAAAACCGCTCTATGCCATCGTCCGCGAAATCTCCGGCTCGACCGCCGAGATCCAGACGCTGACCGACTATACGCACACCAAGAACAACGTCTGGGGCATCACGGCGCGCAACCGCGAACAGAATTTTGCGCTCAATCTGCTGATGAATCCGGAAGTCGATTTCGTCACCCTGCTCGGCCAGGCCGGCACCGGCAAGACGCTGCTCACTCTGGCTGCCGGTCTCACGCAGGTGCTCGAAGGAAGGCGCTACAGCGAAATCATCATGACCCGTGTCACCGTCCCCGTCGGCGAAGACATCGGTTTTCTGCCCGGTACCGAGGAAGAAAAGATGGGGCCGTGGATGGGCGCTGTCGAGGACAACCTCGAAGTTCTCAACAAGAGCGATGACGATGCCGGCGACTGGGGCCGCGCGGCGACCCGTGACCTGATTCGCAACCGGATCAAGATCAAATCGCTCAATTTCATGCGTGGCCGCACCTTCCTCAACAAATTCCTGATCATCGACGAGGCGCAAAACCTGACTCCGAAACAGATGAGGACCCTGATCACTCGTGCCGGACCAGGCACCAAGGTGATCTGCCTCGGCAACATTGCGCAGATCGATACGCCCTATCTGACCGAAGGCAGTTCCGGGTTGACCTACGTTGTCGACCGCTTCAAGGGCTGGCAGCACGCCGGCCATATCACCCTGCAACGAGGCGAGCGTTCCCGCCTCGCTGACTACGCTGCTGAAGTGTTATAATTTTTTTGCACATCAATGGGGCCGTGTCTGGTGACACGGCCCGGTCGTTTTTGGCCATCGATCCATGCTGCCGGCTCCGAGCGATCAGGATCCTGTGCTTACCGGAGAGTCGATTGAAACGACGCGATTTCCTTGCTGCTTCTGCGCTTCTTTCGCTATTGGCCCCTTCGTCGGTGCTTGCCGCCAACAAGAAGAAGGCATCCACTCAGGATGCCGGCAAACCGGCAGCCAAGTCGACAGCCAAGCCTGCCGGCAAAACCAGCAGTAGAGAGACCACCAGGAGCAGCGGCAGCAGAGCCAGCACAAGAGCCCGGCACAGCTACCGGCCGGTCGTTGAAAAACCATCAGCCACCCCGGCTCCGGCACCCAGCCCATCACCGATAGCCGCAGTCGAACAGCGCAATGCCATCAGTCTGCCCGATGAGCCGCAGCCCAACTGGCGGACCTACGACATTACTTCACAGATCACGATCAACCAGGTCAAAGGGAAACTGCGGTTGTGGCTCCCACTGGCTCAATACAAGGACACTCCCTGGCAACGCTCGCTGGGTCACTTCTGGCGAGGCAACTTCGACAGTGCCGGAATCTACCGTGATCCGGTAGCCGATATGGAGGTGTTCTACGCTGACTGGAAAGAGGGCAGTCCGACACCGCAATTACAGATCAATAGTCAGGTGGCCAAGCTGGACCGTCACTTCGACATCACCCGCCGCGGCAGCGCCGCCGAACGCAGCGAAGTGCTTCGGCGCTGTCTGCAATCGAGCAATCTGGTTCCGATCGATGGACTCGTGCGCCGCACCGCCGAACGTGCCATTGGCCGTATCAAGGATCCGGTCGCCCAGGGCAAGGCGATTTACGACTGGGTGGTCGAAAACACATCATTTGATCCAGCCCAGAGCGGCATCGGCAGGGGTGATGTCGAGGCCATGCTCGATAGTGGCCAGTTGAGCGGCAAGAGTGCCGACATCGCCCTCCTCTTCGTCGGCCTGTGCCGATCGATCGGAATTCCCGCGCGCCCGGTCTTCGGGCTGCGCGTCGACAGTTCGCGTCTGTTTTCCGGCCTCGGCGCAACCGGTAACCTGCGCGCCGTGCAGCATTGTCGTGCCGAATTCTACACGCCGGGCTATGGCTGGATTCCGGTCGACCCTGGTGATGTGCGCAAGGCCATTCACGACGAACATCTGGGCAACGGCGATGCGAAACTGGTGGTCCTCAGGAAGCTGCTGTTCGGTTTCTGGGAGATGAACTGGATTGCCTACAACGCTGCCCAGGATGTCAGTCTCCGGGGCGCCAGCGGCGGCGGGCTCCTGCCCTTCCTGGTCCTGCCGCAGGCGGAGGCCGCCGGTGTCCGTTTCGACAGCACCGACATCCAGCGCTTTGGCTACACGGTCAACGCCAGCCGCGTCGAAGGCTGACGTCTGCCCGTGCTCAATACGATCCCGGCTTGGCGAAACTCTCGAAGCGCGTGTACTCGCCCAGGAAAGTCAGGCGGGTGGTGCCGATCGGGCCGTTACGCTGCTTGCCGATGATGATCTCGGCAACCCCCTTGTCGGGTGTGTCCGGGTTATACACCTCGTCGCGGTAGATGAACATGATGATGTCGGCGTCCTGTTCGATGGCGCCCGATTCGCGCAGGTCGGACATCACCGGGCGCTTGTTCGGCCGTTGTTCGAGCGAGCGGTTGAGTTGCGAGAGCGCCATCAGGGGAACGCCCAACTCCTTGGCCAATCCTTTCAGCGATCGCGAAATCTCCGAGATTTCGGTCGCCCGGTTCTCGCCATGCGAAGTGGCGGACATCAATTGCAGGTAGTCGATGACGATCAGTCCGAGCTTGCCACACTGGCGATGCAGACGACGCGCGCGCGCGCGCAGGTCGATCGGATTGAGCGCCGGCGTCTCGTCGATATAGATCGGCGCCTCGTGCATCTTGCCCAGCGCAAAGGACAGCCTCGACCACTCGTCGTCATTGAGGCGACCGGTACGGACGCGATGGGCATCGAGCCGACCGACCGATGAGAGCATGCGCATGGCGAGTTGCGTACCGCCCATTTCCATCGAGAAAACGGCGACCGGCAGACCCACTTCAATCGCCACATGCTCGGCAATATTGAGCGCAAACGAGGTTTTTCCCATCGACGGACGGCCGGCAACGATCAGCAGATCGCCGCCCTGCAGGCCCGAAGTCTTCGCGTCCAGATCGTGATAGCCGGTCGGCACGCCGGTGATGTCCGAAGGATTGTCGCGGTCGTGCAGCTCCTGGATGCGTTCGACCACCTGCGTCAGCAGCGGGTTGATATGCACGAAGCCTGTCTGGTGGCGAAAACCGCCTTCGGCAATCGCGAAGACCCTTGCCTCGGCCTCGTCGAGCAGGGTTTTCGGGTCGCGACCGAGCGGATTGAGCGCACTGCCGGCAATTTCGTCGCCGGCAGTCACCAGTTGCCGCAGAATCGCCCGTTCACGGACGATCTCGGCATAGCGCCGGATGTTCGCCGCCGACGGCGTGTTCGCGGCCAGTTCGCCAAGGTAGACCAGCCCGCCGGTGGCGTCGCCCTCCCCCGCCTGGTCGAGGCTTTCAGCTACCGTCACCGCGTCGGCGGGCTTGCTACGTTCCAGGAGCTTGGAAATCTGGCGGTAAATGCGCCGGTGTTCATCGCGATAAAAATCGCCTTCGCTGATCACGTCGGCGATCTTGTCGAAGGCCGCGTTATCGAGCATCAAGCCGCCGAGCACTGATTGCTCGGCCTCCAGTGAATGCGGCGGCACGCGCAGTTCAGACAGTACCGGGTCCGTCTGCGGGCTCCGTTCTCGCCGTGCGCCGCGACTGCCGAAGCGTTGCCCGCTATCGGGATTGGGTGAATCGAAGGACTTGACCATGAAATATCCGCGGAGGGAACAAGCAAGGCGGGGAGTTTAATGTGAAAGCCGCGCCAGCGACTCACGATTCTCTCATGATAAGCGTTGACCGGCGACGTGACGACGTACGCGGAACGGCAGCTCGGCGTGGGTGAGAATCTGCGGGAAGTTTTAACCCCATTCTCGTGCGTCGTCCGTTTACCCGTCTGAACCCTCCACGAAAGGACTGCCATGTATCGAACCCTTGTCGTTTACCTGACCACTGCCGTGCTGACTGCTCTCTGCTTGCCTGCGGCAACGGCCACCACGGCCAATCCAACTGCACCACGCAAGACGCTCAGCGCCTTCGCCAATGAGCAGGAACTCGCCGGTCTCTTCAAACGCTGGGCTGACGAAGCGCAGCGTCGCCGCGACGAGCAGCAACGAGCGCGTGCCGACAAGTCCGTGGGCCAACTCGCTCAACCATCTCCCGCACCCGCCGCCGCCCCTGTGGCAGTGGCCAAAGAAGCCGCCACCGGCAAGAACGAATCCGTCACCAACGTCCAGCACGCCGGTGTCGATGAAGGGGGCATCGTCAAGGTACACGGTGACCACCTGGTGATCCTGCGCCGTGGCCGCCTGTTCACGGTCCGCATCGGCGCGCAGGATCTGCGCCCCGTCGCCGCCATCGACGCTTTCGGCAGCGATGTCGATCCAGGTGGCGCCTGGTACGACGAGATGCTGATTTCCGGCAACACGATCGTCGTCATCGGCTACAGTTACGCGCGTGGTGGCACCGAAGTCGGCGTCTTCGACATTTCGCGCGCTGGACAGCTCGCCTATCGGGCGACCTATCACCTGCGCTCCAACGACTACTATTCTTCCCGCAACTATGCGAGCCGGCTGATCGGCAGCAAACTGATCGTCTATTCGCCGCACGTTCTCAGCCCATGGGGTGACCCCTGGGCAGCCTTCCCGGCGATGCGCCGCTGGCGCCCTGGAGCGCTGCCGGCGGATTTCCGGCGCATTGCGCCGGCGACGCGGATCTACCGCAGCGACGAGCCGCTCGACCCCTTCGCCGGCGTCGCCCTGCACAGTGTCTCGATCTGCGATCTCGCCAGACCGGAGATGGATTGTCAAAGCACCGCCGTTCTCGGGTCACCTGGACGCGTCTTCTACGTCTCGCCGAATTCGGTATTCGTCTGGACGACGGCCGAACGGGGGGGAGCTTCGGCTTCGTCGGTGTTCCGCATCCCGCTCGACGGATCGGCACCGAGTGCCCTGAAGACAGCCGGCAGCCCGATCGACCAGTTCTCTTTCCACGAAGACGACGGCGGCGTGCTGAACGTGCTGCTGCGTGCCAACGGCCGTGGCGACGGCATGTGGGCAGGCGAAGTCAATGCCGGCGACCTGGCGCTGCTGCGCATCCCGCTCGCCAGCTTTTCCGACGGCCGTGACAGCGCACCCGCCCAGGCTTACCGCCGGCTGCCGAGAGCCAACGGCTACGTGCTGCAGAGTCGCTACATCGGCCCGTATCTGCTGTACGGCGCGGGTACCGGCTGGCATTCGCCGCAGACGACGACGCAATCACAGGTGTACGCGGTGCGCTACGCGCAGGGTGAGGTCTACGAATTACCTTTGCCACACTCGGTAGACCGTGTCGAGGCACTCGGCAGCAATGCCCTCGTCGTCGGCAGCAGCGGCAGGGACCTGCATCTGAGCAGTGTACGTCTGACTCCTCTACCGGTGACCGCCGGCCGCTACACGCGCAAGGACGCAGCGCAGGGTGAAACGCGCAGTCATGGCTTCTTCTATAAATCCGAGAGCGAGTTCGACGGCCTGCTTGGCCTGCCGATCGTCGGCGGTGACGAATCCGGCGCACGACAACTGCGCACGCCGTCGGCAGCCCTGCTCTTTTTGCGCAATCATGCCCTGACGCTGAGCGAACTCGGTACGCTGACCGCGCAACCCTCGGCAAGCGACCGCAATGACGGCTGCCGCGCCTCGTGCGTCGACTGGTACGGCAATTCGCGGCCACTGTTCGTGCGCGGCCGGATATTTGCGCTGATGGGCTACGAGATCGTCGAGGGAAAGGTGGACGCCAGGCGCATTGTCGAGACGCGGCGGGTGAACTTCGCGCCAGCAGTGTTGCAGGTGACGCGGTAGCAGGCTTGCCGGGCCTGGTGCGCCTTGCTGGATCGGAGCCGTGCCGAGCTCAATCCTCCTCCTGCCAGCGCTCGGCAGCCTGATCGTCGCTCGCGCGCGCAGCGACCCAGCGCGCGCCTTGCGGCGTCACTTCGCGCTTCCAGAACGGCGCGCGCGTTTTCAGGTAGTCTATGAGGAACTCGCAGGCGGCAAAAGCTTCGCCACGATGCGCGCCGGCCACCGCGACGAGGACGATCTGGTCGCCCGGCAGCAAGCGACCGACACGGTGGATGACGATCGCGTCGATGAGCTTCCAGCGGCGTGCGGCCTCGCCGACCATCGCCGCAAGCGCTTTCTCGGTCATCCCTGGGTAATGTTCGAGGGTCATCTCCGAGACCCCGGCGCCATCGCTGGCCGCTCGCACGACACCGACAAAGGACACCAGCGCACCGATCTGTGGTCGATCCTGGCGCAGCGCCGCCAGCTCTGCGCCGACGTCGAAATCAGCCTCCTGAACGCGCACCATCATTTCAACCTCCGGTCACCGGCGGAAAGAAAGCGACCTCGTCCCCCGACCCGATCGGTGCATCGCGCCCGACCAACTCTTGATTGACCGCCTGACGCAGGTTCCTGATTTCCGCCAGGTGCTTCCATGCGCCTCCCCGTTGCGCGAGAAACCCGAGCAGGCCGGCGACATCCCCCACCCCGGCCGGCAGTGGCAACTCCTCGCTCCCTTGTCCAAGCAGCTCGCGGACGCTCGCGAAGTACAGAATCTTCAGCATCATTCGCCCTCCAGGCTCAGTTCAGCAAGGCCGAAAACGGCAGGAAGCGCACCCTGTCGCCGCGTCGGATCACCTGCTGCGGCGGGTTATCGATCAGGCCATCGCCCCACACCGCCGAACTCAGGACTGACGCGCCCTGGTTGGCGAAGATCTCCACGCCGCCATCGGCATGGCTTCTTGCACGCAGAAACTCGCGCCGGGCATCGGGCCGCAACCAGTCGAAATCGGCGCGCAGCCGGTAGCTCGGTGGGGTAATTGGATGCACGCCCTGCATTTTCAATAGAAAAGGCCGTACCAGCATGAGGAAGGTGATCAGGCAGGAAACCGGGTTTCCCGGCAAACCGATGCACGCCACCTCGCGCCCGGCCGAACCGATCTGTCCAAAGGCCAGGGGTTTGCCGGGCTTGATGGCGATCTTCCACATCTCGATCCGACCCTCCGCCGCAACGGCGGCTTTGATGTGATCCTCTTCGCCGACGGAAACGCCGCCCGAGCTGAGCACCAGGTCATTGTCGAGCGCGGCTGCGCGCAGCGCCTGGCGCGTCGCCGGCAGATCGTCGGGCACCTGCCCAATATCACGGACGACGCAACCCAATGACTGCAGCAGGGCGGTGAGCAGAAAACGGTTGGCATTGTAGATCGCGCCCGGCGGCAGCGGCTCACCGGGCATGCGCAGTTCGTCACCCGTAAACAGTACGGCCACTCGCAAGCGGCGGAAAACCGGCAGTTCGGCGATCCCCACCGACGCCGCCAGGGCGGTGTCCTGGGGTCGCAGGCGCAGTCCGGCAGGGAGAATTTCGCTCCCGGCGGCAATGTCGCTCCCGGCGCGGCGAATATGTTCGCCCGCTTGCGGCAGATGGTTGATCAGCACCGCATCGTCGGCGTGTTCGCAAAGCTCCTGCATCACTACTGCGTCGGCACCGGCCGGTATCGGCGCGCCGGTGAAGATCCGGGCAGCGGTTCCTGGCTGCAGCGGTGTACCGACGCTGCCCGCAGGAATGCGCTGCGAGACCGGCAGTCGGCTCGCCAGGCGCGGCACATCGGCGACGGCCAGCGCATAACCATCCATCGCCGAGTTGTCGAGTAGCGGCGCATTGACCGTCGCCTGCTGTGCCCGTGCGAGCACGCGCCCGGCGGCAGCCAGCGTCGGCAGGCGGCGAATTTCTGAAACGGTCCGGGCACTGGCCAGCAAGCGCGCCAGCGCTTCATCAAAGGACAGCATGCGTTTTCCCTCCCAGTTGAAGAGTGCCGAGGATGAAGCCGACGATCGCGTCCGGATCATTCAGGTCCAGCCGCGTCAGATGCGCCGGCAGGGTCAGTGATTGCGGGGCATCCGAGGCGACAGCGACGATGTGCTGCAGTTGTGGCCACAGCGGCGGCTTGCCGTTGCCGGGCCGATACACTTCGAGCTTCGGAATCGCCTCGTCCTTGAAACCCTCGACGAGGACCAGATCGCAAGGCGACAAGTGTGCGACATATTCCTCGAGCGTCGGCTCGGGAGCGCCGCGTAACTCGCTCATCAATACCCAGCGCGCACTGCTGGCCAGCAGCACTTCGCCAGCCCCTGCCGCGCGGTGGCGAAACGAGTCTTTCCCCGGCTGGTCGATGTCGAAATGGTGGTGCGCGTGCTTGAGCACCGCGACGCGCAGCCCGATCCGGGTCATTCGCGGCAGCAGTTTTTCCAGCAAGGTCGTCTTGCCGGCGCCGGAGTAGCCGGCAATACCAAACAGTCTCATGCTTTGCTTCCGCTTGCACAGGGTACCGGGAAAACCGCCGCAAAGCCGCCGCCACGGGTCCGGAAATTGGTCGTCTGGCCACGGTACAGTCGCGCCGATACCAGTTGAACCGCACCCCGATAAACGTAGTTACGAAGATCGAGCTTGAAATCGTGCGGTACGCCATCGATCAGCAGGCGCCGCTCGGAAGGAGCAACCACCGCCTGCGCGACATAGCCACCGCCGGCGATTTCGGCAAATACGCGCCGGGTCAGCTTGTCGCCGCGATAGGCCGCCTTGCCGCCGTAACCGGCAGTCGGTTTGAAAAACCACTGCTTGCGAGTGGCCCAGAAGGCCTCGGCCTGTTCGGGGAGCACCAGCAGGGTACGCGGAATGCTGCTGGCCAGCAACTCGCGCTCGTCTTCGCGCAAGCCGATCGCTGCCAGCCAGTCGTCGTCGCCGAGAGCCTGCAGGTTGCGTTTGTCGGCAAACAGCGCATGCGCCTGCGGATGCGGCGTGACCACCACGGCATCGCTCAAATACGCCGCACGCAACGCCGCACTCTGCGGTTCGGCCAGGGCAAAGTCGGTCAGCCGGTTGTAGACCAGGTCAACGACCTGCCCGCGGCAGTACAAGCGTTCGCCGTCGAAGGTCAGTTCCTCAACATCGGCCACCAGTGCAGCGATGCCATTCGCCTCGAAGAGTTGCCGAAAGAGTGCAAATTCAGGCGCCAGATACTGCTCATCGGGCTGCGTATCGACAATCGCGATGCGCGCCAGCGGCCGCTGCGAAGCATCGCCAGTGCCGCGGGTCAGTCGCCACTCCTCGCGAAACATCGCCAGAAAGGTTTCCTCGACCGGTATCGGCGTCGGCATCATCCTCGCCACCGCGGCGCAGCACGCGCGCTGCGCGCGCAACAGGCGAGCGTTGAGCAGCGCCCCACCGGCGTTCGAATTGATTTCGATGAGCTGCGGACCATCTGCACCGAGGTGGAAGTCATAACCCAGATAGACCCCCACGGCGCCGGGCGAATGCCGTGCCAGTGGCGGCGCGTAGGCGAGCACCCGTTCGCGATATGCCGGCAAGGCCACCACCCGTTCGAGCAAGGCGATGATTCGTGCCATGCGCGCGAGATGCGCGGTGCTGACGAAAACCATGCTGTCCGAGAACAGATGCGGCCGCGTCGCCAGCAGTTCAGCGTGCGAGAACGTTCCATTGCCGTTTTCGAGCGCGCGCTGCAAGGATCGATGGTCGACCGAGATACAGGCGCAGCCGCGATTGAGAAGCTCAGCCACGGCCGCGCAGTCCAGTGGCAGATCGGCAGCAGTCTGGAGAGGGGGAGGCATGCGGATCATGCGGCCGCTGCCGGGGCGAAGAAGGCCAGAGCGTCGGCGAGTTCGCGAGATCTCTTCATCGGCGGCAGACTTCGCCAGATACGCTTGCCGTAGGGTTTGCTGAGCAGGCGCGGGTCGCAGATCATCAACACCCCGCGGTCATTCTCATCGCGGATCAGGCGACCCGCGCCCTGTTTGACGTTGATCACCGCGCGCGGCAACTGGTACTCCATGAAAGGATTGCGTCCTTCGCGCCGGAGCTTCTCGATACGCGCCGAAAGCACCGGGTCGTCCGGCGGCGCAAACGGCAGCTTGTCGATGACCACCAGCGACAGCGCTTCGCCGCGCACATCGACCCCTTCCCAGAAACTCTGGCTGCCGATCAGGATGGCATTGCCCAGGCTGCGAAAGCGTTCGAGCAATTCGTTCTTGCTGCGCTCGCCCTGCAACAGCAAAGGCAGATCAAGTCCGTCGCGCTGTAGCCACTCGCTGAGCAACTGGTGTGTTCGGCGCATCGCGCGCAGCGAGGTACACAGAAAGAATGCCCGGCCAGCGCTCGCCTGGAGTACCGGAAACGCGGCCTCGACGACCGCTTCGGCATACTCCGGGCGGTTCGGATCGGGCAGGTTGCGCGGCGCGTAGAGCAGCGCCTGTCGAGGGTAGTCGAAGGGACTCTCCCAACGCGCCGAATCGGCGTCGCCAAGCCCCATCTCGGCACAGTAATGAGAAAAACTGTCCTGCACGGCAAGTGTCGCCGAAGTGAAGATCCAGGCGCGCGGATGGCCGCTCATCTGCTTCTGCATGATCTCGGCGATCGCCAGCGGCGTCGCATTGAGCTGCAGCGAGTGGCTATAGGTCTCTGCCCAGCGAACGAAATCCAGGTTCGCCCCACTCTGCCAGGCCTGCAGGCGCACCTGCAAGTCGGTGGCGCGCCGCCAGCAGCTTTCCAGACCTTCGGCACGCTGCGCCTGCGTCTCGAGCAAGGAGGCCAGCGCTGCCAGTTCCTTGAGCACATCGTTCAATCGATCGGCGAAACCGGCGTGCGCTTCGAGTTGCTGTAGCGCGTAGCGGGCCGGTTCGACCGGCAAGACCAGCCGCAGGTCGCGAGCGACCTTTTCAAGCAGGGTACAGAACTTCGGCAGATCCAGGCAGTCACGCGCCGAGGCCAGACTTTCGAGCTGTGTATCGCGGCTCAGTTCGAGGAGCTGCGCGGTCGAGATGCTGTCGCCAAAGAACAGGCTGGCGACTTCCGGCAATTGATGTGCTTCGTCAAAGATCACCGTATTGCAGGCGGGCAGCAGTTCGGCGGTTCCTTCGTCACGAAGCATCACGTCGGCGAAGAACAGGTGATGGTTGACCACCACCAGGTCGGCCGCCATCGCCTCGCGGCGCGCAGCAAGGACGAAACACTCCTTGTGCTTCGGGCAATCCTGGCCGAGGCAGTTGTCACGAGTCGAGGTGACCATCGCCCACACCGTCGCGTTTTCGGGAACACCCGTACACTCGGCCTTGTCACCACTTCGGGTCTTCCTGGCAAAGCGCGCGATACGCTGCGCGTAGACGGCGTCGTCACGCGAGAGAAAGCGACCATCGGAAAGCGAACGTTCGAGGTGGTAGTGACACAGGTAATTGGCTCGCCCCTTGAGCAGCGCCACCCTGACCGGTGACTTGAGCGCGCTGCGGATGGTCGGGATGTCACGCGTAAAAAGCTGATCCTGCAGGTTGCGGGTACCGGTCGAAACGATCACCTTGCCCCCCGAAAGCAATGCGGGTACCAGATAGGCATAGGTCTTGCCCGTGCCGGTCCCGGCTTCGGCAATCAGGACCTGATTGCCGGCCATCGCGGCAGCGATGCGCTCAGCCAGTTCGAGTTGTTGGACACGCAGGCGGTAACCGGGAACCGTGCTTGCCAGCGGCCCGGCAGCGGAAAAGACATCGGAGAGCAAAGCGGTCATGGACGGATCGTCAAAAGCAGCGCGAATGCTAACAGAAGCCGGTGTCACCGGCTCCCCTGCCCTGCCGCCCGGTGGCAAATTATGTGCCGTTCAGGCCTATAATGGCCAATTTTTTCGGGTCCGCTCATGTGGTTCAAAAATCTTCACCTCTACCGCCTGCCCAGAAACTGGGCCGCTGACGCCGAGCAACTGGCGGCGCAACTCGGCAAACTGACCCTGCAAGGATGCCACGCCACCGATCCGCGCAGCATCGGCTGGGTCGCGCCACGGGACGGCGGCGCACTCGTCCATTCCGTCAACCAGCAGTGGCTGCTCACCCTCGGGGTCGAGGAAAAACTGCTGCCGGCTTCGATCGTCAAACGCTTTGCCAGCGACAAGGCCAAGGAGATCGAGGAAGCCGAAGGCCGCCGTATCGGCCGTCGCGAGATGCGCGAGATCCAGCAAGAAATGACTCTCGAACTGCTGCCGCGCGCCTTCATCCGCAACCGCAGCACCTCTGGCTGGATCGATCCGATCAACGGCTGGCTGGTCATCGACTCCGCCTCGCCGGCAAAAGCCGAAGAGTTCCTCGAGCATCTTCACAAATCGCTCGATGCCCTGCCGGTTAAGGTGCTCAAAGTGACGCAATCCCCGTCGGCGGCGATGACCGGCTGGGTAGCCGATGGCGAAGCGCCCGTCGGATTCACCCTCGACCAGGACCTCGAGCTGCGCTCGACCGACAAGGCCAGCGTGCGCTATGTCAATCACACCCTCGAAGGCGAAGAGATCCGCCAGCATATCGCCACCGGCAAGATCGTCACCCGCCTGGCGATGACCTGGAACGACCGTATTTCCTTTGTGCTCAACGACCAGTTACAGATCAAACGCCTCGCCTTCCTGGACATCCTCAAGGAACAGGCCGAAAGCCAGGGCGAGAATGCCGATGAACGCTTCGACATCGATTTCACCCTGATGACCGGAGAAGTGGCGAGGTTGCTCGATGACCTGGTCACCGCACTGGGTGGAGAAGTGGCGGCGTAGGGAAAAGACCGCCTCTGCTTCCGGCTGCATACCCCAAGGCTTCTTGAAGGCTTCTTGAAGGGCGTCCCGGCCCCGGACACTGCAGAGTGTTCAGGGGGGCCTGGACGTTCCAATCGTTTATGGAAGCTTCAGCACATCCTTGATTTCGTTCAGGCTCGCGGGAATTCGCTTGGCAATGGCTTCGCTGGCCTGCTGATTTGCCTTGCCCACGATCTCCGCGAGTTCTCGCATCTCGCCGACTGCGGTTTCAAAAGCTTTTCTGGCCAGCTCGGCTTCCGCTGCCGCGATCTCCTGCGGCGAGCCCCCCTTGGTCAGGTTGCTGATCGCAGTCGTCAATCCCTGCATCGTCTCCTGCAGGATCTTCACTTGCCACTCCCCGACGGCTTTCATCCCGGCAAGCGCTGCTCGGTTGGAAGCACTCAGGGCTTCGAGGTTTTCACGCTGAATGGCCACCACGGCGTCCATGTTGACACCCGGCACCTTGAGCCCGGCCATGATGTTCAGAAGCTCTTCGCTGCCCCTGGTCACGTCCATGCTCGTAATCGCCTTGGTCCAATCACTCAATAGCTTGGAAAGGTCCGCCATTTTTCAATTCCTCCGTTAAGATTCGATTCAATCTACCCAAACAATGTTCGTTCGGCATTCAATATCCGTTGGTGATTCGTCATCCACCTCTTGCCGACACCCTTGTCCTCAACTTTACTCTGCTGGTACGTTGAGCGCTTGCTGTCCTCCAGCAAGAATGTTGATCATTTGTGCGACCGCCCTGATCTGTTTTCCTCCTTGCGTGTGATAAGCCTCGTGGGTGTAATCCTGCCCCCACCAGTCCCAACATCCCTGAGGATTGAGTGGCAAGGTTCGCGCCTGGATCTGTGGATAAAGGACGATGATGTCATTGGCCTGCGCCCATTCGTTGTAACCCGCAAACTTGGCGAACAGATTGCCAGAGTGGCTACGCCGCCGGTCCGTCTCACCGCCCTGCAAGCATCCGTGGAACGCGACATGCAGCTTGCACTGCCGACCATCCTTGCAGGCCTGCGGGATGAACACATAGCCTTCTCTGGCCATCGAGGCGTTCTGCAGAGCGTTGTAAGGGGTATCCGAGAACCTGCTGAACACCCGCCGCTGGTCGAATGCCTGTACTGCGCTCTCCGCTACAGGCACACGGGCAGCTTTCAGCGCGGATTCGCCGTAAATGCGTTTCAGAATGGCTCCCGCCAGATCGACCTCCTTCAGATCCTTGCAAAGCGCCTGCTTGTCGCTGGGTGGACAGGTCGCGGCGCTGCTCATTCCGACCCCTGCGGTCACCGGACAAATGCAGCCATTCTGCTTCTCGCGCTGCCTGGCGACCGCCTCGCAATCGTCGATGAAAGCGTTCTGGTCGTTCGCTGGTGCGGCTGCGGGCGGCAACGTACACTTACCCACCACATCGCCGGCTGGCTTGTCGAAACTGTCCCTCACCATCGTATGGCGGGCAGGAAATGTCCGGCTGTAAGCCATGTTGGCCTCTGCCATCCCCCCCTTGTCGGCATCGGCATAGAAGTGAAAAAGCGAGTCCATCACGCCTTGCGGAACGATAGCGTCATAGGTGCCACTGAACAGATAAACCTTGGCATTCTTCAGGTTGGCAAGCTTGCTGATGCTCCCTGCTGCCTCCTGTTTCTTTGCCTCAGCAAAAGAGGCATGCGCCACCCGCTCGATCTCGGTCTTGTTTCTCGGCGCCAGGTCGGTTTTTTTACACCACTTGGGATCCAGACCGATGGCCGTGCATTCGAGCATGACAAACTGGCTGCACCTGGTTACGGCGTCCATGATCGACCCGCGCGCGCAGTAGTACGGACCACCCGCGACAATACCCGCGCCCATGATGTGTTCTGAGTGTGCCACATGGAACTGGTGAGCCATGAAACCCCCTGAAGAGATCCCTGACACGGAGATCTGGCCAAGGTCGATCTTGACGCCTTCGGCAACTTCTTCCAGTGCTGGTGCTCCGCTTGCGGAGCAAGCAAAAGCCAGCGAGCAGACTGCCAGCCCCTCTCTCAACCACGCTCTGACCGCCTTTCCCTGTTGCCGTGACATGGTCATCATCCCCTTTCGTCGACACTCATCTAATGGAAAATATGCTGCAACGCAATATCCAGCATAGTTCAGACAAGTCGAAAGTCAACGGGAATCGATGCAGTCCGGATTCCGGTATTTGCCCCAGGCACTCCAGCTGAAAACCAACAGTCCCAGCCAGATCAACCCGAAACTGAGCAGCTGCTCGGCCCGCATCGGTTCGCCGAAAAGCCAGATCGCGGTGACGAACTGCAGCGTCGGATTGATGTACATCAGCATCCCGATGGTCGCCAGGTCGAGTCGTTGCGCAGCTGCGGCGAAGGCCAGCAGCGGCAGCGCGGTCAGCGCACCGGCAGCGATCAACAGCCAGGAGGTCGAAAGGTCGTGGCCGGTGAACACCGCATGGCCGTTGCCGGCCTGCCAGAAGGCGTAGAGCGCACAAACCGGCAGCATCACCAGAGTCTCCAACCACAGGCCGGAGACGGCATCGACCGGGAGTTGCTTGCGCACCAGTCCGTAGGTACCGAAGGTGCCGGCAAGGAACAGCGATACCCATGGCAGGCCACCGATGGCGATGATCTCGTTGGTCATTGCCGCCAAAGCCAGGAGTACCGACAGCCACTCCAGCCGATTCAGCCGTTCCTTGAGCACGACCAGGCCGAGCAGGACATTGACCAGTGGCGTCAGAAAGTACCCGAGGCTGGAAGCCACAACCTGCCGATTGGCGACCGCCCACAGGAAAACCAGCCAGTTGCTGCCGATCAGCAGCGCCGCGACCATCAGCATCAACAACTGCCGCCAGTTCCGGAAGACCTCGGCGACCTTGTGCCATTGCCTGCGCAGTGTCAGCAGCAGGCCGACAAATACGCAGGCCCATACGGCGCGGTTGCTCAACACATCCATCGGAGGAACATGCGCGAGCTGGTGGAAGAACAGCGGAAAGAATCCCCAGATGCCATAGGCGAGCAGGCCGCAGGCGATGCCGATCAGGAGGTTGCGCTGGGGATACACCTGTTCAGGGTTGCCGACGCAGAATGCCGAGTGCTGCCGAGCGGTAGTCGCGCCGGTAGAGCACCAGCAAAATCAGCACCGCGAGAATGCTGAGCAACAGTGGACTGAGCAGCCAGCCCGAGGCCGCGAGGCCGAAATAATAGGCACGGATACCGCGATTGAAGTCGTCTCCGGCAAGATTGTTGGCACCAGCCAGGCGGCGCGCATAGCCTTCGATACCGGCATCCCCGCGCTCACCGAGCGGCGCCGCCCCAACCAGGATCGACAGCAGGTTGAACTGCCGCAGCGACCAGGTGAATTTGAAGTAGGCGTAGACGAAACTCGCCAGAACCAGCATCAGCTTGATCTCCAGAAGTTCCCGGTTGCCCGCGCCGGACAAGGCCAGGTCGCTGGTGAAGTTCAGCAGCTTGTCGGCAGCGCCAAGTGCGGCGACCAGGCCGGCGATGATATAGATGGTGGTATTGGCGTAGAAAGTGACACTGTTCACCAGATTGCCGATCAGTGTCGAGTCGGTGACCCGCACCTCGCGGGCCAGCATCCGGTAAGCCCATTCCAGCCGGAACTCGCGGGTGCTGTTGATCAGCCCCCCAGATGCCCAGCGGCTATGCTCGGAAAACCAGCCGTAACCAGCCCAGCAGGTGAAAAAAGCGAAAAGCGCCAGCCAGTCGACAATCGCCAGATGGTGGAGTGCACCAGACACCTTACGGCAGCGCCGGTGGTTCGAAGTGTTCCTCGCTGGTCAGCGTATGGAGGAAGGCGACGAGTTGTCGGATCTCCTGGTCGGAAAGTTTGCGGTCAACCAGCAGCGTACTCTTGTTGGCATCCGCCTTGCCGCCTGAGGCCATATAACGCACGGCCTGCTCCAGACTGGCGACGCTTCCGTCGTGGAAGTAAGGGCCGGAAATTCCAACCGAACGCAGCGTTGGCGTCTTGAATGCCGACCGGTCTTGCAGGTCCTTGGTCACCGCGTAGCGGCCAGGGTCGGGATTGGCCTTGTCGGCCTCGAGTCCGATGTTGTAGAACCGGCTGTCGCTGTAGAGGGGCGGCTGGTGGCAGATGGCACAACCCGCCTTGCCGACGAAAAGGTCATGACCGGCCTGCGCATCGGCCGAGACGGCCGTCCGGTCGCCGGCAGCATGACGGTCCCAGGGCGCCTCGCCGCTATTGAGCGTACGCAGGAAAGCGGCCAGCGCCTTGACAATGTTGTCGGCGTCCGGCGCACTGCCGAAGACTTTCCTGAACTCGACCTGATAGCCGGGTATCGCAGCGATTACCGCAGCGGCTTTGGCCGGTTCGGCACCGATTTGTGCCTTCCAGGCGGCAGTGACCTGACCTTCGAGGGTCTTGGCACGGCCATCCCAGTACCAGCTGGTGTAGTAGCCGGTGTTGTATACACTGGGCGTATGGCGAGTATTCATGCCGCCGCCGACCTTGCGTGACAACGGCAGCGCGTCAGTCCAGCCGAGATGGCGGTAGTGGCAGCCCTGGCAGGCCATGCTGCCGTCACCCGAGAGACGCGGATCGAAGAAAAGTTTCTTGCCGAGCGCCGCTTTTTCCGGCGTCGTCGGGTTGTCAGGCGGGTCGGGGGGAGTCGGCAAAGCCGGGGAACGAGCATAGCCTGCACCGCCCTGCGGCAGTGCGACACAACCGACCAGCACGGCGGCGATGGCGGCAGCGAGTAGCCGGTAACAGAATGTCGGTTTCATCGGGTTCCTCACGGGTTGGTCATGAAGGCAGGAGATGTCCTGACCGGTGCACTTCGAATCTACGGTCGGTGGCGCCAACCAGGACATCTGGACGAGCAGGCGCGCGCGGCGCTTATGGACAGGGATTACTTGCCGGCGGCTTCGCGCTTCTGGCGTGAGGTCGCCAACAGCGTCGCTTCGCCGTCGATGACCACCTTGTCACCCACGGTGCATACGGTATCGACGACGACCCGCGACTTCTCGGTGATGACCTCCTTGACCGTCACCTTGGCATGGACCGTTTCACCCGGACGAACCGGCGCGCGGAAACGCAGGGACTGGCTCATGTAAATCGTGCCAGGTCCAGGTAAACGATTGCCCAGCACCGCTGAAATCAGGCTCGCGGACAACATCCCGTGTGCGATGCGGCCGCCAAACATGGTGGTTTTCGCAAAATCTTCATCCATGTGCACCGCATTGACGTCCGTCGACACCCCGGCAAACAAAACGAGGTCGGCATCCGTAATGGTCTTGGCGATTTCTGCGCTCATGCCGACGGACAAATCTTCAATATCGTAACCGTTCTGGGGATTCATCAAAGTCCTTTCTCGTGATTATCAGCGCGGGTATGGCCGCGCCCAGTAAATACGGCGCTCGCCCTTGCCAGCGCCAGTTGATATTCTTGGAGTTTCCGGATGCCTTGAAGCTGGTCCATCGCACGGACAGGCATTACCTCCGGATGACGACAAGTATATATCCTAAGCCATCATAATGACGATTTTGCCCGTAGATTTGCGCGTCACCACTTGATTGAGCGCTTCAACCGCTTGAGCCAGTGGGTAGGTCGCCGAAACATTCGGCTTGATCGCCCCGTCCAGATACCATTGCATCAGGGTCTGGAAACTCTCGGTCATCACCTGCGGATTCAATTCCGCATAAGCTGGCCAGTTGACGCCAATCACGTCCACATTCTTGACCAGCAGATGATTGGCGGGAATCTGCGGTACGGCGCCACCCGCGAAACCGATGATCAGGATGCGCCCTTCAAAGGCGATGCTGCGTAGCGAAGCGTTGAATAACTCACCGCCAACCGGGTCGTAGACCACGTCGGCACCGCGGCCGTCGGTGAGTTCCCTGATCCGCGTCCGCAGGTCCTCGTGGCTGGAATCAATGAGATGATCCGCGCCGTGTGCGCTGGCCACCTGCAGCTTTCCCGGGCCGTTGGCCGTGGCGATCACCGTCGCCCCCAATTGCTTGCCAATGGCAACGGCGGTCAATCCGACACCGCCGGATGCGCCATGCACCACCAGCGTCTCCCCGGCACGCAAGCGTGCCCGATGCCACAAGGCCAGATGCGAGGTACCGAAAACGACGGGAAAAGCCGCGCCGTGTTCCCAGGACATCGCCGTCGGCATCGGCACACAGCGCTCGAAGTCCGCAATGACCTGCTCGGCATAGCCGCCATGCGGCGTCATGGCGATCACCCGATCCCCGATGGCGAATCCGCCAACGCCGGCGCCCAATTCCATCACCTCGCCGGAAACTTCAAAGCCAGGAGTAAACGGGGGGGCTGGCTGCTTCTGATATTGGCCACGGGTGATCAGGCTATCAGCGAAGTTGACCCCACAGGCACGGACACGGACTCGCACCTGGCCGGGTCCGGGGCGTGGTTCAGGAACCTCCTCCAGCCGCAACGTGGCCGGACCGGTAAATTCATGGCAGACGATGGCTTGCATGGCGGAATAATCTCCATCGTGTCAAAAAATCCCTTCTCAATCCATGTGGATGAGAAGGGAGTTTTGCATTTCCCCCTCATTGGACAAGGAGGGGGGTTGGGAAACGCCAGGATTTGACCGAGCGCTGCTTATTCGCCGATGATCTTGCGCACCACGTCGGTCATCGAAAGCACGCCGACCGGCTGATCCTTCTCGGTCACCACTAGGCGATGCATGCGCCGGGCCGTCAGCAGACTGACCGCATCACTCAACAGCATGTCGGCATCGCAAGTCGCGCAACCTGGGGTCATGACTTCCCTGGCCAGCATCGCGCGCGCCTGATCCGGTGTCCGGCCCTGCCGCGCCAGCACCATATCGGTCTGCGATACGACGCCGACGGCCATGCCCTGCTCATCCATCACCACCACCGCATGAATTTCCTTGTCCACCATGATCTTGGCGACGGTGCCGACGGTATCGTCCGGCGTGCAGGAGATGATGCCCCGATGCATCAGATCGCGAACCCTGGTGCCATCGTCTGCAATGGTCAGCGCTTCGCCCTCGGCAATGCTCGGCAGCGGTACGGACATCGGATAAGGCGCCGGTGTGGTATGGACGTCGCCCTTGGGTAGCGTCGGGTGCACCATCGCAACGGGTGGCTTGCCACTGGCGCCCTGACCGAACTCGGTGGCGCCGATCAGCACCGACATGTTGCCGTGTGGATGTTTGTTGTCGTGCATCAACTGATGGGCAATCGGTAACTCCTCGTAAGTGAAGACCCGCGACATGCAGGGATCGAGCAGGCCGCGCAGCGCCAGCTCGTTCATCTGGTTGGCCTGCTCGGTATTGGCAAAATGCGAGCCTTGCAGGCGCTTCTGCCGCATCCACAGATAGCGCAGATCAACCGTCGCGTTATAGCCCGTGGTGCCGGCGCAGACGACCACCATGCCGCCGGTCTCGCAAACGAAGATCGACGTCGGGATGGTCGATTCGCCGGGATGCTCGAAGACGATGTTCGGCGCCCGCTTCTCGCCCAGCACTTCCCAAATCTTCGCGCCAAAGGAGCGCACGCCCTTCAGCCACTTGGCATAACCGGCATTGTCCTTCCAGTGCGGGAGCATTCCCCAGTGATCGAAGTCATTGCGGTTGATGCAACCTTTGGCACCCAGCTTCATGCAATAGTCGAACTTGTCCTCGCCCGAGACCATGGCGACCGACGTTGCACCGACCGCCTTGGCGATCTGGATCGCCATCGATCCGAGGCCGCCAGCACCGCCCCAGATCAGCGCGACATCGCCCTTCTTGATCGAGCTGGCACCCCAGCCATGCAGCATCCGCCAGGCGGTGGCCGCAACCAGCGTATACGCCGCCGACTCCTCCCAGGTCATGTGCCTGGGCTTGGGCATGCACTGCTGGGCCTGCACCCGGGTGAACTGGGCAAAACTGCCATAATTGGTTTCGTAACCCCAGATTTTGAAGGTCGGCGAGTACATCGGATCGCCACCTTTCTTGACCCACTCGCAATTGCGGCTGTACTGACCGCAATGCATCACCACTTCGTCACCGACCTTGACGTTGGTGACATCCTTGCCGACCTTGTAGACGATGCCGGACGCATCGCTGCCGCCAATATGAAAGTCCTCGGGTTCACCGCCCTTGTTGCGGGCAGCGATGACATTGACGGGAATGCCGAGTGCTGCCCAGACATTGTTGTAGTTGATGCCGGCGGCCATCACATAGACCAACACCTCGTCATCAGCGATCGATGGAGTATTGACCACTTCTTGCTGAAACGCTTCGGTGGGTTTGCCAAAGCGGTCCTGGCGGACCAGCCAGGCGTGCATTTTCTCCGGGACTTCGCCTAAGGGAGGCTTTTCACCTAATTCATACAATTGTTTGCTCATCAAGATACTCCTTTGTGGTTAGACTGCTTGGTTGGTTTACCGACAAAAATCTGGAGAGAATATGCTTTCGCATACGCTCGTATTCTTCGAACTGATTGAATCGATTTTCTCTCAGCCGCTCGCCAATAACGGTTTGGCCGCCAGCCAGCTCCAGGCCAAAAGTTCCGAATTCCTCTTTCAGCAAGCGCATTACCCAGGCACTCTGATGGCGAATCCGCAGTTTGTCCAGCAAGCCGGCATTGGCGAGAAACTTGCGGTGCCTGTCAAAATGATCGTGAAACGGTTTGATCCCAGTATTCATCGTCGCACTCACCAGACATACCGGATAATCCCAATTCTCCCGGCGATCCTGCCGGGACGCACTGCGACCGATTTCGCTGGCCGTCTTGCGTGCCGGGGCACCCAGGTCAGACTTATTGACCGCGAAAATATCCGGAATTTCGATGATCCCCGACTTCAGATACTGGATGGTATCCCCTGAGGCCGGCTGCGCGACGTAACAGACCGTATCGCCGATTTCGGCAATATCGATCTCGGTCTGGCCGACACCGACCGTCTCGATCACGACGATATCGAAACAGGCCAACATCAGCCAACTCATCGGCCAGACCTCGGTAGCCACCCCACCCAACTGGTTGCGATTGGCCAGCGAGCGGATGAACAGACCTTCGTCGTGCGACGAGTTCTTGATACGGATGCGATCCCCAAGCAGAGCGCCACCACCCAGCTCGGGGCGGCTGGACGGGTCCACCGCGAGCACCCCGACCGTCCTGCCTGACAAGCGCCACTCGCGAATCATCGCGGCAACGAGCGAGGACTTTCCGGCACCAGGAGGCCCAGTCACCCCGATCAGGTGACCATCATTCAGCCAGCGCTCGCCGGACAGTAAAGCCAGCAGGCTTGCCGAACGGTTGCGCGCCTCGGCAAGCTTGTTGTCCAGCAGATTCAGGCCACTGGCAACCGCCGCCCGCTCTCCGCGCATGATCCGTACCGCCAACTGCTCGGGATCGGGAAGATGGACTGGAGTCATCGATCGGTCACTGTGGCAAGGCAAACCGTTCGAGACCGTTGCATTCGCGGATCACGTCCACCATGTCCTCCATGATGGCATTCAAATTGAAGTCCTTGGGCGTGTAGACCGCGCGCACACCGATTGCCAGCAATTTGTCGGCGTCTTCCCGCGGAATGATTCCGCCAGCAATCACCGGCACATTCGAGAGATCACGCAGGCGCAGTTCCTGAAGAACCGACTCCACCAGCTCCATATGACTTCCGGAAAGGATCGACAGGCCAACCATATGCACCCCTTCCTCCTGAGCCGCCTGGGCAATCTGTTGCGGCGTCAGCCGGATGCCATCGTAGACGACCTCGAAGCCGACATCCCTGGCCTTGACGGCCACCTGTTCGGCCCCATTGGAATGCCCATCCAGTCCGGGTTTGCCGACCAACAGTTTGAGCGGGCGGCCGAGCGCATGGCCCGTACTGGCGACCCGGGTTCTCAATTCGGTGACTTGATTCTTCTTGCCCAGGACTTCGCGGCTGTCAATGGCAATGTCGATCCCCGTCGGTGGCCTGAACTCGCCGAATACCGCACGCAATGAATCGCCCCATTCGCCGGTGCTGACTCCCGCCAGCGCACAGCGAATCGAACTGGGCATGATGTTTTCGCCACTCCTGGCGGCATCGCCGAGACCCTGCAAGGCAGCCCGAACGTCGGCATCGTTGCGGTTCCGGCGATGCGCCTGCAGCCGCTCGATTTGCTCACGCTCGGCTGCCGGATCGGTCTTCATGATGGCGCCATCACTGCCCACGGTCAGCGGCGATTCCGCCGTTTCCTGGAAGCAGTTCACTCCGATGATCTTTAGGTCGCCCGACTCGATGGCACGCAAGCGGTTCATGTGACTGCCGACCAGTTCGCGCTTGATGTAGCCGGATTCGATCGCGGCAATGATCCCGCCCTGGGCTTCGACATTCTCGATTTCCCTTTGGGCACCCTCGACCAGCTCCCTGACCTTGGCGGCAATGACCGGTGACCCATCGAGAATATCGTCGTACTCCAGCAGGTCGGTTTCGAAAGCCATCACCTGCTGCATCCGTAGCGCCCATTGCTGATCCCAGGGGCGCGGCAGACCCATCGCCTCGTTCCACGCCGGGAGCTGGATGGCGCGGGCTCTTGCGCGTTTCGAGAGCACCACCGACATCATTTCGAGAACGATTCTCTGCACATTGTTTTCCGGCTGCGGCTCGGTCAGGCCCAGGGAGTTCACCTGCACGCCATAACGGAATCGGCGCAGCTTGGGATCTGCCACCTGGTAGCGGGACAGGGTCAGCTCGTCCCACATTTCGCCAAATGCCCTCAGCTTGCAACACTCTTCGACGAAACGTATGCCGGCATTGACAAAGAACGAGATCCGCTCGACGACCTGCGGAAACGCCTCCGGAGCGATTTCACCGGAAGCCTTGACCCGATCGAGAACCGCCATCGCGGTGCACAGGGCGTAGGCCAGCTCCTGAACCGGTGTCGCCCCCGCCTCCTGCAGGTGATAGCTGCAGATATTGGTCGGATTCCATTTCGGTACATGCCTGACCGTGTAATTGATCGTATCCGCGATCAGGCGCATCGATGGACCCGGCGGATAGATATAGGTACCCCGCGAGAGATATTCCTTGATGATGTCGTTCTGGGTGGTGCCGCTCAGCCTGGTCGGATCGATGCCTCGCCGTTGCGCCAGGCCGATGTACAGTGACAAGAGCCATGCCGCCGTGGCATTGATGGTCATCGAGGTATTCATCTGATCGAGCGGGATCTGGTCGAACAACTGATCCATATCCTCGATCGACGAGATGGGCACACCGACCTTGCCGACCTCGCCCCGCGCCAGTGGACTGTCGGCGTCGTAACCGGTCTGCGTCGGCAGATCGAAGGCCACCGATAATCCCGTCTGGCCTTTGGCAAGATTGGTTCGATACAGGGCGTTGGATGCCCTGGCCGAGCTGTGACCGCTGTAGGTCCGCATCAACCAGGGTTGATCGCGATTTTTTCGGGAGGCAGACATGACTATCCCCTTTTCCTGATCAAGAGACGTCTTTCGATCTCAAAAATCTTCTCATCAATCTTTTCCTTGTCCATCGCCTTCTTGTCGTTTTCCTTGATGAACAGGTCCCCGCCATGTCTGGCAAGAGCGGCCGACGCACTGATGTTCTTGACGCCAATCAACTGAAAACTGACGATGCCGAACTTCGCGCCCAGCTCGCCCGGAGCGTCTTCGACCGCCAGTACCCGCGACAGGGCGGCAACGGTATCGCCGGCGATCGACGGCTGGGTGTGATAGCCCTCGGTAAAGCCGAGCTCCCAAACGCTGTTTTCACTGACATCGCGACTCGCCAGGCCCTCTAGCCAGGCGAAGACCAGGCCCCCATAAACGATCGGATCACCGCTCATCTTGCCCGACAAGCCGGAACTGAAGACCCGATCGAAATGCAGCGGATGGGTATTGCCCACCGCATAAGTCAGCGGCAGATGCTCGTCGGTGATCGTTCGGCCGTTGGCGTGGACGATGATGTCGCCAACGGAAAAATCCTCGAACCAGGAATTGGGACCGGTCAATCCGGACGGAAGCCGTTCCGGGAAGTCCGGCAGAAAGACCTCGGCCTCGTCGACCCAGGGGAAAGCGGGCATTACCGCAGCCGCCGGCAAGGGGGTGGTTGACGGACGGTCTCCCTGGCCGGCAACCATGATTTTACGTTCGTACTGCAGCACCACCTGGTCGTCCTGGTTGATGCCCAGGGTCCGGATGGTCACGATACCCGGCTTGCCGGCACCGCGCTCCTTACGGTCGATGACCTTGGTCAGCGAGCGAATGGTATCCAGCTCATGAACCGGCCGCAGGTACTGGGCATCGTAATAGCCAAGGTTGGCCATCGCCTTTTCCGAGTCATTCTGCACACCCAGCGAGAGAACGACATTGAAGACCATCTGCGGTGATGCCACCAGACCCGCGAAGCCGCTGGCCCTGGCATATTCCTCATTGAGGTAGAGCGGATTGCACTGCATGTAGGTCCGAGCAAAGGACTCCATCTGAGCACGGAGGAAGGTGAAACCACGCGGGTGAACAAACACCTGCCCCGGCACGAACTCCTCCAGATAGCGGCCATAGTGCGGATGGCGGGCTTGCTGCATGTCCACCTGCACTTTGGCGGCCAGTTCGGCTTGTGGTGGGAAACGAATTGCCTGCAACATGAAATTCTCCTGTTACCGTGAAAGTCACTTCAGCGACTCACGAATTCCCCCCTTTCCAAGACATGGGGAAAGGGATCTAGGGAAACGGTCATGACCGTTGGCGTGACGATGTGTCGGGAAGTTAGCCGAACCTACACCGCATCGATGAGAGAGCGGGCGATCACCTTCAGAGCCAGCGTTTCTTCGGCTCCCTCGAATATCGACAGCACACGGGCATCGAGGAAATAACGGCTGACCGGCGACTCCTCGGCATAACCCATTCCCCCATGAATCTGCATCGCTTCGCGGGTGAGCCACTCGGCTGTCCGGCAGGTGAACAGTTTCACCATGCTGGCTTCCATCTGCCCCAGGCCCTGATCCATCAAACTGCCGACGGCGTAGGTGAATTGGCGGGAAACGGTCAGCAGCGTCGCCATGCGCGCCAGCTTGACGAGGGTGAGCTGAAAATCGCCGATCGGCTTGCCGAATGCCTTGCGTTCCTGGGAATACGAAACCGCCCGTTCGAATGCGGCCTGCATGACACCAATCGCACGCGCAGCCGTCTGAATGCGCCCGCCGGCAAATCCGGCCATGGTGAAGTAAAAGCCCTTTCCTTCGCCCGCCGGCCCACCGACCAGATTTTCATCGGGAACAAAGACATTGTCGAAGAAGACCTCGTAGGAATGCATCCCGCGATAACCGATGGTCGAAATCGCCCGACCGGTCAATACGCCACCCTGTACTTGTCGATATTCAAAGTCGTGCCCTTCATACGAGTCCTTTTCGACCAGGAACATGCTGAGCCCCCGATGGCCGAGCGAGCGATCCGGATTGGAGCGCGCCAGAACCAGCAGAAGTCCAGCCTTGCCGGCCATGGTGCACCAGGTCTTGACGCCGTCGAGGATCCAGCCGCCATCGCACTTGCTCGCTTTGAGGCGCATGGCGGCGACATCGGAACCGGTATCCGGTTCGGTGACGGCAATGGCACACAAGGGATCGCCGAGCGCTACCTGGGGCAGCCATTTTTGCCGCTGCTCTTCGGTTCCCCCCTTGAGCAGGGCGCGGCTGAGGATTTCAGGGCGCGTGATCAGGCTCCCCGCTGCACCGAGCGAGCCGCGCGAAAGCTCCTCGGTGACCACAATCATTCCCATGTTATCTTCATGGTCGTCGCTCTGGAGGCCACCGTAACGCTCGGGGATCGACAGACCGAAGCAACCCATTTCGGTCAGCGGATCGAGAATCTCCGGCGGAATGATCCGGTCTTCCCGATGGATCTCCTCGGCCAGAGGCATCACCACGTTGGTCGCCAGTTTGCGGAAGGTGTCCTGCATCATCATGGCGTGCTCGTCGAGCAGGTAGGCACCGCTGACGCCATTCAAGGCAATAACTTCCCTGCCCAGTGCTTCCAGATTGCCTGCATCCAGTTGCGTCTGGCAGAAACGGCTGAGCGTCGAAGAGGCCAGGTCCGCCACATCGGCGTCGCTCAGACCGAAACTCTGCGGTCGCGCCCGCAAGCGATTATGGATGTTCTGCAAGGCCTCGGCACAAAATACCCGGGCCATCCGCTCTTCCAGGCAGACGCCACCACTCGTCGCGGCCGCCGCCTTGCGGGCATATTCCGCCGCAAAGCGGGCTGCGGTCGATTCAGCGGCACACCAGGCCAGATCGAAGCTGGCCATCTGGTGCTCGTCCAGTTTTTCATTCGAGACACCCTTGTCGCCGATGCATTGCTGCTTGATCCAGATCAGCGATTTCCTGATCACCGAATCGGCTGATTCGAGATACTGCAATCCGTCCTGCATGTCACTCGTGACCTCAGTCATGGTTCATCCCCTTCCTGGTGGCTATTGTTTGGCCCGATTATTGACAATGCGAACGAAAGATCGCGAGCGCAGCTCTTCCAGGGTGATCCCTGTCGCCAGCACTTCCTGCTCGGTGATCGCTCCGCACGCCATTCCCCGCAGGAAGAAGTTCAGCAGGCCCTGCCCTGTTGCCGCATCGTCGAAGGTATTGCCCACCAGTGTCGCCTGGGCGGCCTTGTTCAGGAATGCGTTCAGCCTGGCCGAGGCATCCTGCAGACCGCTGAGGAAGAAGGTATCGACCGCCGCATAGCGCACCGGCAACTGCCCCGGATTGAGATCCCACCCCTGATAGAAGGCGTGCCGCATCGAGTGCATGATATTGTCGTAGTGCAGCTTCCAGGCAGCATGCACGACGGCGCGATTCTCATCCATCTGCTGGGCCGTCAGCACGGCGTCCCTGGCGGCCTTGTGGGGACCGATCGGCATGCTGGTGGTCGCACCGTCGCTGATGGTGATGCCGGTTCCGGCGAGGCTGACCTGCAACACATGGCGGGCAAAATCGCAGGCCGGATGGGTGTGACTCTGGTGTGCCGCCGTGATGTTGCACGAAGCCGTGTAATCGTAGGTCCCGAAAATCGCCGAGCGGCAACGGCCGCCAGCCGCTGCGACCAGCAGCGGCACCGTGTTTTCGCCCTTGAAATTGATGATCGACTGGGTGGTTTCGATCATGATTTCCATTCTCAGAGAATCCTTCGGAAAGCCGAGTCGGGCTTCGAGATTCTCGAGAATCCTGGCGCAGGTCGAAACTTGCGTCGCGGTGACCACCTTGGGAAGCGTGACGATGAAATTCTGTGGCAATTTGCCACCGGTATTCTCGGCCAGGCGGGTCAGGAAAATGTCCAGCGTACGAATCGCGCGAACCTTGCACTCGTCCGAAAACGTTTTAATGCGAATACCGACAAATGGCGAGAGCAGATTCTCGCGCATGCCTTTGGCGACTTCATCGGCAGCCGCAACGGCATGGCCGTCTTCCTCCACGTCGGGACGATTGCCGTAGCCATCCTCGAAATCGATGCGATTGTCCTCGATCGGCTCGGTCTGCAGCTTTTTCAGGACCCGGTTGAACACCGTGTAAGCCAGCCACGCCGCCGGTTTGACCCCGCGCACCTGCTCAGGATTGCTTTCCAGGGCACGCGTCAGGCTTTCCTGGTAGACGGGGTTGGTCGGCAGCGTCTCCGACCCCGGCAGACCCAGAACGCGGCCAAACACCAGGTAGTTGGGCGCATAGGTGTCGAGAGTCTTGAGTGCCACTTCCCCCAATTTGGAGGCGAAGCCGGCCTTGAACAGATTGGCACCGCCGTAAACCGTGTGCACCGGCTGCCTCTCAAAGGAGTCCGCCGGGTAATCTGACTTGAAAACTGCATTGGAATCGTGCAGCTCGCTGCAATAGGAATTCATTTCGTCGCGGGTCAGCGTGAGCTTCATGTGTTGCCTCCGAAATACGTTAATCGTTGCTCAATACACGTTCGACATTGCGCATGCAAATATCCCGACGCCATGGTCGGGTTCCATCAACAGTTAAGGCGGACCCCGGAGTCAAGACGAACGACGGCTTCAATGGGGTGGCTAATTCGCCAACCGATGACCTTGTGGTCATCGATGAGCGCGATCAGAGGCGCGCAGGCATGGCCTGGGCGAATGCAGGGAGCCGGGCTCCAGGCCGGGTAGGGTTCGACCAGATAAACGCCACGGAACAGGCAAGGAAGAGAAGAGTGCTTGGGAAAGGAGTGGGCGGAGGATGGCCCCGCTGCCCTCTCGACCAAGGGCTTGGACAGCGGCAGACGGATGAACCGCTGGCGATTGACGGGATCATCCCGCGTTCTGCTCATGCCGCGAAACGGTTGCCTCAAAGGCTGCCGAATATATTCCGAGAGGAAGGGTCGACAATGCAGCAGAACTCTTGATTCGGCCAGTGAATGTCCAGGTTGCACATGCACCGAGGCAAGCACCAGCCCCGCCCGGACGCACTGCTGCACCACAGCCATCGCCTCCCCCTGGTCAACCCACTCTCGCCAAATCACTACACAGCGCCATAGGATTCTAGCGCCTCACGAGGTGTCCCCGCAAGCTCAATCGCGAGGATTTATATCGGGAACAAACGGTACCTGGGAAGGTGCCGGTGGAAGGGTGGTCTGAAAGTCGCGTCAGCCACTCATGGGTCGCCCCGCTCCCGCAAACGGGGGTGGGAAACGGTCATGACTTTCATGATCGGGGGGTGCCTGGAAAAGTGCTGACTGTGGTGATGGCCGTTAGACTGGTGCGAGTTCGACGCTGGCGCGCATCGCCGTCGCACCGTCGGGCGCTTGTGCCTCAAGAGCGCATTGCCTTTCGTTGACCGGGGTGCAGACGATGCGGAACGGCGCCAGGTCGAACAGCGGCGTCAGACCACGGAAGCTGAATTCCTGCACCGGTCGTGCCACTTCCTGACGAACCAGTTCCATCAGCAGCACCGCGGTCAGCGGTCCGTGCACCACCAGGCCCGGATAGCCCTCTTCCTTCATTGCATAGGGACGATCGTAGTGAATCCGGTGCGCATTGAAGGTCAGCGCCGAGAAGCGGAACAGGAGTCTCGGGTCCGGCGTCACGATGCGTGCACAGGCGCCTGCCGGTAACGGCGGCCATTCGTCGAGCATGCGCGGACAGGCCACCGCGGGCCCTGGTTCGCGATAGACGATGTCCTGCTCCTCCTCGATACACAGCCTGTCATCCTGATAATAGCCGTAGCACACCGAAACGAAGGCCAGCTTGCCGGAGCGGCCCGATTTCAGCCGGATATCGCGAATGGTTGCCGCACGTCGCGCCGGCTGGCCAATCAGCAGCGGATGATGGAAACGCATGCGCGCACCTGCAAACATCCGCCTCGGATAGGGAATTGGTGGCATGAAACCGCCGCGCTGTGGATGTCCGTCGATGCCAAGCAGCATCTGCGGTACCCTGGGCAGAAAATAGAACCAGTGCCACAGCGGAGGCAGCGCGCTCCCGGTCCCCAGACAGGTCTGTGTGTCGTCGAGCATTGCCGCCGCTGCCAGCGCCAGTGTCTGGCTCAGATCGTCGTCAGTAGTCTCCTGGCGGCCAATCCATTCTGCGTAGTCGGTTGTCACGTCGTTCATGCCATTCATCCTTTCCGGAGTTCCTTGAACGGTTCTGCAAGTAGCGTACAGCATACGGCCAAACGCGGGGGTTTACGCACACGCGTAGCGCCAAAGCAGGGCAATCCTCAGATCTTTGCGCCAAGGAAACTGATTTGCTCATATACTGTTTCGCTGTCGTCGGTGCAGCGCCCGTTTCGAGTAAGGCCTTGAGGGGTTTTCCGGCGAGCTTGTCGGGGAGATAAAACAGTGATGAAAGGGGAAGCAGCTTCGACGGAGTCTGTGCCGCTGCACACCGGACTTGCGGGCAACGTCGAGGCCGTGCCGACAGGCGGTCAGTCCGTCCGCGAGCAGTCGAAGCAGGACGATGCAGATCCGGATCTCTCGACCGAGAACGACCGGCTACCGATGAGCGGCCTGCGCATCATCGATGTCGGCACCTTTCTCGCCGGCCCTTATGCGGCGTCGATTCTTGGCGAGTTCGGCGCCGAGGTGCTGAAAGTCGAGCACCCGATCGCCGGTGATCCGATGCGCCGTTTCGGAACAGCATCGAAGCGTCACGATGCGACGCTGGCCTGGCTCAGCGAAGGCCGCAACCGGAAATCGGTCACCCTCGATCTGCGCCAACAGCAGGGCGTCGATCTGTTCCTGAAGCTGGTCGCCAAGTCGGATGTGCTGATCGAGAACTTCCGCCCTGGCACGATGGAGGAATGGGGACTTGGTTGGGACGAGTTGAGCCAGGCCAACCCGGGCCTGGTGATGCTGCGCGTCTCGGGCTATGGACAGACCGGACCGTATCGCAGACGTTCGGGTTTTGCGCACATTGCGCATGGTTTTGCCGGACTCTCATACCTCGCCGGTTTCCCCGGTGAAACGCCGGTGGTTCCCGGGACCGCACCAATGGGGGACTACATGTCCAGCCTGTACGGCGCAATCGGCATCCTGCTGGCCCTGCGCCACCGTGAGGCAACAGGACAAGGCCAGATCATCGACATCGGTATCTACGAGGCCGTGTTTCGCCAGATGGACGAAATTGCCGCCGCTTATGGCCTGTTCGGCAAGGTACGCGAGCGCGAAGGCGCCGGCAGCTTTGTCGCCGTTCCACATGGCCACTTCCGCACCATCGACGACAAATGGGTCGCCATTGCCTGCACCACCGACAAGATGTTCGAACGCTTCGCGGCAGTGATGGGCAAAGCGGAACTCGCGGCTGCCGATCGCTACGGCAATCAACGCAAGCGCCTGGCAGCGCGCGACGAGATCAACCGGATCGTCATCGAATGGGTCGGTTCGATGCCTCGCAACGAGGTCATGAAGCGCTGCATCGACGGCGAAGTGCCGATCGGCAAGCTCAACAGCATCGCCGACATCTTCGAGGACGAGCATTTCCAGGCGCGCGGCAACCTCGCCCATCTACAGGAGGAAGGTCTGGGTGAAGTGGTGATTCCTGGCGTGGTACCGACGCTGTCCGAAACGCCGGGCAGGATTTCCAACCTCGGCCCCCCACTCGGTAACGCGACCTATGAAGTGCTGCGCGAGCTACTCGGGATTTCGGCAAAGGAAATCAGGCGGCTACGACAAAACAAGATCATCTGAACAGGCCATTGCGAGGATTCCCATGACTACCCCTGATCCCGCCGTGACCCGGCTGCCACTCGAAGGAGTTCGCGTCATCGATGCGGCAACGGTCATCGCTGCGCCTTACAGCGCGACCATCCTGAGTGAATTCGGCGCCGAGGTATTGAAAGTCGAGAACCCGATCGGCGGCGACCCGATGCGTTACTTCGGAACTCCGACCAAACGCAAGGACACGCTCGCCTGGCTCAGCGAAGCGCGCAACAAGAAATCGGTGACCCTCGACCTGCACCTGCCCGAGGGCGTCGAGCTGTTCAAACAACTGATTGCAAAGTCTGACGTGCTGTGCGAAAACTTCCGCCCCGGCACCCTCGAAAAATGGGGTCTCGGCTGGGAGGTTCTGCGCGCGGTCAATCCTGGCCTGATCATGCTGCGCGTCACCGGTTACGGCCAGACCGGCCCCTACCGCGACCGTCCCGGTTTTGCGCGGGTCGCGCACGCGGTCGGCGGCATTGCCTTTCTCGCCGGCATGCCAAGGGGAACCCCGGTGACGCCGGGGTCGACCACCCTTGGCGACTACCTGACCGGCCTCTACGGTTGCATCGGCATCCTGATGGCCTTGCGCCACCGCGAGCGCACCGGCCAGGGGCAATATATCGATGCCGCCCTGTACGAATCGGTATTTCGCTGCACCGACGAACTGGCACCGGCCTACGGCATGTTCGGTCGGATTCGTGAGCGGCACGGACCGACCCATAACGATTTCGCCTGCCCGCACGGCCATTTTCCGACCAAGGACGACGGCAAGTGGGTGGCCATTTCGTGTGTCACCGACAAGCTTTTCGAGCGCTTGGCGATCGCCATGGGACGCCCCGAACTGGCCGCGCCACATGTCTACGGAAACCAGAAGACACGCCTTGACAACCGTCATGATGTCAATGAAATCGTCCGCGACTGGTGCGGTTCACTACATCGCGACGACATCCTCAACCGCTGCTTTGCCGCCGGTGCGCCAGCCGGTCCATTGAACAGTATTGCCGACATTTTTGGCGACCGGCAGTTCCACGCCCGCCGTAACCTGGTGGCTATCGACGAGCAGGACATCGGTGAGACCGTGATTGTCCCGTCAGTGCTGCCGCGTCTGTCGGTTACGCCGGGCCGGATCAAGCACCTCGGTCCACGGCTCGGGCAACATACCGAAGAAGTACTCGCGGATCTGCTCGGTCTGGCCGCAAACGAGATCGATGAACTGCGCAAGAAGCGTGTGATCTGAACAGCGAAAGGATGGGTGGATAGAATGGATGGAATCCTCAAGGGCTTGCGCGTCATCGAAGGCTCGGCTTTTGTCGCCGCCCCGCTAGGCGGCATGACGCTGGCCCAGCTCGGAGCGGATGTCATCCGTTTCGACCCGCTTGGCGGCGGCCTCGACCATCGCCGCTGGCCGCTCACCCTCGACGGACGACACAGCCTGTTCTGGGCGGGCCTGAACAAGGGCAAGCGCTCGATTGCCGTGGACTTTCGCAAGCCGCGTGGCCAGGAGTTGTTAACGCAGCTGATCTGTGCGCCGGGAGAAAATGCGGGTCTGTTCAGCACCAACTTTCCGGCCAAGGGCTGGCTCGCTTTCGAGGCGTTGCAGGCACGACGTCCGGATTTGATCATGGTCAATCTGACCGGACGCCGTGACGGCAGCTCGGAAGTCGATTACACGCTGAATCCGCAGCTCGGCCTACCCTTGATGACCGGCCCAAACTCGTCGCCGGAGGTGGTGAACCACGTCTTTCCGGCCTGGGATTTCATCAGCGGCCAGATGATCGCCCTTGGCCTGCTCGCCGCCGAAAGACACCGGCGGCTGACTGGCGATGGACAACTGATCCGCCTCGCATTGAAGGACGTGGCCCTGGCCATGCTCGGCAATTTTGGCATGCTTGCCGAGGTGATGATCAATGACACCGACCGGCCCAGACAGGGCAACTATCTCTACGGTGCCTTCGGCCGCGATTTCACCACGCTCGACGGCAAGCGCCTGATGGTCGTCGGTCTCACCAGCATGCAGTGGCATTGCCTGATCAAGGCCACTGGCCTGCAAGAGGCCATCGCGGCACTCGGCACCCGGTTGGGTCTCGACCTCGAAGACGAAGGTCATCGCTTCCGTGCCCGACAACAGATTGCTGCGCTGCTCGAACCGTGGTTCCATGCACGCACGCTCGCCGAAGCCGCCACCATCCTCGATGCCCACCGTGTCAGCTGGGGTCCCTATCGCAGTGTGCGTGAAACCATTGCCTGCGACCCCGATTGCTCGACCGACAATCCGCTGTTCACCATGACCGAACAACCCGGGATTGGCGCCTACCTGATGCCCGCAACACCGCTCCAATTCAGCCGCGTGCCACGCCTGCCGGCGACGCCGGCGCCACGCCTTGGCGAACACACCGACCAGATCCTGCTCGAAATCCTCGGTTTGAGCGAGGCTGAGGTCGGCCGCCTGCACGACGCGCGCGTCGTTGCCGGTCCGGATTGAAAACCGCTGTGTCAACGCCGTCGACTCCACCCGCATTTCTTTCGTCAGGGATAACCGCCATGAAGCTACCCATTCATTTCTACAAGCCACTCGCCATCGGCGCTCCACAGCCCCTGCGTGAACTGCCGGTGCGGCCGGAACGGATGATCCATTTCTTTCCGCCGCACATCGAGAAGATTCGTGCCAAGGCGCCCGAAACCGCGAGGTCTTGTGACGTCATGTGCGGCAACCTCGAGGATGCCATTCCCATCGATGCCAAGGACGCAGCGCGCGCCGGTTTCATCGAACTGCTGAGCAAGCATGACTTCGGTGATACCGCGATGTGGGTGCGCGTCAATGCCTTGAACAGCCCGTGGATACTCGACGACCTCGAACAAATCATCAGACATGTCGGCAACAAACTCGATGTGATCATGATTCCCAAGGTTGAAGGCGCGTGGGACATTCATTTCGTCGACCAGTACGTCGCACTGCTCGAAGCCAAGTACGCAGTCAGGAAACCGATTCTGCTGCATGCCCTGCTCGAAACCGCGCAGGGCGTGACCAATGTCGAATCCATTTGCGGTGCCAGTCCGCGCATGCATGGACTGAGTCTCGGCCCGGCAGACCTGGCCGCCTCGCGCGGCATGAAGACCACCCGCGTCGGAGGTGGTCACCCCGGCTACGGCGTCCTTGCCGACCCCGAACCCGGCCAGAACCAGCGTGCCTTCTTCCAACAGGACCTCTGGCATTACACCGTTGCGCGTATGGTCGATGCCGCGGTGGCACATGGTCTGCGATCGTTCTACGGTCCCTTTGGCGACCTCAAGGACGAAGCCGCCTGCGAGGCGCAGTTCCGCAATGCCTTCCTGATGGGTTGCTCTGGCGCCTGGTCGCTGGCACCGAACCAGATCGCCATCGCCAAGCGCGTCTTCAGCCCCGACGTCAAGGAAGTGCTGTTCGCCAAGCGCATTCTCGAAGCGATGCCCGACGGCAGTGGTGTGGCGACGATCGACGGTAAAATGCAGGACGATGCGACCTGGAAACAGGCCAGGGTGATTGTCGATCTGGCGCGCCTGGTGGCCAGGCGAGACCCGGAACTGGCTGCTGCATATGGACTGTAGGATCTTCTTTCAACACCTTGGGGAGAGCGTTCAGTGAGCGAAAAAACCAGACATGGCAACTTTTTCGAAGATTTCCGCGTCGGGCAGAAGATTGCGCACGCCACACCGCGGACCCTCACCGAGGGCGACGTGGCACTGTACACCGCCTTGACCGGTTCGCGCTTCGCCACCTCAGCCGACACCTTCGCGCACAGCATAGGCTTCCCGCGGGCACCCATAGACGATCTGCTGACCTTTAACATGGTCTATGGCCGAACCGTGCCGGACATTTCGCTTAGTGCCATCGCCAACCTCGGTTACGCGATTGGCCGCTTCGGCCATCCAGTCTATCCGGGCGACACGCTCAGCGCCGATTCGACCGTGATCGGGCTCAAGGAGAACAGCGACGGCAAGACCGGTATCGTTTATGTGCGTTCGTGTGGAGTCAACCAACGCGGGCAGATCGCCCTCGATTACTGTAGCTGGTTCATGGTCCACAAGCGCGACCCGGCTTCGCCGCCTCCGGAAACCGTCGTGCCGGAACTGCCAACCGCCGTCGCGGCTGGTGATCTGCGGGTTCCGACCGGGATCAGGATTGAACAGTACGACACCGCCTTGTCCGGTAGCACCGACCTCTGGAATGACTATGAGGTCGGCGAATGCATCGACCACGTGGACGGAATGACCATCGAAGAAAGCGAACACATGATGGCCACCCGTCTGTACCAGAACAACGCGCGCTTACACTTCAACCAGCAGGCCGCAACAACCGGCCGCTTCGGACGCCGCCTGATCTACGGTGGCCACATCCTCAGCCTGGCGCGCTCGCTTTCCTTCAACGGGCTGGCCAATGCCTTCAGTATCGCAGCGATCAACGGTGGCCGGCATGTCGCGCCCGCCTTTGCTAGTGATACGATCTACGCTTGGTCGGAGGTGCTCGAACAACTGATCGTGCCGGGACGCAATGACATCGGCGCGCTGCGGCTGCGTACCGTCGCGACCAGGGACCAGCCCTGCGCGGATTTTCCCTACCAGACTGCCGATGGCCGTTACGATCCGAGCGTGCTGCTTGACTTCGACTATACGGTGCTGATCCCGAGAAGAGAGTAGCCGCGGCGAGGGTTGTCGCATTGCTTCCCCCGCCTACCTCTTCTCCTTTCCTCCTTGCAATAAGTTCGGCCATACGCCGCGGTATCGTTGTTTTCATCAGACTCGAACTCAGCTATGCTGCGCGAACGTCGAAAGAACGATGTAAACCAATGGAGGAATTATGTTCCAAGTCCGAATACACGGTCGCGGTGGCCAGGGTGTGGTGACGGCTGCCGAGATGTTGTCTATTGCTGCCTTTGAGGAAGGCCGCCACGCACAGGCCTTCCCGAGCTTCGGTTCCGAACGTACCGGTGCCCCGGTAGTCGCCTTCTGCCGTATCGCCGACCAGGAGATCCGGCTACGCGAACCGATCATGGAACCCGATGCCCTGATCATTCAGGACCCGACGCTGCTGTTCCAGGTCGATGTCTTCTCCGGCCTGAAAAAGGGCGGTTACATCCTGATCAACACCACCCGCAGTTTCGATGAACTGGGTCTTGGCGATTTCCTCCGCGATTGGCCGAAGGAGAGATTGTGCACGGTCCCGGCTACCGATCTCAGTCGCAAGCATGTCGGTCGTCCGATGCCCAATGTCCCCTTGCTCGCCGGTTTTGCGGCCGCATCAGGCATCATCCGGCTGGAGTCGGTGATCATGGCGATCAACGACAAATTCTCCGAAAAGGTGGCCAGCAACAATATCACTGCCGCTACCGAAGCTTATCAGTTCGTCCTCGACGAAATCGAGAGCATACGTCAAGAGGAGGCCGCACATGCTTAAGCAGACCGAAGGTTCACACGCCGTTGCCGAGGCCGTCGCCCTGTGCCGGCCCGAGGTGATCTGCGCCTACCCCATTTCACCTCAGACGCACATCGTCGAAGGCCTTGGCGAGATGGTCAAGGCCGGCGAGGTCGAAAACTGCGAGTTCATCAACGTTGAGTCCGAGTTTGCCGCGATGAGCGTTGCCATTGGCTCATCGGCCACCGGTGCCCGCACCTACACCGCCACTGCTTCGCAGGGCCTGCTGTTCATGGTCGAAGCCGTATTCAACGCTTCCGGCCTTGGCCTGCCAATCGTGATGACCGTTGCCAACCGCGCCATCGGCGCACCGATCAATATCTGGAACGACCACTCGGATTCCCTCTCGCAGCGCGACTGCGGCTGGATCCAGTTGTTCGCCGAGACCAACCAGGAAGCGCTCGATCTGCACATCCAGGCCTTCAAGCTGGCTGAGGAAGTCAGTCTGCCGGTGATGGTCTGCATGGATGGCTTCATCCTGACGCACGCTTACGAGCGGGTTGACATTCCCACCCAGGAGCAGGTCGACGCTTTCCTGCCGCCTTACGAACCCCGCCAGGCGCTTGACCCCAGGGAGCCGGTGTCCATTGGCGCGATGGTTGGTCCCGAGGCTTTCGCGGAGGTCCGCTACCTCGCGCACGCCAAGCAGATGCAGGCGCTTGGACTGATCCCGAAAATGGCCGAGCAGTTCAGAACGGCATTCGGTCGTGAGTCGGGCGGCCTGACGCGTTCGTATCTGACCGAGGATGCTGAAACCATCGTCGTGGCGATGGGTTCGGTACTGGGAACGATCAAGGACACTGTCGACGAAATGCGTGCTGCCGGCGAGAAGATCGGCGTGCTGGGAATCACTTCCTACCGGCCTTTCCCGATCGACAGCGTTCGGGCTGCGCTGCAGAATGCGCAGCGCGTGGTGGTGCTCGAGAAGAGCCTGGCAGTCGGCATCGGCGGCATTCTGTCTACCGACGTGCGCATGGCGATGTCGGGCCTGCAATTGCACGGCCACACCGTCGTCGCCGGACTCGGCGGGCGGGCGATCACCCGCAAATCCCTGCGCGGGCTGTTTGCCAAGGCTGCTCGCGGCGAACTCGAACATCTGACCTTCCTCGATCTCGACTGGAACGTGGTCAACAAGCAGCTCGAACGCGAGCGCACCACGCGCCGTTCGGGTCCGGCAGCCGAAAGCATGCTGCGCGACGTGGGCGTCATTGCCGCCCGTATTGGCTGAGGAATCGACGATGAGCTTCCAACCCCTTCATTTCTACCAGACCGGCACCTTCACCATCGGCAACCGCCTTCTCGACGAAGAAGACCGGACGGTGCAGTCCGACATCCGCCGCACCAATTCACTCAATTCGGGGCATCGCGCCTGCCAGGGCTGTGGTGAAGCACTCGGCGCGCGTTTTGCCATCGATGCGGCGATGAATGCCGCGCGTGGCCGACTGATTGCGGCCAATGCCACCGGTTGCCTTGAAGTCTTCTCGACCCCCTACCCCGAGACCTCGTGGCAGATCCCCTGGATTCACTCGCTCTTCGGCAACACCGCCGCGGTCGCCACCGGCATCGCTGCTGCGATCAAGGTGAAAAGACAAAAAGGCGAGATGGCTGATGTCCGCGTCGTTGCCCAGGGTGGCGACGGTGGCACCACCGACATCGGTTTCGGCTGCCTGTCGGGAATGTTCGAGCGCAATGACGATGTCTTGTACATCTGCTACGACAACGGCGGCTACATGAACACCGGCGTGCAGCGCAGTTCGGCGACGCCGCCGGCAGCCCGCACGGCGACCACCATGCCGGTCGGTCCGGAGCCCGGCAACGTCTTCGGCCAGGGCAAATTCGTTCCGGCAATTGCCATGGCGCATGAGATTCCTTACGTCGCGACGGCGACCGTTGCGGGCCTGCACGACCTCGAATACAAGGTCACCAAGGCCATGGGCATGCGCGGCGCACGCTACATCCACATCCTGGTGCCCTGCCCTCTTGGCTGGGGCGCGGCCTCGCAGGACACCATCAAGCTGGCACGCCTGGCCAAGGAAACCGGCATCTTCCCGGTTTTCGAAGCGGAACACGGCGAGGTCACCGGCGTCCTGAAAATCCGCCGGCAACAGCCAGTCGAGGAATACCTGCGACTGCAGAAACGCTATGCCCACCTGTTCGGCAAGGCGCCGGCAGTGGCAACGATCGCCCGCTTGCAAGCGGCGGCGGACAAGAACATTCGCAAGTACGGACTGCTTGACCAGGAGGCGAACTGATGGAAAAACCCTTTGCCATAACCCTAGATCCCGGCTCTTCGCTGGCCAACCGCACCGGCTCGTGGCGCACGTCCAGGCCGGTGTATGTTGACCGCCTGCCGCCCTGCAACAATCAATGCCCGGCCGGTGAGGACATCCAGGGCTGGCTGTTCCATGCCGAATCCGGCGATTATGAAAGCGCCTGGCGACACCTGACCAAGGACAACCCCTTCCCGGCAATCATGGGACGTGTCTGCTACCACAGTTGCGAGAACGTCTGCAACCGTGGCAAGATCGATGCAGCTGTCGGCATCAATTCGGTCGAGCGCTTCCTCGGCGACGAGGCACTCAAGCGCGGCTGGAAGCTGACGGCACCGACGACCGAATCTGGCAAGCATATCCTGATTGTCGGCGCCGGCCCCTCGGGCATGTCGGCAGCCTACCACCTGCGCCGGCTCGGTCACCGCGTCACGGTCCATGAGGCAGGCCCGCTGCTCGGCGGCATGATGCGCTTCGGCATTCCCAAGTACCGTTTGCCGCGCGATGTGCTCGAAGCCGAGATGCAGCGTGTCGTGGAACTTGGGGTCACGGTGAAACTGAACAGCAAGGTCGACAACATCCTCGACACCATGCAGGCCGGCAAGTTCGACGCCGCTTTCCTGGCGGTAGGTGCGCACATCGGCAAGCGAGCGAGGATTCCAGCCGGTGACGCCGCAAAAATCATCGACGCCATTTCGCTGCTGCGCAGCATGGAAGGTGAAGACAAGCCCATGCTTGGCCGGCGCGTCGTCGTTTACGGAGGCGGCAACACGGCCATCGACGTGGCGCGCACCGCAAAGCGTATGGGCGCCGAGCCGCTGATCGTCTATCGTCGTACGCGCGAGAAAATGCCGGCACATGATTTCGAGGTCGAGGAGGCGCTCCAGGAAGGGATCATGGTCAAGTGGCTGTCGACCATCAAGCAGGCCGACGAATCCTCGTTGACCATTGAAAAGATGGCCCTAGACAGCAATGGCTTTCCGCAGCCGACCGGCGAAATTGAAACCATCGAGGCCGACTCGCTGGTGCTTGCGCTCGGGCAGGACGTCGATCTCGGTTTGCTCGAAGGCGTTCCAGGACTGCAGGTCAGCGATGGCGTGGTGCAGGTCGGCGCCAACATGATGACCGGCCATCCGGGCATTTTCGCAGGTGGCGACATGGTCCCGGCCGAACGCAACGTCACGGTCGGCATCGGTCACGGCAAGGCGGCGGCAAGGCATATCGACGCCTGGCTGCGGAACGAGCAATACATCCCACCGCCCAAGCACGAAGTTGCGGTTTTCGAGAACCTCAATACCTGGTATTACACCGATGCGCCGAAAACCGTTCGTCCGATGCTGGATATCATTCGTCGTCAATCGACCTTCGATGAAGTCCAGGGCGGACTCGATGAAAGCACCGCGCTGTTTGAGGCCCGGCGCTGTCTTTCCTGTGGCAACTGCTTCGAATGCGACAACTGCTACGGCGTCTGTCCGGACAATGCGGTCATCAAACTCGGCGCCGGCAAGCGTTTCGAATTCAACTACGACTATTGCAAGGGCTGCGGCATGTGTGTCGCCGAATGTCCCTGCGGTGCGATCAAGATGGAAGCAGAACAAATCTGAGCACTGAGCAACGCCGGCATTGATGCTCCCGGCCGCTTGCCGCAACCGGGGCGCGCAAACCACGTGATCCGGCATCGTGATCCGGATCGCCCAATCCGGGGACACTTCGAACCTGGCGTTTGAAGTGTCCTTTCGTTCTTCCCTAACCGCGAGGTATGTATGTCCACTGAAACAAAGAATGTCTACGTATTTGGTGCCGCTCGAACTGACGGCGACGCCACAATGAAGAATCTTCTCGGAGGCAAGGGCGCCAACCTGGCCGAAATGTGCCGCCTGGGGATCCTCGTACCCCCCGGCTTCACGATCAGCACCGAGGTGTGCGCCGTCTATAGCGAGCAGGGCCAGGATGCCGTGGTCAAGCTGATCGAGGCGGACGTCCGCGATGGCGTGGCTTTCGTCGAAAATGAGATGGGCAAAAAATTTGGCGACGCGTCCGATCCGCTGCTGCTGTCGGTACGCTCGGGTTCGCGCGCCTCGATGCCGGGCATGATGGACACCATCCTGAATCTCGGCCTCAATGACGAGGCGGTTGCCGGACTGGCGCGCAAAGCTGGCAACGAACGTTTTGCCTGGGATTCATACCGCCGTTTCGTACAGATGTATGGCGATGTGGTGATGGGCCTCAAACCGGTATCGAAACAGGAACACGATCCCTTCGAAGTGGTCATCGACGCGCTCAAGGAGAAGAAGGGCGTGCAGCTCGATACCGAACTCGACACCGACGACCTCAAGGAACTGGTGCTGCGTTTCAAGGGACTGATTCGTGCTCGCGTCGGCCGCGAGTTCCCGACCGATCCCTGGGAACAACTGTGGGGTGCGGTGATGGCCGTTTTCCAGAGCTGGAACAACGACCGCGCCAAGGTCTACCGCGAACTGAACGACATCCCTGACTCCTGGGGTACAGCCGTGAACGTACAGGCCATGGTCTTCGGGAATCTGGGCGATCAAAGCGGCACCGGCGTTGCCTTCACGCGCGATGCGGGCACCGGTGAAGACCTGTTCAATGGCGAATTCCTGGTCAATGCACAGGGAGAGGACGTCGTTGCCGGCACCCGTACACCGCAACAGATCACCCTCGAGGGGTCGCGCCGCTGGGCTCAACTGGCACTGGTCAGCGAAGAGGAGCGCCGCAGCAGGTTCCCGTCACTCGAGGAACTGATGCCCGACATCTACCGGCAACTCCTGCAGGCGGAAACAACGCTCGAGAACCATTACCGGGACATGCAGGACGTCGAATTCACGATCCAGGAAGGCCGCCTGTGGATGCTCCAGACGCGCAACGGCAAGCGCACCGGCGCGGCCATGGTGCGAATCGCCATGCAGATGCTCAAGCAGGGCATGATCGATGAAAAAGAGGCCTTGCGGCGGGTTGACCCGGAGCGTTTGAACGAACTCCTGCACCCGGTTTTCGACCCGTCAGCGATCAAGAGGGCACGTTCCATCGCACATGGCCTACCAGCCTCTCCGGGCGCTGCCACCGGACAGATCGTCTTCTTTGCCGATGAGGCCGAGGAGTGGGTCAGAAAGGGCAAGACCGTGATCCTGGTTCGTCAGGAAACGTCACCCGAAGATCTGCGCGGCATGAGCGTCGCCAAGGGAATCCTCACCGCTCGCGGTGGCATGACCTCGCACGCGGCCGTCGTCGCGCGCGGCATGGGCAAATGCTGCATCTCCGGAGCGGGCGCCGTACGAGTCGATTACCACGCACGTTCGATGTCGATCGGCGACCGGACTTACCAGGAAGGCGACTGGATCTCGCTCGATGGTTCGACCGGTGAAGTCTACGAGGGTCAGATACCGACCAAGGAAGCCGAACTCACCGGCGACTTCGGTGCCTTGATGGAACTGACCGACCGCTACAAGCGGCTCGGAGTGCGGGCCAATGCCGACACCCCCGATGACGCCAAGGTGGCACGCAATTTCGGTGCCAAGGGCATCGGCCTGTGTCGCACCGAACATATGTTCTTCGAGGGCGACCGCATCAAGGCGGTTCGCGAAATGATCCTCGCCGATGACGAAGCCGGTCGGCGGCGGGCGCTGGCCAAGTTGCTGCCGATGCAGCGCGGCGACTTCGAAGGCCTATTCCGCGAGATGAGCGGTCTGCCGGTCACCATCCGCCTGCTCGATCCACCGCTGCACGAGTTCGTCCCGCATGACGAAGAAAACCAGCGGATCATGGCCCACGAGATGAATGTACCGCTGGGTGTAATCAAGATGCGCGTCGACGATCTGCATGAGTTCAACCCGATGATGGGTCACCGCGGCTGTCGCCTCGGCATCACCTACCCGGAAATCACCGAAATGCAGACGCGCGCGATCCTCGAAGCGGGCCTCAACATGAAGGCCAAGGGTTTCGACGTCAAGGCCGAAATCATGATTCCGCTAGTCGGGACGGTCCGTGAATTCAACGCCCAGGCCAAGGTCATCCGCCAGACGGCGGCGGCGGTCTTTGCCGAGCGCGGCGAAAAACTCGACTACCTGCTCGGCACGATGATCGAAACGCCGCGCGCTGCCCTGATCGCCGACAGCATCGGCGGACAGGCGGAGTTCTTCTCGTTCGGCACCAACGACCTGACACAGATGACCATGGGTTTCTCGCGCGATGACGCCGGCAAGTTCCTGCCCAGCTATCTGAAAGATGGCATGTACGAGCAGGATCCTTTCCAGTCGATCGACCAGAAAGGCGTCGGACTGCTGGTCAAGATGGCCGTCGAGAAAGGTCGTTCGGTACGTCCGGGAATCAAGCTGGGCGTCTGCGGTGAACACGGTGGTGACCCGGCTTCGGTCGCGTTCTTCCACCGAACGGGTCTCGATTACGTCAGTTGCTCGCCGTTCCGGGTGCCATTAGCCCGCCTGGCTGCAGCGCAATCAGCTCTCGACGACGGCAAGTAAGCCTTTGTCAACAAGCCTGGCGCCCGGCGCCCGGCTTTCCCTCTCCTGACACCTCTGGCTTGCCAGAGGTGTCCTTTCCTTGAGCACATGAACTTCGAACTTCTCGCCAGCGATGGTGCGGCCCGTCGAGGCCGCCTCGGCCTCGCCCATGGCTGCATCGAAACCCCCGTTTTCATGCCAGTTGGCACCTATGGAACGGTCAAGGCGATGACTCCGCGCGACCTCATCGAGACCGGCACGCAAATCTGTCTGGGCAACACCTTCCACCTCTGGCTGCGCCCCGGTCTGGAGGTCATCGCCGCACATGCCGGCCTGCACCGCTTCATGTGCTGGAACGGCCCGATCCTCACCGACTCCGGTGGCTTCCAGGTATTTTCGCTGGGTGCGCTACGCAAGATCAGCGAAGAGGGAGTCCGCTTCCAGTCGCCGATCAACGGTGACCGCCTGTTCCTGACGCCTGAAGAGTCGATGCGTATCCAGCATGTCCTCGATTCGGATATCGTCATGATCCTTGACGAATGCACGCCCTACCCTGCCACCCGTTCCGAAGCAGCCAGTTCGATGCGGCTGTCGCTGCGCTGGGCCAGCCGCTCGCGCCTTCAGCACGATCAACTGGAGAACGGCAACGCGCTGTTCGGAATCGTGCAGGGTGGCATGTATGAAGACCTGCGGGACGAATCGTTGGCTGGGCTTGCCGAAATCGGCTTCGATGGCTTCGCGATCGGCGGGCTGTCAGTCGGCGAACCGAAGCACGAAATGGCGCGCATCCTCGCCCACAGCACGCCGCGCCTGCCGCAAAACAAGCCGCGCTATCTGATGGGAGTGGGTACCCCGGAGGATCTGGTGGCTGCCGTACAGGCTGGAATCGACATGTTCGACTGCGTTCTGCCAACGCGCAACGCGCGCAATGGCCATTTCTTCACTCGCCATGGCGACGTCCGTATCCGTAATGCCAAACACAAGAACGACCCGCGGCCGCTTGACGAAAGCTGCGGGTGCTATACCTGCCGAAACTTTTCGCGCGCCTACCTGCACCACCTCAACCGTGTCGGCGAGATTCTCGCCGCCCAGCTCGGCACACTGCACAACCTGCACTATTATCACCAATTGATGAAAGAGCTGCGCGATGCAATTTCCACCGGCACACTTTCTGCGGTAGTGGCCGCTTTCCATAGCAGGCGCTGTCAGCAGAGCTGAACGGTAGTGGTACAATTGCCGGTTCAATTCAAACATTCTGCCATAGGAGACTGATGTGCTGATCAGCACCGCCCACGCCCAACAAGCTGCCGCCACCGACCCGATGGGCGGCTTCATGCAGCTGCTGCCGATCATCCTGATGTTCGTCGTCCTTTATTTCCTGATGATTCGCCCGCAAATGAAGCGTGCGAAGGAACACAAGGCGCTGATCGAGGCCCTTGTCAAGGGCGATGAAGTCGTCACCGGCGGCGGCATTGCCGGCCGTGTCACACGGGTCAGCGACAACTTCCTGACTCTCGAGGTTGCCCCTGCCGTCGAAATCCAGGTACAGAAGCAGGCCGTCACGGTGCTTTTGCCCAAAGGAACGCTGAAGGCGCTCTAGCCACCCTGCGGGCGGCTTGCCTTGCACGTCGCGCCCGCGTCATCCGAACAAAAGCATCCCATATCCATGAATCGTTATCCGCTCTGGAAATACCTCATCGTCGCCTTCGCAGTGCTATTCGGCCTGGTGTACACCCTGCCGAACTTCTTCGGCGAATCCCCAGCGGTCCAGGTTTCCAGCGCCAAAGCCACGCTCAAGGTCGATGAGAAAACCCGCGAACGCGTCGCCAGCACCCTGCAGACGGCAGGCATCGAGCACAGCGGGATCTTCCTCGACAGCAACGGCGTCAAGGCGCGTCTGCAGAGCACGGATAGCCAGTTGCAGGCGAAAGACCTGCTGGAAAAGCAGTTCAACCCTGACGCCAATGATCCACAGTATGTCGTAGCGCTGAATCTGCTGTCGAGTTCGCCGCAGTGGCTGAGCAGTTTGCACGCATTGCCGATGTATCTCGGTCTGGACCTGCGCGGCGGTGTTCATTTCCTGCTGCAGGTCGACATGAAAGGTGCCATTACCAAACGCCTCGACGCGATCAGTGGCGACCTGCGCACGCTAATGCGCGACAAGACCATCCGCCACGCCGGAATCATCCGTGAAGGCGAGCGGGTGGTGATTCGCTTCCGCGACAACGAGACGCGCAGCAAGGCGCGCATCGCTCTCGAGGACAACCAGTCCGACCTGCTCCTGGCTGACCAGGGAGAGGGCGATGAGTTGAAGCTGATCGCGACGCTCAAGCCCGAAGCAATCAAACGCATCCAGGAATTCGCGATCAAGCAGAACATGACCACTTTGCACAATCGGATCAATGAACTCGGCGTCGCTGAACCGGTAATCGCCCAACAGGGTGCCGACCGCATCGTTGTACAGTTGCCGGGGGTGCAGGACACGGCCAAGGCGAAGGACATTCTCGGCCGCACCGCAACGCTTGAGATCCGCATGGTCGATGACACCCCAGGCGCCGTCGAAGCAGCACAGGCCGGTCAGCCACCTTTTGGCGCTGAACTCTATGTGGAACGTGGCGGCATGCCGCTGCTGGTCAAGAAACAGGTGGTGCTGACTGGCGAACGACTCACCGACGCGCAGCCGGGTTTCGACAACCAGACACATGAGCCCGCCGTTCACCTGACTCTCGACTCGGCCGGAGCCCGTATTTTCAAGGACATCACGCGCGACAATGTCGGTAAACGCATGGCCATCGTGCTGGTCGAAAAAGGCAAGGGGGAGGTCGTCACTGCGCCCGTCATCCGGGCCGAGATCGGCGGCGGTCGTGTACAGATTTCCGGCCGCATGAGCACCATGGAAGCCAATGACACGGCGTTGCTACTGCGTGCCGGTTCGCTTGCGGCTCCGATGGAGATCATCGAGGAACGTACCATCGGCCCGAGCCTGGGTGCCGAAAACATCAAGAAGGGTTTTCTGTCGACGATGTGGGGGTTTGCGGCAATTGCCGCATTCATGATCGCCTACTACATGCTCTTTGGCCTGGTTTCGGTAATTGCCCTGGCATCCAACCTGCTTTTCCTGGTCGCCCTGCTCTCCCTGCTGCAAGCGACCCTGACCCTGCCGGGAATCGCCGCCATCGCGCTGGCGCTGGGCATGGCGATCGACGCCAATGTCCTGATCAACGAGCGGATCCGCGAAGAACTGCGCAATGGCTCGACGCCACAAGCGGCGATTCATACCGGTTACGAACGCGCCTTCGGGACGATTCTCGACTCCAACATCACGACGCTGATTGCCGGCATCGCCTTGCTGATTTTCGGATCCGGGCCGGTCCGCGGCTTCGCGGTGGTGCATTGTCTGGGAATTCTGACTTCCCTGTTCTCGGCGGTGGTCGTCTCACGGGCCTTGATCAACCTGATCTATGGTCGTCGGCGCAAGGTCGACTCGCTGGCCATCGGCCAGATCTGGAAACCGACAACAAACGCAGCCAACGTCGGCGCAGCCAAATAGGAAAGCACGCAGATGGAATTTTTCCGGATCAGCAAAGACATCCCGTTCATGCGGCATGCCCTGGTTTTCAATGTCATCTCGCTATTTACATTTCTATTGGCAGTGTTTTTCCTCTTCAGCCGCGGCCTGCACCTCTCGGTCGAGTTCACGGGCGGTACGCTGATCGAACTCCACTATGCGCAGGCGGCCAACTTGGAGAAAGTCCGTGACGGCCTTGGCAAGGCGGGCTACACCGATCTCTCGGTACAGAATTTCGGTTCCAGCCAGGATGTCCTGATTCGCCTGCCCCTCAAGGCCGAGCAGAACACCGCCAAGATCGGCGAGGCCGTGATGCAGTCCCTCGCCACCGAAGCACCGGGCGCGACGCTGCGTCGAGTCGAGTTCGTCGGCCCGCAGGTTGGCAAGGAACTGGCAGAAAACGGCGCCCTGGCGCTCTTGCTGGTGGTCATCGGCATCGTCGTCTACCTGGCTTTTCGCTTCGAGTGGCGTTTTTCGGTGTCGGCGATCATCGCCAACCTTCATGATGTAATCATCATCCTTGGTTTCTTTGCCTTTTTCCAGTGGGAATTCTCGCTTTCAGTGCTGGCAGCCGTACTAGCCGTCCTCGGCTACTCGGTCAACGAGTCGGTCGTCGTTTTCGACCGCGTCCGCGAGACCTTCAAGAAAGTCCGGGGGCTCACCACGCCGCAGGTGCTCGACCACGCGATTACCAGCACCATTTCGCGAACCATCATCACGCATGCCTCGACACAAATGATGGTGCTGTCGATGCTGCTCTTCGGCGGTGAGACCTTGTATTACTTCGCCCTGGCACTGACCATCGGCATCTGTTTCGGTATCTATTCCTCTGTGCTGGTGGCGAGTCCGCTGGTGATGTGGCTCGGCGTCTCGCGCGAGCAGTTCATCAGGCCCAAGAAGCAGATCGAAGGCGCCAATGATGAGGGTGCCGTCGTCTAGATGACCGTTTTGAGCGAGCCTTACGTTGACCGGAGCTGCTTCAAGATGTGTTCACGAAAACCCTTGATGGAACTGAAAATCGTCGTCTTTGCCCTGTTCACGCTCACCATGTCTGCCTGCACGAGCACGCGTTATGAATATGTCTTGCCGGCTACCGACTCAGGCCGTATCTGCATTACACACTGCGCGGGTGTTCAGGAGACCTGCCGTGGCAACGAAATACAGCGGGCTCAGTGGGAAAAGGAAGGCTGTGAACGGCGCAACGAATCGGCCTACCGTCACTGTATTTCCCGTGCTGTCAGCAAGGATGATGCCAAGAAGTGTGACAAGCAGCGCGGCTATTGTTCGGCTACCGAAAGCACCTGGCGTTGCGAAGAGGACTATCGTCGGTGTTTCGTGAACTGTGGCGGCAGGATATATACCCATACCGAGTAGTAAGAATCCACGACCATCTCCCTCCCTTGCAGGGCATATTCCGGCTTACGCGCCGGAATCGTTCGATGGGTGCAGAGCATGCCCTGCGAATTCCCCATCTCACTCCCCGATCCCTTGTATGCTTTCCCATCGCCGGCGAGGGGAGGTTCGTGAGCCGCTGATACGACCTTCATCACATACACCTTCCCTCCCCCTCGGTCGTCGAGCCGAACCTTAGCCAGCGATCACCGACAGCGCCTCGTGATAGTCGTAGTCAAGGTCCTCGGCGACCTCACGGCAGGTGACTTTTCCGAGGGCGACGTTGAGACCATTGCGCAGGTGTTCGTCGTCCTGGAGCGCCTGCCGCCAGCCTTTGTCAGCGATCTGCAGTGCAAAAGGCAGGGTCGCGTTGTTGAGCGCATAGGTCGAGGTGCGCGGCACGCCGCCCGGCATGTTGGCGACGCAATAATGCACGACGTTGCCGACCAGGTAGGTCGGATTGGCATGCGTCGTCGCCTTGGCCGTTTCGCAGCAGCCGCCCTGGTCGATGGCGACGTCGACGATCACCGAACCCGGCTTCATCGCTTCGACCATCTGGCGAGTGACCAGCTTGGGTGCGGCGGCGCCAGGGATCAACACGCCACCGATGACCAGATCGGCGCGCAGCACATGCTGCTCAACGTTGTCCCGGTTGGAAAAGACAGTGATCACGCGCGCGCCGAGCAGGCGATCCATGCGCCGCAGCACATCAATGTTGCGATCGATAACCACCACCTGGGCACCGCTGCCAACTGCGATCTGCGCTGCATTCGAGCCGACGACACCACCGCCGAGGATGACGATCCTGGCCGACGGCACGCCGGCAACGCCACCGAGCAGGACACCCATGCCTCCATGCGCTTTTTCGAGGCAGTAGGCACCGGCCTGGACCGACAGGCGGCCGGCGACTTCGGACATCGGTGCCAGCAGTGGCAGGCCACCGCCGGCCTGCGTGACCGTTTCGTAGGCGATACAGACCGCACCGCTCTTGACCAGATCGGCACACTGCGCCGGATCGGGCGCAAGATGCAGATAGGTATAGAGAATCTGTCCTTCGCGCAACATCGCACGCTCCTCGGCCTGTGGTTCCTTGACCTTGACGATCATTTCGGCGCAGGCAAAAATCTCCGCGGCGGTGGGTGCAATGACTGCGCCGGCCTTCTGGTAGACCTCGTCGGTGGCGCCGATGCCTTTGCCGGCGCCAGTTTCAACCGTCACCTGATGGCCGTGGGCGACCATTTCCCGGACCGATGACGGGGTCAGACCAACGCGGTATTCGTGGTTCTTGATTTCTCTGGGTACACCGATGTGCATCTCTGTCTCCTTACCAGTGGTTGAGGGCCGACCATCTTAGGGCATTTTCCAGCGAACGGCGTTTTTTTCGACCACCTTCCCGGTGCCGCAGGCCATCTCCCCAATGCCCACAGCGGCTTCCATGAGACCGTCAGAACACCGCTGATTCCTGGGTGGCTGACGCGACTTTCACATCAACGTCGAGCAATTCGCAAGGGGCGTATATCGCAGGCATCATCGAGATCGCTGCGTTTCACCCAAAGCACGACGAAGATCAGGCCAGCGGCCGCAAACACCGAACTCAAGGTATAAGTCAGCCCGGCCCCCAGGCGGTCCCAGGTCCAGCCGCTGAGCAGACTGCCGAGCAGGCCGCCGGCGCCAAACGAGATACTCGAATACAGCGCTTGTCCGCGCGCTTGGCAGCGCCCTGGAAACCAGCGGTTGACTGCGGCAATCGCTGCCGCATGATAGGCGCCGAAGGTCAGCCCGTGCAGGAGTTGGGCGAGGATAATCACCGCCAGCCACTCGATGCACCAGCCGATCATCAGGAAACGCAACACCGTTGCGGCAAAACTGATGAGAAGAATGACCCGCAGGCCAAGGCTTCGCTGCATGGCGACCATGAAAAAGAAGACGCCGATTTCGGCGAGGACGCCGAGCGACCATAGACCACCGACCAAGAGCTTGCTGTAGTGATGATCGGTGAGATGGATCGAGTAGAACACATAGAGCGCGCCATGCGCCGCCGACATCAGGAAACACGCGGCAAACAGTGCCCGGACACGCGCCTGGCGGATGATCGTGGCCACCGGGAGTTGTTCATCCGCCGATCCATACGACGCCACTTCGGGAACCACCAGCGCGCAGACCAGAATGCCGGCCAACGTGCCAACGATCACCCACAGCAGCCTGGGCAAGGGCATGCTGTCCAGCAGCGCGCCGGTTCCCATGACGGCGACGATGAAACCGATCGATCCCCATAGGCGGATGCGGCTGTACTGGCCAGGCTTGTCACGCAGATGGTCGAAAGTCACGGTTTCGACCAGCGGCAGCGCGGCACTCCAGAAAAACGCCAGCAATGCCATGGCGGCCAGCATCGCCACAAAGCTCTGCACGACAAAAAAAGCCAAAAACCCGAACAGGCTGAGCAGGGCCGCGAGACGGACGATCCTCACCCGCTGCTCCAGACGATCCGAGAGAGCGCCCCATATATAAGGCGCACAAAGACGCATCAGCTGCATTTGCGACATCAGCAGGCCAATGTCCCAGGCCGAAAACGATAGCGACTGGAGATAGAGCCCGAAATAAGGCGAAAATGCGCCGACGAAAGCGAAATAGAAGAAGTAGTAGCCGGAAAGTCGCCAATAGGGAAGGTCATGCATCCGGCAATTCTACCGGATGCATCCGACGACTCCGGCCTCGATCGAATCAGACGCCGTTCTTGTGTGCAACCAGCATTCGGTACATCTGGTCCTTCAGCCACACGCGTTGCTTCTTCATGTTCTCGATGGTGAAGTCGTCGACCGGCAGGTCTTCTTCTTCGAGCCGCTCGACCTCTCTGGTCAGTTGATGGTACTCGTCATACATGTGGCCAAACTGCTCGCTTGCCGTTTTCAGCGAGTGAATGTAATCCAAATACTCGGGAAACTCATGGTGAAGGTCGTGGTGCTCAACTTGCATGATCATCGCCCCTGTGGCTGGTCCCGGCCCGCCCCATGCGTGACCGGACAACGCGATTATACCCATTGCCAGGTCTGCCCGTCACCCCACCGGATGCGCCGGAATCACTGGCGTCGGGCAGACCACGTCGGCGCACTGGGCGCGATGCCGCAAGGCCTGATCGATCAACACCAGGGCCAGCATGGCCTCGGCAATCGGCGTCGCGCGGATGCCCACACAGGGGTCGTGTCGACCATGGGTTGCGACCACCACCGGCTGGCCCTCAAGAGTCACCGAGCGGCGCGGCAGACGGATGCTCGAGGTCGGCTTGATCGCCAGATTAACGACCAGATCCTGGCCGCTCGAGATACCTCCGAGCACACCACCGGCATGATTGCCGAGAAAGCCCTGCGGTGTCATTTCGTCACCATGTTCGCTACCCTTCTGAGAGACGCTGGCAAAACCAGCGCCAATCTCGACTCCTTTGACCGCATTGATGCCCATCATCGCATAGGCAATCTCGGCATCGAGACGACCATAAACCGGTTCCCCCCAGCCCGGTGGAACACCCGTTGCCGTGACCGTGATCTTCGCCCCCACTGAATCACCGGACTTGCGCAACACATCCATATACTCCTCGAGTTGTGGAATGATGGCCGCGTTCGGGGCAAAGAAGGCATTGCCATCGATCTCTCTCGTGGCAACGAAAGGGATTTCGATCGGACCAAGCTGGCTCATCCAGCCACAGATGCGAACCCCGTAACGTTCCGCCAGCCACTTGCGGGCGATCGCCCCGGCAGCGACGCGAACCGCCGTCTCACGAGCCGACGAGCGACCACCACCGCGATGGTCGCGAAAACCGTACTTCTGTGTGTAAACATAGTCGGCATGTCCCGGACGGAAGGTCTCGGCGAGGTTACCGTAGTCCTTGCTGCGCTGATCCTGATTGCGGATCAGGAGAGCAATCGGCGCGCCCGTGGTCCGACCTGCAAAGACTCCCGACAGAATCTCAACGGCATCGGGCTCACGCCGCTGCGTCACATGCCGCGAGGTTCCGGGTTTGCGGCGGTCCAGATCGGCCTGAATATCGGCCTCGCTGATCGCAAGTCCAGGTGGGCAGCCATCAACCACGCAGCCGATCGCCGGCCCATGCGACTCACCAAAAGAAGTCACGGAAAACAGGGTGCCGAAGGTATTGCCGGACATGGCGGCCTCTTGAGCGTTAAAATTGAACAGCAGTCTACCATAGTGCCACCTTCCCCTCTCCGAGCTCGTCCTGATGATCACCAAGCTGACACATTCTGACTGCAGGATACTCATACCATCCACGCCAAGGCGCTGAATTCCTTGCTGATCCTGAACTTCCAAGCCTTCAAAAAAGGCTTTAGTTGTGACCGTTGAAAGAGTACTTCAGCGAGCCCACTCCCATGAATCACCTTGAATCTGATAAGAAACACGAATTTCTCTCGGGAATCCGCGATACGCTGCCGCTGCTACTCGGCGCGCTGCCGTTTGGGCTGATTTACGGTGCCATCGCTGCTACCTCTGGTCTGTCGATGGCGGCAGCAATCCTGATGTCCGCGCTGGTTTTCGCCGGTTCATCGCAGTTCATTGCCGTCGGGCTCGTCGCCGCACAGACGCCGGTCGCGATCATCGTGCTGACAACCCTGATCGTCAATCTGCGCCACATGCTCTACAGCGCCACCCTTCTCCCGTATCTCAAGGAGCTACCGCAAAGATGGCGGATTCCACTGGCGTTCTGGCTGACCGATGAAACCTTCGCGGTAACCGTGCACCGCTTTCAAAAGAACGATTCGTCACCTTGCAAACACTGGTACCAGCTCGGCTCGTCGATCGCCATGTATCTCAACTGGCAATCCTGGTGCTTTCTCGGATTGGTGCTCGGCCACCGCATTCCTGACGCGCAGAGTTGGGGGCTTGATGTGGCGATGCCGGTAACCTTCATCGGGATGATCATCCCCTTTGTCAAAACCATCCCCGTCCTGCTCTCCGTTCTCACGGCAGGGGGGGCGTCGCTGCTCACGCTGGCGATGCCCTACAAGCTCGGGATCGTCGTTTCCGCTTTCGCCGGCATCGCCTCGGGCCTTCTGGCGCAGCGCATCATCGACGCACGCCAGAAGGCTCTCCGGCGATGAGTGGCGCTGAAGCCTGGATGCTTGTCGGGATGGTGATCGTAACCTTCGGCATCCGCTATTTTCTGTTCGCAGTGGCAGACCGGATTCGCCTGGCGCCGTGGCTCGAAGTCTCGCTCAGGTTCATCCCGCCGGCAGTGCTGACGGCCATCACCGTACCAGCCGTCCTGCTGCCGAATGGCGAGTGGCAGGTTTCGTTTGCCAACTCCTACCTGGTCGCCGCGCTGCTCAGCCTTGCCGCCGGCATCGTCACGCGCAATCTGTTGATGACGATAGCCATGGGTCTTGCGGCGTTCTTCGCCCATCGATATTTTTTCTAGCGGCGCTAGCGGTTGCGAAACGATGCTTGGCCGGGCCGTCGCCTGCTAATGACCCTCGATCGCCCGTTTACGCAGCATTTCGACAATCATTGACGCCGTCTGCTCGATCGAACGATGGGTGGCGTCAATGATTGGCCAGCCGCGCCGGATGAACAGGCGACGCGCTTCGAGCACTTCCTTGCGCAGACCGTCAATATCCGCGTAGTCGGTATTGGTGTCGTCCTGCAGAGCGGTCAGGCGGGCCGCACGGACCATCGCCAACCGCACTGGATCCACGGTGAGCCCGACGATCAATGGCTTACGCACATGCAACAGCGCAAGCGGCGGCGGCGCCCCCGGCACCAGCGGCACATTGGCGGCCTTGATGCCGCGCGAAGCAAGGTACATGCAGGTCGGCGTCTTGGTTGCCCGTGACACCCCGACGACGATCACGTCTGCGCCCTCGAGATCATCGCTGCCGATACCGTCGTCGTGGGCCAGGGTGTACTTCATGGCCTCGACACGGCGGTAGTAGTCCTCGTCAAAAGCGTCGCCAGAACTGTTGTGAAACTGTACAGTGGCGCCGGAGTATCCGGCGAGCCGGCCGAGCAGCGGCTCGAGCGCAAACTGGTAAGGGAGGTTGAGCCGACGACAGCCTTCCTCAAGTGCCTCGCGGATATCGTGGTGGCTGATGCTGTGCAGAACATAGCCCGGCGAACTGGCGAATGTGCCGAGGATTTCGGGAACCTGGTCGAGGTGGCGGACCATCTTCCACAGCCGGCGTTTCACCTCGAGTCCAGTAAGTTGGGTTACAGCATTGCGCGCCAGCATCTCGACCAGCTCGCCCGAGGCGTGCGAGACAAGATACAGGACAATGGTCCTGCTGTGCTCAGCCTTCCGTCCCTTCTCCTTCATCATCTCGCACCCTTTCAGCGATGGTAGCCTCCGTCGAGGCGCAGCACGCTGCCGTTGATCATGACATTCTTGAGGACATGCAAAACCAGCATCGCGAACTCGGCGGGATCGCCAAAGCGGTGCGGGAACGGGATCTGCCTCGCCAGCCGCGAGTCGAGATTCTTTTCCATATCGAACAGTGTCTGCGTGCCGAACAGGCCGGGCGCGATACCGACGACACGGATACCGAGCGGACCGAGTTCGCGCGAAGCCGGCAGGATCATGCTGACGACGCCGCCTTTCGAAGCGGCATACGCTGCCTCACCGCTCTGTCCTTCGTAGGCCGAGACTGATGCCGTCGACAGGATGACGCCTCTCTCGCCGTTGGCCAGTGGCTGCAGGCCCGCCATGTCGGCAGCGGCGAGCCGCATCATGTTGAAGGTCGAAATCAGGTTAACCTCGACGAGCTGGCGAAAATCCTCCAGTGGCATCGGACCACTGACCCCGACGATTGGATTGCAGTGGCCACGGCCGACGCAGTGCACCAGCACGCGCGCCGCCCCGTGCGCCGCGCGTGCCATGGCGATCGCCTGCTCTGCAGATCGTGCATCGGCGACGTCACAGGGAATGGCGAGCGCACCAATCTCGTCGGCAACTCTCTGGACACCCTCGGCGTCGATGTCGATCACTGCCACCTTGGCACCCGCTTCAGTGAGATAGCGCGCCGTTTCGGCACCCAGGCCCGATGCCGCCCCGGTCACTACCGCCGGACATGCCCATAGATCCATAATACGCTCCCGAGTTCTGCCGGACTGTCGGCCCGGCGCCAGCACCCATTATCGGGCGTCGCGCTTCCGCACGCAAACAGGCCCGTCGTGCGGTCGTGCGAGCAGGGGCGACGATTCCACCAGAACGGTTGTAGCCAACCTGGCAGATCTTCTTCGGCGAGCGGCAAAGACAATCTGTCATCAATCCGTCACAAAGCTGTCACATAATCTCTGCATCGTTTCGATCAACTCTAATCACGGAGACTTTCCATGTCACGCGATCTGTCCGCTTCAATTGCAACGTCGCTTTTTCCTGCAGGCGCTTTTGCTGCGGCTCTGGCGGTCAGTCCGCTGGCCATGGGCGCCGCCGCGCCCGTGGTCAAGATCGACGGTTCGAGCACGGTCTATCCGATCACCGAGGCGGTTGCCCAGGATTTCCAGCGGGCCAAGCTGCACGAAGTGCACGTCAACATCGGCGTCTCCGGAACTAGTGCCGGTTTCACGAAGTTCTGCCGCGGCGAGACCGACCTCTCGAATGCCTCGCGACCGATCCTGAAAAAGGAAATGGACGACTGCGCCAAAGCCGGCGTCCGCTTCTACGAAATGCCGATGGCCTACGATGCGCTGACCGTCGTGGTCAATCCACAGAACACCTTCGTCAATAGACTGAGCGTTGCCGATCTGAGAAAGCTTTGGGAACCGGAAGCACAGAACCGGATCAACACCTGGAAAGACCTCAACCCGGCATGGCCGGCCCAGAAGATCAATCTCTACGCGCCGGGTGCCGACTCGGGGTCTTTTGAATCCTTCACCGAAGTCGTCGTTGGCACTGCAAAGTCCAGCCGCAGCGATGTCCAGACTGCCGAAGACCACGCCGTGCTGGCGCAGCGGATCGCCGACGACAAGGACGCTCTGGGTTATCTGAGCCTCGACTACTACGTCGAAAACGGGAAGAAGCTGAAGGCTGTGGCAATCGGGGACGGCAAGGAAGCCGTTCTGCCGACGGTTGCCAACATTCGCAACGGCAGCTATCAGCCGCTGTCGCGTCCGGTGTTCCTCTACGTCAATGAAAAGTCGCTCGAAAAACCGGCGGTCAAGGATTTCGTCGATTTCTGCATGAAGAACGCCGAGCGGCTGGTTGTCGAAGCGAACTACCTGCCGCTGCCGGCACGGGCGTATAGCGAGAACCTCGAACGGATCAATGCCCGGAAAGTCGGCAGCGTTTACGGTGGCGAGAACAAGGCCCGCCCGCGGCCGGTTGACATGCGCAAGTTGCTCGATGCCTTGATGCACGGTTCCTGAGCATTGCCCCAGACAAAGATCTTTGGAATACTCCGAAGCCCCTCCGGAACCCCCACTCGCAGCGAGACACCTGCCATCCTTCCGCACAATGGACCGCTGTTGAACCCTGAACCTGTTGCTTCCTGTCACGGAGATTTGAATGTCAGCATCAGCCACTCCTCCCGGCGATGACCCGATCGCCGCTGCAACACATGCACTCAAACTGAAAAGGCTGGCCGGAAAAACCGGCGAGAAGCCGGGCCGAAAAAAGGGAAGGAAAACCGCAAGGATGGTTCGCTGCGAGGTACGCCTGACCAATAGCGAATTCCTCGATCTCTCCAGGCTGAAAAAGCAACTTGCGCGCAAGGGCGTCTCCGCCAGCAAGGAAGAACTCATTCGCGCCGGTCTCCTGCTGCTCGTCCATCTCGACCGCAGCGAGCTGAAGTCAGCGATTCGCGACGTCATCGCTCCAGAACCTGCGACCCAGGAAAGCGAATAGCGAGACGGTACGCACCAGGACCAGGGCCTGAGCCGGCCAGTGGTTCGAGATGAGTCAGGCAGATCTCGGCGCGACTGGCATATGCGAAGACCTTGGCCAGTGCGGCGATAGCCACGCAGATGGGTCTCTCGTCGGAGGCATTATCCCATTCGACAGCTTCGTCGAGCGCCGGCAGGAGATTCGGCAATTCGTTGAAGAAATAGCGCAGCAACCGAATGATTGCTGCCGAGCGCGTCGCCGACCGTCAAGACGTTCGAGCAAGGCGCCCCAGGCCCGCGGGAGCACCACGGTAGTATCGTCCGCGCCGCGCCCGGTGCGAAACCGCTGCCAGACAAGGATGCTGAACAGCGCGTCGTCATTTCCCCTATTTCCCCTATTTCCCCTCCATGACTTGGTGGCCGCCAGCGGGAACTGAGCGCCCACCGGAGCGCTTGGGCTAATCTCCAGCCGTCAGACCACATGCCAGGCACGTGGCAATTGAAACTCAAACACCGCCATTTTTCAATTTTCGGGATCGGCTGCGTTTATCATCCGCTCTTCACCATTCGGATCTGTTGCCTGCCGCATCGACCACTCACCGCTCACGCCCAATGGACAATCTGTTCGCCAAACTGCCACCTCCAGACTCGCCTGCCAATCTACGCATTGCGCCTTATCGGCTGCACAGTGTGGACTGGAGCAACCCGATCAGACCAGCGTCTGGCTGGCCGTTCATTACCACCCAGCGCCGCTGCCGGAATGAATGGCCAGCCTGCCCGTGGGCCCAAAAACCCATTGCAGCGACTCAACATCCGGGCGGCAAGCAGGTGATTGGCCGTGCAGGAACGGGCCAGGCCGTTTATGCTGTCGAAGCACGGATGCCGGCCCATGTCGTCTGCGCCTTTTCCCGCCTGCCAACAAGGTGCACAATGCACCATTCGATCCTTGCAACGGCCGGACCCTTCCCTGAAGGTGATCAGTCGCCGACGAGACTTTCACATTAACCCTGCGGCCCTGCCAATACCATGGACCCTGATCTGATCGATGCCAATCTGGTTTTCGCCAAGACCCCGGCCGGCGAAGAAGCGATGCTGCAACGAACGCGGGTCGTCCAGCGAAACGTCCGGATGGTGCTCATTCTCGTCGATGGCAACGCCACCGTCGCCGAATTATGCGACAAGACTGGCAATGCTCCGATTACCCAGAATGCACTGCTCGAACTCGAACATGACGGATTCATCGAACGGAGAATCGAAAAGAACTCGGTCTGGCGGCACGCCAAGGACTCACCTACAGGCATCGTGGCAACGGCCATCCGTGCGGTTTCCGAATTCTCCACTTTTGGCGACAACGCTGCCGCACCCGTCGAGGAACCTGTATCCGACGACCAGAAAGGCCGGAGCATTCCTTTGCCTGATTCTGAAAGTCGGGGAAGCCATCCCTCGCGCGCTCCCCTCTCGCTCACGCCGCAGCCTTCTCTGAGCGGCGGCCCGCTGTCCGGCGCGGCCCTGCAGCCACAGCAGGAAACCACAGTTGCCAGACCGGCGGCAACCGCCGAAGCCGAACCGGCGAAACCCTCGCTTGTTGATCGTCTGAAGGCGATCGCCCGACCTGCCACTGAGAACGATGAGCCAGCGCTCAAACCGATCCGGCGTGGCCGCCGGCGATGGTCTCTGACCTGGTCGCTGGGCCTGCTGCTGGGGGGACTGTCGCTCTGCGCCGTGCTCTTTCTTCTGGCCCTGTTCTTTCCTTACGCCAACTACCTGCCGGAGGTGGAAGCCGGCCTGGCGCAAAGCATCGGACAGCCTGCCAGGATCGATCGTATGCGGGTCAGTGTCTATCCCCGGCCCGGCTTGCTGCTGGTCAATGTCCGCCTCGGTGAGGGAAGCGAGGGGCTTGAGATCGCCGAGGTCCGCCTGCAACCCGAACTCCAGACGCTTCGGGCGGACAAGATTCTCTTCAGGGAGGCTGAACTGAGCGACGTCAGGCTGTCCGTCGCGACGATCAGCAATCTGTCGCGAATGCTGGCCTCCGTCGCCAGCCCATCAGCCCGGGCCGGCGTTCAGCAGTTGACGATCAGCAATGCGGCATTCTCGTTCTCCGAACTGGCCATTGACGAAATGGATGGCCACTGCGAACTCTCGACCGATCACCACCTGGAATCGATCTCGCTACGCTCGCGAGACCGCGCCCTGCTGTTGAAGCTCAACCCGAGCGAGCGCGGACTCACGGTTCAGATCGATGCGATCGCCTGGCGGGTAGCACAGGGTTCGCCGTTTCTTTTTGATTCGTTGAACGTGAAGGGCGTCATCGAAGGCAGCGATTGGGTCATCGACAGCTTCGAATCGCGAATTTTCGACGGCGTGGTGCGCGCGGCGATGATACTGCGCGATGGACAGCAAGCGGCAATTGCCGGTGAACTGTCGTTCGAGCGGATCAATGCCCGGAAACTCGGCGAAGCCCTGGGTATCGGGAGCCAATTCCAGGGCGAGGCGCATGGCAAGCTGAAATTCTCGGCCAACTCGGCCAGTTGGCCAGGCCTACCCGCTGCACTTCAGGCCAGCGGAAACTTTACGATGCGTCGTGGCAGGCTGGGTGGCATCGATCTTCCCGAGGCAGTACGCCGATCATTGAGCACGCCAGCAACGCTGGGCGGCTGGACCCGTTTCGAGGAATTGTCCGGCGCCATCACGGTGACGCCAGACGCTTTCCTCTTTTCACGCCTGGCGTTGAATGCCGGCCTGATGCAGTCCTCTGGACAGATCGAACTGACCCGCAAGCTCCAGTTACGCGGCAGGATGGATGTCCAGATGCGCGGCCAGGCTGATCACAGCAGCCGGTCGATCCTGATCAGCGGCCCCCTCAAGTCGCCGCTGACGCAAACAGCCAACCACTGATCAGGGAATCATCCATTAGAGGACCGCTGCGATGGCGTCAGCCACGTAGTCGATGTTGTGCGTATTCAGCGCCGCCAGGCAGATTCGGCCACTGCTCACAGCGTAAATACCGAACTCCTCACACATGCGGTTGACCTGCTCGGCGCTCAGTCCGGTATAGGAGAACATCCCTCTCTGCCGAATGACAAAGGAGTAGTCCTGACTGACTCCCCGGCCCTTCAGCCGGTCGACCAGACTGAGGCGCATGGCACGGATTCGCCCGCGCATTTCTGCCAGTTCTTCTTCCCACAAGCGGCGCAGCTCCGGACTGGACAACACCGCAGAGACAATGGCACCGCCATGCGTCGGCGGGCTGGAGTAGTTGGTGCGGACGATACGCTTGATCTGTGACAGCACGCGCGCTGATTCATCCCTGTTGGCGGTGATCACCGACAGGGCACCGACACGCTCTCCGTACAGCGAGAACGATTTCGAAAATGAACTCGCCACGAGGAACTGCAAGCCAGACTCAGCAAACAGCCGGAGCGCCAGGGCATCCTCTACGAGGCCGTCAGCAAAGCCCTGATAGGCGATGTCCACGAAGGCCAGGAGACCACGGGCGCCGATCACTTCGATGACCTGGCGCCACTGTACCTCGTCGAGATCAGCGCCGGTTGGATTATGGCAACAGGCATGCAGAACGACGATTGAACCCGTCGGCAAGGCATTCAGTCCAGCCTGCATGGCGGCAAAATTGACGCCATGCGTCGCTGGATCGTAGTAAGGATAAGTCGCCACCGTGAAGCCTACGTTCTCGAACAGTGCGCGGTGATTTTCCCAGCTCGGATCGCTGAGATACACCGTGGCTTCGGGCAGCAGACGCCGCAGATAGTCGGCGCCGACCTTGAGCGCGCCGGTGCCGCCCAGCGCCTCGATGGTGAGCACGCGCCCCTCTGCAAGAAGCGCCGAGTCGGCACCGAAAAGCAGCTTCTGTACGTTCTGATTGTAAGCGGCCAGGCCGTCGATCGGTTGATAGCCACGCGGCGGCATGGCCTCCAGACGAGCTTTCTCGGCCAGTTTGACGGCAGCGAGCAGGGGCACCTTGCCACTGCCATCGAGGTACACGCCAACGCCGAGGTTGACCTTGGTGGAGCGTCCATCGGCGTTGAATGATTCGGTGAGGCCGAGAATGGGATCGCGTGGAGCCATTTCCACGGCGGCGAAAATCGAAGCGGTCATGCAGGTTTCCTCAGTTGCTCGGTTGGTCAAGATGGGTTCGTTGTGCCTTGACGAAAGCGGTGGTGCATGGTTCCTTCACCCACCGAAGACACAACCAGATCCGCGAGACAGAACGCTGAACGGCCGTTCTCGGCGCCGATCCGTCGCGAAACAACGTAGAATTCTAACATGCCGAACCAAGCGCACTCTCCTGAGAAACCGCCCTTCGTCACCTTCGAGGGCAGCCCGTTTCGTCTCTACCAACCCTTCCTGCCGGCCGGCGACCAACCTGCCGCCATTGATCGGCTGGTCGAAGGATTGCAGGACGGGCTCTCATTCCAGACCCTGCTTGGCGTCACCGGCTCGGGCAAGACCTACACCATGGCCAATGTCATCGCGCGAACGGGTCGTCCAGCGCTCGTTCTGGCGCCCAACAAAACGCTCGCGGCACAGCTCTACGCCGAATTCCGCGAATTTTTTCCTGATAACGCGGTCGAGTATTTTGTTTCCTATTACGACTACTACCAGCCGGAGGCTTATGTGCCGGCACGCGACCTGTTCATCGAAAAAGATTCTTCGGTCAACGAGCACATCGAGCAGATGCGCCTGTCCGCGACCAAGAGCCTGCTCGAACGCCGGGATTGCGTGATCGTTGCCACCGTTTCGTGCATTTATGGCCTTGGTGACCGCGACGAGTACCACAAAATGATCCTGACCATGCGCGTCGGCGACCGTATCGGCCAGCGTGAGATGATCAGGCGCCTCGCCGACATGCAGTACGAGCGCAATGAGACCGACTTTCACCGCGGCACCTTTCGGGTTCGCGGCGACACCATCGACGTCTTCCCCGCCGAACACGCCGAACAGGCAATCCGGATCTCGCTGTTCGACGACGAGATCGAGGGCCTGCAACTCTTCGACCCCTTGACCGGTCATCTGCAGGCCCGGCTGCTGCGCTTCACGGTTTTCCCGTCGTCGCACTATGTGACACCGCGCGAGACCGTGTTGCGGGCAATCGAGGCGATCAAGGGGGAACTCGTTGAACAGATCGCCTACTTCAACGCCGAGAACCGTCTGGTCGAAGCGCAGCGCATCGAACAGCGTACCCGTTTCGACCTCGAAATGCTCGATCAGGTCGGTTTCTGCAAGGGCATCGAGAACTATTCCCGGCATCTTTCGGGACGCCAGGTCGGCGAACCTCCGCCCACCCTGATCGACTATCTGGCAACCGATGCACTGATGTTCATCGATGAGTCGCATGTCTCGGTTTCTCAGGTCGGTGGCATGTACAAGGGGGATCGCTCGCGCAAGGAGAACCTCGTCAATTACGGGTTTCGTCTGCCGTCGGCGCTCGATAACCGGCCACTGAAGTTTGCCGAGTTCGAGGCCCTGATGCGGCAGACCATTTTCGTTTCGGCCACCCCTGCCGACTACGAGACGACACACCAGGGACAGGTCGTCGAGCAACTCGTTCGCCCAACCGGCCTGGTCGATCCGACACTCATCGTTCGCCCCGCCTCGACCCAGGTCGACGACCTGCTGTCGGAGATTCGGCTACGCACAGCACTGGCGGAACGGGTGCTGGTCACCACCCTGACCAAGCGCATGGCCGAGGATTTGACTGATTACCTCAACGAACATGAAGTGCGGGTGCGCTATCTGCATTCGGACATCGATACCGTCGAGCGCGCCGAGATCATTCGCGATCTGCGTCTGGGCAAGTTCGACGTTCTGGTCGGCATCAACCTGCTGCGTGAAGGCCTGGACATTCCTGAAGTCTCGCTGGTGGCCATCCTCGACGCCGACAAGGAAGGTTTCTTGCGTTCCGAACGCTCACTGATCCAGACCATCGGTCGCGCCGCCCGCCATCTGCACGGTACAGCGATCCTCTACGCCGACAGGGTCACCGACTCGATGCAGCGTGCGATCGCCGAAACCGAACGACGGCGGCTCAAACAGCTCGCTTTCAACGAAGCCAACAGCATCGTACCCAAGGGGATCAGCAAACGTGTCATCGACATCATCGACGGAGTCTACGATGCCGAGAACGCGCAACGCGACCTCAAGGTCGCACAGCAACAGGCCGACTACCAGGCCATGAGCGAAAAGCAACTGGCGCGCGAACTGCGACGCCTGGAGAAGGAGATGCGCGAGTACGCCAAAAACCTCGAATTCGAGAAAGCCGCCGCCGCGCGCGACGAATTGTTCCGGATCCGCAAACAGGTATTCGGGATCAGCGGCGCCGAAGAACATCTTCAGCCCTTGTGAACTGATTGATTCTGTATAAGCTATTTCAATAGTCGAGGTTTCCATCTTTGTCTCCGGAGTGCGCAGTGAAGACAGCACGATTCCTCCAGGAACAACCCATTTTCGGCGGCGTTGGCGATCAGGCGATGCAGTCGATCATGCTGCTGATGCGGGAACTCCATTTCGCGGCTGCCGAGGTGATCGTTCAAGAGGGGGAAGATGGTGACTCCCTCTTCGTGATCTGCAGCGGCTCGGTCGAGGTGCTGAAAGCCTCTCCTGTCGCGAACGGCACGTTTGGAAAGCGCATCGCCGTTCTCCAGGTCGGAGACGTTTTTGGCGAAATGGAGTTGATCGACACGCAGCGTCGTTCGGCAACGATCCGTGCACTCGAGCCTGTGTCGGTGCTGGCCTTGTCCAACGCCGATCTGTTCCAGATCTACGAGTCTGACCCACAGACCTTCACGCTCCTGGCCCTCAACCTGGCCCGAGAACTGAGCCGGCGCCTGCGCAACATCGACGATCTGGCGGTACACTACATGGCTACGAACAGCCGCCCGGACCCTTCTTGAACACTCAGGCACATATGGATAGCAACAGTCTCGGACCCAGTTTCCTGGAACGTCTTTCTTCGTTTCTCGTGCGCGAGCCGGAAGATTGCGAAAAACTCATTTGCGAACACAACTCATGCAGTTGCCGCACTCGGCGCCAATGCGCCGTGAAGACGTCGCTCGATTTCGATCATGCGATGACGGCAATTCGAGACGCCGGTATCACCATCCTCGAGGCCGCCCGTGCCACAGCCGGGGCAGCGGGCGTCGAGGCCGAAATCGTCCTGCTCGAGACGATGGAGCGCCGCGTCTCCGACATTCTCGTGGAAAAGGCACGCGAACTCGGCTGCGACCCGATCGTCATCGGTCGCCACGGCCAGCGCGGTCTCGTCGCCCTGCTGTTCCTCGGTTCGGTCGCCGGGAGGGTCGCCAGGCTGCCCAACGCCTCGGTCCTGCTGGTGGGCAAGCATTGATGCCGCCCGCCATCGCCATGCTCGACGATGACAAGGAAGAGCCGCTGCGCGCCGACATCCGGCTTCTCGGCCGGGTTCTCGGGGACACCGTGCGCGAGCAGGAAGGAAGCGAAGTCTTCGAGATTGTCGAACGCGTCCGCCAGACTGCCGTGCGCTTCGCCCGCGACGGCGACCCCGCCGCCCGCGCCGAACTCTCCGCCCTCCTCGACCCGCTGTCGCGCGACACGACGCAGACGGTCGTCCGCGCCTTCAGCTACTTCCTGCAACTGGCCAACATCGCCGAGGACGAGCACCACGTCCGGCGTCGGCGCGCTCATGATCTGGCGGGTTCGCCGCCGCGCGAAGGCAGCCTTGTCCACGCCCTCGACCGCCTCGCCGAGAGCGAGGTCCCGCCGGAGGTCGTCGCCGATTTCTTCGCCCACGCGCTGGTAGCGCCGGTCCTCACCGCGCATCCGACCGAGGTTCAGCGCCAGAGCCTGATTCGCAACCACCGCGACCTCGCCCACCTGCTCGACCAGCGCGAGCGCCAGCGCATGACGCCAGAAGAGGAAGCGGAGAACGATCTCGGCCTGGGCAACGCGATCCTGACTCTGTGGCAGTCACGCATGCTGCGTCCGGTGCGCCTCAAGGTGCTGGACGAAGTCAAGAATGGCATCACCTACTTCAAGGAAACCTTCTTCAACGAACTGCCGCGCCTCTACATCCAGGTCGCTCGACAGTTGCACGCGCGTTACCCCGAGCAGACCTGGGCGCTGCCACCGTTCTTCCGCATCGGCACCTGGATCGGAGGCGACCGCGACGGCAACCCCTTCGTCACCGCGGACATCCTGCGGGAAACGCTGCGCCTGCAATCGGCGGCCGTGCTCAATCACTATCTCGACGAAATTCACGAACTCGGTGGCGAGCTGCCGCTCTCCAGCCTGCTGGTCCGGACCACGACCGAGCTCGACGCCCTCTCGGCGCGTTCCACCGACCACTCGCCGCAACGGGAAGACGAGCCCTACCGTCGCGCGCTGACGGGGATTTATGCGCGTGTCGCAGCGACCACCCGCACGCTCGACCGCGTCGAGCCGGTGCGCCATGAAATCGGCCAAGCCGAATCCTACACCACCCCGGCCGAACTGCACGCCGACCTCAAGGTACTGTCCGCCTCGCTCAGGCAGAACGGCAGCGCCAGCCTCGCCGACGGCCGCCTGCGCCGCCTGCTGCGGGCGGTGCAGGTCTTCGGCTTCCACCTGGCGCCGATCGACCTGCGCCAGAATTCCGAAGTCCATGCCCGCAGCGTTGCCGAACTCCTCTCCGGTGCCGGGCGTTGCCCCAATTACGAGGAACTTTCCGAGGTCGACCGCATTAGCTTGCTGGTTGAGGAAATGGCGACGCCGCGCCCGCTCCATTCGCCTTTTCTCGACTATTCGGAGGAAACCCGCGGCGAACTGGCCATCTTCTTCGCGGCACGCGAGCTACGCCAGCGCTATGGCGCCGCGGCGCTGCCCAACTGCATCATCTCGAAGACCGACGGTGTCTCCGACCTGCTCGAACTGGCACTGCTGCTCAAGGAGGCCGGCCTGCTGCGTCCTGGCAGCCAGCCGCAACTCGACGTCAACATCATCCCGCTTTTCGAAACGATCGAGGACTTGCAGAAGAGCGCGGCGACGCTCGCTGGTATTTTCGACCTTGCCGCCTACCGCGCGCTGATCGGCGGACTTGGCGACGAGCAGGAAGTCATGCTCGGCTACTCCGACAGCAACAAGGATGGTGGCTTCCTGACCTCGGGCTGGGAACTTTACAAAGCCGAGATCGGACTGACCCGCGTCTGCCGCCAGCATGGTGTCCGGTTGCGCCTCTTCCACGGCCGCGGCGGGTCGGTCGGGCGCGGCGGCGGCCCCAGCTATCACGCCATACTCGCCCAGCCCGCCGGCGCCGTGTCCGGGCAAATCCGGCTGACTGAGCAGGGCGAGGTCATTTCGACCAAGTACGGCAACCCGGACACCGGTCGACGCAACCTCGAAGTGCTGATCGCGGCAACGCTCGAAGCCAGCCTGACCGACCACGAGAACCGCGTCGAACCCGCCGAGCAGTTCCACGCCGTGATGGACGAACTGTCGCAGCGCGCCTTCGTGGCCTACCGAAGCCTGGTCTATGAAACGCCAGGATTCACCACCTATTTCAGGCAGTCGACAGTCGTTTCCGAAATCGCGACCCTCAACATCGGCAGCCGCCCGGCCTCGCGCAAGCCATCCGAGCGCATCGAGGACCTGCGCGCTATCCCCTGGGTCTTCTCGTGGGCGCAGTGCCGGCTGATGCTGCCTGGCTGGTATGGTTTCGGTTCCGCGGTCGACGGCTATCTGCAGGCCAACCCCGAAGGGCTGGCCACCTTGCGCCGGATGCTCCATGCCTGGCCCTTCTTCAGGAGCCTGTTGTCCAACATGGACATGGTGCTGGCCAAGACCGACCTCGCCATCGCCTCGCGCTACGCCGAACTCGTCGCCGATGCGGAACTGCGCGCCGGCATCTTCCAGCGCATCAGGGCCGAGTGGGAACTGACCCGCCGACACCTGCTGGATATTCTCGGACAGGACGACTTCCTCGCCGACAATCCACTGCTCAAGCGTTCGCTGCAGTTGCGCTCACCCTACCTGGACCCGCTCAACCACCTGCAGGTAGAACTGCTGAAGCGCCATCGCGCCGGGGAAACCGACGAGCGTGTCGCCCGCGGCATCCATCTTTCGATTAACGGCATCGCCTCCGGGTTGCGCAACAGCGGTTAGAGAGAATTCGTGCCTATGGTCATCTGCCCGGCCGGACCGGACCGGCGGATGTCCACGGGCACTGAACAAGGCGGGATCCGGATGACTTTTCAGGGGCTCACGGGTGCAAATCGAACATTGACGCTGCTTGATGAAGGCTCATATACTCTCTTCGGTGCCGTTGGAATTCTTATCCTTGGCTCTTCTGCGCCTGCAAGCCTGGGAGCTGGAGATGGCGAAACCCAGGCTGCCATAAGCGAGAGCCCATCAACGGAGCCGACAGGCCACCCCGGATGGCTGGATCAGCGGATTGCAATCGGGAGTGAAGCGTCAGCTGCGCCGCTTTGCAGGCCCCCCAGGCGTTGCTGTTGACGTCGCATTCCTTACAAGGCAGATATGGATAGCAGCAGTCCCAGACCCGGTTTCCTGGAACGTCTTTCTTCGTTTCTCGTGCGCGAACCGGAAGATCGCGAACAACTCATGCAGTTGCTGCACTCTGCGCACCAGCGCAAGCTCCTTGACGCCGATGCCCTGAGCATCACCGAAGGTGCCATTGCCGCTTCCGAAATGTGTGTGCGGGAAGTCATGGTGCCACGCCCGTTGATGGAGGTAGTCGACATCAGGGATTCGCTGGCGGAGGTCGTCAGCCGGGTCAACACCACTGCCCACTCGCGTTTTCCGGTCATCAACGGCAGTCGCGACAATGTGGTTGGCATCCTGCTGGCGAAGGATCTGCTGCGCGTGCAGGGCGACAGCGATTTCAGGCTGCGCGACTGGGTGCGTCCGGCGGTATTCATCCCCGAATTCAAGCGCCTCGACATCTTGTTGCGGGAATTTCGCGTATCGCGCAATCACATGGCGATCGTCATCGACGAATATGCCGGGATTGCCGGCCTGGTCACCATCGAGGATGTCCTCGAACAGATCGTCGGCGAAATCGAAGATGAATACGATTTTGACGAGACCGACGACCAAATTCAACTCGATCCGAATGGCTTCTATCGCGTCAAGGCACATGCTGCGATAGCCGACTTCGACGCTGCTTTCGGCACCCGCTTCAGCGACAGCAAATGCCAGACTGTCGGCGGACTGATCCTGCTTCACCTCGGCCGGGTACCGCAGTTCAATGAAACGATCATCGTCAACGGCATCCGCTTCCAGGTCTTGCGCGCCGACAGTCGCCGCATCTACACCTTGGTAGTCTCGCCATCGCCAGAGGCGGGCGATTCTGCTGAATAAAGCCCGGCGTTGGCGCGGCTTTGGCGCCGCCTGCCTGGGAGCCACGGGGGTCGTCGGCTTTGCACCGCTTGGCTGGTTTCCGGTCAACTGGTTGAGCCTCGGCGGCCTGTTTGCTCTGCTGTGTATCGAGATTGACGGCTGCAGCGGCGACCGGCGCGCCCGGTACGGTGCGCTGATCGCCGCCGCCTATGGCCTCGGCCTGTTTCTGGCCGGCGTCTCGTGGGTCTATGTCAGCCTGAGCGTTTTTGGCGGCATGCCGGCAGCCGTGGCGGGCCTGGCTACCGTGCTCTTCTGCCTTGTCCTGGCGGTCTTCCCGGCACTGGCCGGGGCGCTGTTCGTTGGCTTCGCCGTTACCGGCTGGTGGCGGCGCAGCCTGCTCTTTGCCAGCCTGTGGATGCTTGCCGAATGCTTGCGTGCCTGGGCTTTTACCGGATTCCCCTGGCTGGCAGCCGGCTATTCGCAAACGCCACCGAGTCCGCTCGCCGGCTATGCCGCGCTGCTCGGCGTCCATGGAGTCTCGTTTTTTTCAGCGCTGCTCGGCGCACTGATCTTCGAGGTCAGCCGGCACTGCTTATTCACCAGGCCCTGCAACACGCAGGGCTGGCTGTGCAGGTGTCCGGCACTGCCGCTGCTCGCTGGCGCAGCAATTCTCGTCACCGGCGACCGACTGCGTGACCTCCGCTGGACAGAGGTGACGGGCGAGCCGCTGTCGGTGGCCTTGCTGCAGGGAAACGTGGCGCAGGAAATGAAATGGCGACCCGAACGGTTCTTTGATTCGCTGCGCACCTATTACCGGCTGGCACAGGAGCATCCGGCGCAACTCACGGTGCTGCCCGAAACCGCCCTGCCGGCTTTCCTCGATCAGGTTCCCGCCGAGTATCTCGACGCGCTGCAAAAACTGGCGCTGCGCCAGCACGGCGACCTGCTGCTGGGAATCGCTGTCGCCGACGGCAAGCAGTATTTCAATTCGGCGCTGAGCCTTGGCGCATCTGGCCAGCAGCACTACAACAAGGTTCATCTGGTGCCTTTCGGCGAGTTCGTACCGCCCGGTTTTGCTTGGTTCATGGCCATGGCCAACATCCCTATGTCCAACTTCACCGCCGGTTCGCCGGGACAGCCGCCGCTGCGCCTGGCCGGCCAGCGCGTCGGGGTGAACATCTGTTACGAAGACGTCTTTGGCGAGGAGATCATCACTGCGCTGCCGGCCGCAACGCTGCTGATCAATATCTCCAATGTTGCCTGGTTCGGCGATTCTCTTGCGCCGGCGCAACACCTGCAGATCGCCCGCATGCGCGCCCTCGAGACCGGCCGCATGATGCTGCGCGCCACCAACACCGGCATGACGGCGATCGTAGACGTAGACGGTCGCGTGCTCTCGTCGCTGCCTCCCTTCTCCCGCGGCGCGCTGGTCGGCGAAGTGCGCGGCCATACCGGTGCCACCCCCTATGTGCGCTGGGGTCACTGGCCAGCGATCGTTGGCACCTTGTTGCTGATCGCCCTCCTCGGCCGCCACCGGGCGATGCCGCGGAAGCAGGTTCTTGTCCAGCGAGAAACCAAGTAAAATCGCGTTTTCGCTTTTTCCCGAAGTTCTCCCATGCCCACGTTTCAGGAAGTGATACTGCGTCTCCAGGATTTCTGGAACCAGCAGGGTTGCGCGCTGCTGCAGCCCTACGACATCGAAGTCGGTGCCGGAACCTTTCATACCGCCACCTTCCTGCGCGCGATTGGCCCCGAGCCGTGGAATGCGGCTTATGTCCAGCCGTCGCGGCGGCCCAAGGACGGGCGCTACGGCGAGAATCCGAACCGCCTGCAGCATTACTACCAGTATCAGGTAGTGCTCAAGCCCTCGCCGGACAACATCCAGGACCTCTATCTCGACTCGCTGCGTGCGCTCGGAATCGATACCGCCCAGCACGACGTCCGTTTCGTCGAGGATGATTGGGAAAGCCCGACCCTCGGCGCCTGGGGACTCGGTTGGGAAGTCTGGCTTGACGGCATGGAGGTGACGCAGTTCACTTATTTTCAGGAAGTCGGCTCGCTTGCTTGCAAACCGGTCCTCGGCGAGATCACTTACGGCATCGAACGCCTGGCGATGTATCTGCAAGGAGTGGAAAACGTTTTCGATCTGGTCTGGGCAGAGGGGCCAGGCTATCGGGTGAGCTACGGTGACGTCTATCACCAGAACGAGGTCGAACAGTCGAAGTACAACTTCGAGCATTCCAACGTCGAGATGCTGTTCCGTCATTTCGCCGAGCACGAATCCGAAGCCCGGCGCCTGATCGCTGCCGGCCTGGCACTTCCAGGCTACGAAATGGTGATGAAGTGCTCGCACACCTTCAATCTTCTGGATGCGCGCGGCGCCATTTCGGTAACCGAACGTGCGGCCTACATCGGCCGTGTGCGCGCCCTGGCGCGCGAAGTCGCCCAGGCTTACCATGATTCCCGTCAGGCCCTCGGCTTCCCGATGTGCAAGGTGGCCGCTGGCACTGGGGTACGATGACATGAACGATACCATCCTGATCGAGCTGCGCAGCGAGGAACTGCCACCGAAATCACTCAAGTCGCTGTCCGAAGCGTTCGCCGAAGCTGTTTTTTCTGCGCTCAGGGCACAGGAGTTCACGACCCCGGACAGCCGCTGCACCGCTTACGCCACCCCGCGCCGCCTGGCGCTGACCATCACTGGAATCGCCGCCTGCCAGCCTGACCGCGTGCTGGAGAAAAAGGGCCCCGGCGTTGCCGGTGGGCTCGACGCCGCAGGCAAACCGACCAAGGCACTCGAAGGCTTCATGCGCTCAGCCGGGGTGCGTTTCGAGCAACTTGCGACAACGACCGACAGCAAAGGGGAATACTTTGTCGCCCGGCGCGAAAAAAAGGGCGAGGAACTCGCGCTGCATCTGGCCGATATCGTTTCCCAGTCGCTCCGGAAGCTGCCAATCCCGAAATTGATGCACTGGGGAGATTCCGAACACCAGTTCGTTCGCCCCGTACATGGCCTGATCCTCCTGCACGGCCAGCACGTCGTTGCCGGAGAAGTCCTCGGGCTGCACAGCGGCCGGACGACGCAGGGCCATCGCTTCCTGTCGAGCGGCGAAATCGCCATCGATCATCCTGACGAGTATGTCGCCAGACTGGCTGCGGGCAAGGTCATCGTCGACTTCTCCAAACGGCGGGCAAAGATCGCCGCGCTGCTCGACGCCGCTGCCGGCAAGCTTGATGCCCGCATCCATCCGGCCGACGGCCTGCTTGATGAGGTGACGTCGCTGGTCGAATGGCCGGAGGTTTATGTCGGCGAGTTCGAAGCCGAATACCTCGAGGTGCCGCAGGAATGCCTGATTCTGACCATGCAGCAGAACCAGAAATACTTCCCGCTGCTCGATGGCCAGGGCAGGCTGCTCAACAAGTTCCTGATCGTCTCCAACATGCAGGTCGCTGACCCGGTCCACATCATCTGCGGCAACGAACGTGTCGTGCGCCCTCGCCTCTCGGATGCCCGCTTCTTCTACGATCAGGACCGCAAGAATGGCTTTGCCACTCGCGTCACGTCTCTCGGCTCGGTGGTCTATCACCACAAGCTCGGCTCGCTCGGCGACCGCGCGCAGCGAATGGGGCGCATCGCCCGCAGCATTGCCGAAAGACTCGGTGCCGAGGCCCACCTCGCCGAACGGGCGGCGCTGTTCGCCAAGATCGATCTGTTGACCGACATGGTGGGCGAATTCCCGGAACTGCAGGGAATCATGGGCCGCTATTACCTGCTGCACGAAGGGGGTTTGCCGGTAGTTGCCGACGCTATCGAACAGCATTACCGGCCGCGCTTTGCCGGCGATGCCCTGCCTGCCGGCAACATTGCCTGTGCCGCCGCGTTGGCCGACAAGCTGGATTCGCTGGTCGGATTCTTCGGGATCGGGCAGTTACCGACTGGCGACAAGGACCCCTTCGGTCTGCGGCGTGCCGCCCTCGGGGTACTGCGCATCCTGATGGAAACGCCGCTGCCTCTCGACCTCGGTGAACTGATCAAGGACTCGCAAGCGGAGCTGGCCAAACAGGGAATCCAGCTCGCCACCGTCGACGAACCCTTGCTCGCCTTCATCCATGACCGTCTGCGTGGTCTCTTGAAGGACGCCGGGCATGCGCCCGACGTCATCGAAGCGGTGCTCGCGCAAGGACCGACGCGCATCGATCTGGTACCCGCCAGGCTGGCGGCGGTGCGCGAGTTCCTGCAGCTTCCCGAGTCGCTGGCGCTGGCGGCAGCCAACAAGCGCATCGGCAACATTCTGAAAAAAGCCGAGCAGAATCTGCCCGAGCCAGACATCGCGCTGCTCGAGGAAGCCGCCGAGAAAGCCCTGTTCGAGCGGGTGCTGTTGATTGCGCCACTGGTCAGGTCGCATGTCGCCAACGAGGACTATGCCGATGCGCTCAAGGTCCTCGCCTCGGTGCGCTGTGAGGTCGACCGCTTTTTCGACGAAGTGATGGTGAACGTGCACGAACCGCTGCTGCGCAATAACCGCCTGGGCCTGCTGAGAGCACTTTTCGACCTGCTCAATGCGGTCGCCGACATCTCGAAGCTGATCGTATGAAGATCGTCATTCTCGACCGTGACGGCGTCATCAACTACGATTCGAAACAGTTCATCAAGTCGCCGGCAGAGTGGCGTCCCATTCCCGGCAGCATCGAAGCCATCGCCAAACTCAACCAGGCCGGCTATCGCGTGGTCGTGGCGACCAACCAATCCGGTATTGGACGCGGACTGTTCGACATGGATACGCTCAATGCCATCCATGACAAGATGCACCGCGCTGTACAGGCGGCCGGAGGACGCATCGACGCTATCTTCTATTGTCCGCACTCGATCGATGCCGATTGCCATTGCCGGAAACCAAAAACCGGCATGTTCGAACGTATTGCCCATTGCTTCAACGTCGATCTGGAAGGCGTACCAGCGATCGGCGATTCACTGCGCGACCTGCAGGCCGCCGTCGCGGTAGGGGCGAAACCGCTGCTGGTGATGACCGGCAAAGGAACACTGACGCATACCGAAGGGGGTCTTCCGGAAGGTACGCTGATATTCCCTGATCTTGCCGCGGCAGCCAACCACATCCTGATTTCATGATGGAAGCCTTGCGCACGGCGCTGTTCCTGTTGCTGGTCAGTCTGTTGACGATTCCCTTTGGGGTGCTCGTTTCACTGGCGGTATTTTTTCCGATGCCAGCGCGTTACCGCATCATCGCAATCTGGCGGAGGGGTTTCATGGCCCTCTGCCATTACGTGCTCGGCATCCGCTACAGAGTGCTCGGCCGCGAGAACATCCCGGCCGAGCCTTCGGTGGTGCTCGCCAAACATCAGTCGGCCTGGGAAACGGTCGGGCTGCAGGAGGTCTTTCCACCGCTGGTCTTCGTGCTCAAGAAGGAACTGTTGCGGGTGCCCTTCTTTGGCTGGGGACTGGCAGCGATGAAGATGATCTCGATCGATCGGGCGGCGGCCAAGGATGCGCTCAAGCAGGTCTTTGATCAGGGGCGTGAACGCCTGGCGGCCGGCTACTGGGTGGTGATCTTCCCCGAAGGAACGCGCGTTGCCCCCGGCGAAACCGAACGTTACAAGCCTGGCGGCGCGCATCTGGCGGTGCGCAGCGCTGCCAAGGTCGTTCCGGTGGCACACAACGCCGGGGAAGTCTGGAAAAAGGGCCGCTTCGCGATTTCCCCCGGTCTGATCACCATCAGTATCGGCCCGGCGATCGATCCCGCCGGCAAGACTGCGGTGAAGATCAACGCCCTGGCCTCGGCCTGGATCGAAGCCGAAATGCGGCGTCTCTCACCGCATCGTTATCGCGCTGCCGATGCTGCTGATGCCGTTGCCGCAGTCTGAACCGCCACGATCCGGCGAGCGGCCGCTGGCGGCCGGCGAAATCTCGCGCAGCATTGCACTCGGCGACCGCCCGGTCAGCTATGTCCTGCGTCGGAGCAGGCGCCACACCATCGGACTGTCGATCGATCAGCAGGGTCTACGTGTCGGCGCCCCCGAGCGCGTCTCGCTGCGTGAAGTCGAGTCGCTGATCCGTCAGCATGGTGAATGGATCGGCAGGAAACTCGACGAATGGCAGAACCGCCGCCTGCCGGAACGGCTGCAGATCGTCGATGGCGCGCAACTGCCGCTGCTCGGACACCCGCTCAGCATCCACCTGGCGGTCGGCGCCAATCGCATCGTCTGGAACCTGCAGGCTTCCGAGCGGGCACTGACGCTGTGCCTGCGCTCGCCGGTCGAGGCGCCGCGGCTGCTCGAAAAAGCACTGCGCGAACGAGCGCGGTTGCTGTTCAGCGAACGGATCGACCATTACCTGCCACAGCTTGGCGTTGCACGGCCGCCGCTCTCGCTGTCGGCAGCGCGCACGCGCTGGGGCAGTTGCAGCCTGCGCAGCGGCATTCGCCTGAACTGGCGACTGATCCACTTTGCGCCGCCGCTGATCGACTACGTGGTGGTCCATGAACTCGCGCACCTGTGCGAAATGAACCACAGCGAACGCTTCTGGTCGATCGTCGCAGCGCTGTACCCCGATTACCGAAGCGCGCGCGCAGAACTCAAGCGCTGCGCGACGAATTGCCCACACTGGTGAGGAGATGAGATGAGGATTTTGCATACGATGTTGCGGGTTGGCGATCTCGATCGCTCTTTGGCCTTTTACACCGAAGTTCTCGGCATGCGCGAGTTGCGCCGTCAGGATTACCCTGGCGGTCGCTTCACGCTGGCTTTCGTCGGTTACGGTCTGGAATCGGAAGGCGCGGTCCTGGAACTGACGCACAACTGGGATACGCCCTCGTACGACATCGGCAATGGCTTCGGGCATGTAGCCATCGAGGTTCCCGACGCCTACGCCGCTTGCGAGCAAATCAAGAAGCGTGGCGGCAAGGTGGTGCGCGAAGCTGGTCCGATGAAACACGGCACGACGGTGATCGCCTTCGTCGAAGACCCCGATGGCTACAAGATTGAGCTGATCCAGAAGAAGACCCATGCCTAAGGCAAGACGTCGCCTGGATCGGGTTGCGGATGGTTTGCCAGGACCAGGACTTCCGAAGGCGGCAAATTGCGTATCTCGACAAAGGCCATACCGCCACTGCTCCGCTTCACCACCAGGCTTGAACCTACCGGGTGCGCTCCGGACGCCAGCGGGCAGCCAGCCTGCGCGGTGTTCAGCACCACCTGCAGCAGCGAACCGGATGGGCTGAGCGAAGCGTCTACCAGAACGTCGGCGCCACGTGCGTCCGTGCCATGGCCATTGACGACGCAGAGCAACTCTTCGTCGTCGAGAATGCGCGACCAGGCGATCAGCTCGCCCGGCCCATAGACGTCGAATGCCCGTCCGAACAGGGAGATCGGGCGCAGGTACTGGCGACCGTGCCGCAGGCAAGGGTACTGCGCGCGTACCGCATTGATCGCGGCAATGCGGGTAAAGGCTGGGCCCTGTTCGTCGAAGCAGTGCTGGCCGGCGGTTCCGAACGGGCCAAAGCCAGGCAGGTCCGGGTCCAGGGCAGACTCCAGGCCGGCCCGCCCGCTCCGGAGCGGATGCGCCGGTCCGAACATGGCTTCGCGGAGATAACGATCCGAACCCTTCCACTCCGGCAGCCAAAAACGCTCTGCCGGCTCCGGCCCGGCCAGGCTCTGCTCGGTCCCGTAATAGATACACGGGATACCCAGCGTGAAGGCCTGCATGGCCACGCCGGCCGCGATCTGCTGCGGCGAAGCCGCCTCGCTCGAAAAGCGCAGTTTCTGACCGAATACATGGTCATGATCGTCGAGAATCGAAACATGCCGGTTGCCGAGATTGCGGTGCGAACCCATCCCCGCAGAAGCAGGGTTGAAACCGTCGAAGTAGGCATGCGGGTGCACCAGCCCCTTGGCGACGCCATTCAGCGTCGGGCGCATCTCGCCAATGTCGAGCGCGGCGTTCAGGTTACGGTCGAGAACATCGAGATAGCGGTCCTGGCTGTAGTCGCCGCCTGCCACCTCACCGACGAGAAAGAAATCATCCTTGCCGAGGTTGCTGGCGAATTCCTTGATCGCGCCGCAGAAATTGCGCGCGTCTTCGAGTGAAACATGCTTCAGCGTATCGATCCGAAAGCCATCGCAGTCGCTCAGCGCAATCCAGTACTTGTAGCATTGTGCCAGGTCACCAAGCACCGTGTTCTGGTCAAAATCTCGCAGCGTGATGAAATCGCTACGTTTGTGCTCGGCAAACGGGTCGTTGATGTCGCCGGCACCCAGGCTGCCACTGCCGGCACGGGTGTAGCACTCGGGCGCCTGCAGTTCGCTCGGCCAGGCACCGTCTTCGGGACCGGCGATGGCGCCGACCGTCTGTCCCTGATCGCCGAGCCAGGCACCGAAGGCGTAACGTCCCTGTGTATAGTGGGGTGTCGATGTGCCTCCTGGTGTGCCCTCCGGATAAACCCAGTTGGAACCCGAGTGATTGAAAATGATGTCGAGGATGACCCGCAGTCCGGCCTGATGCGCTTCTGCCACCAAAGCGACCAGATCGGCGCGATTGCCAAAACGCGGGTCGATGTCGAGGAAATCCTGGACACCGTAGCCATGATAGCTGTCGAGGTGCCCGCGCTGCTTGAAAACCGGGCTCAGCCACAGCGCCGTCACGCCGAGCCGTTTCAGGTACGTCAGTTGCGAGCGTACGCCCGACAGTGTTCCACCCTGCCAGCGATCGGCACCCGATGCCGCCCAGAGATCCCAGCGCCACGGTTGACCATTGGACTGAGCGGGCCGGGCAGCGGCCAACTGGTGCCGGTCGAGCAAGGGGCGCGTTGCTTCGGCGCCGTCACTGAAACGGTCAACCAGCAAAAAATACAGTACTTGGTCTCGCCAGTCCGTCGGAGAGGGAAAATAAGCCTGCCGACGCGGCAGTTTGACATTGCGGCGGATACTGTCAGGCCGCGGACGATTGAGGGCCTGGTCGACGAATGGCATGATGTAGACTCCCTGAACAAGATGAACGAGAAGGATGATATGAGCAAGAACTTCATTAAATAGAATAGTTGGCCAGTTTTCAAGAGAACCTTGACGCGTATGCCGGCGAATGGGGCGCCAGGGTCTGGGCACAATTACACACTATTCAACCCTTTTCAGCGCTGCAGCAGCGCGCTAGTATGACGGTTTTGGGGCCAGCGGCCGCGGCTCCTGACTTGTCCCGATGAAAGGATACGTTCTTCTTGAAGCCTACCGATATCGGCGCACCCGACTACTTTCATAAAGTCGTTGATTGTCAGTGGGCATGCCCGGCCCACACGCCCGTTCCCGAGTACATCCGTCTGATCGCTGCCGGTCGCTACAGCGAAGCCTACATGGTCAACTGGGTGTCGAACGTCTTCCCTGGCATCCTCGGTCGCACCTGCGACCGCCCCTGTGAACCCGCATGTCGCCGCAGCCGCGTTGAGGACGAAACGGCCGATGGGCGCGAACGCAAGGAAGCCGTCGCCATCTGCCGCCTGAAACGCGTCGCCGCCGATTACAAGCAGGATATCCGGTCGCTCTTGCCGCGACCAGCCAAGGAGAAGAACGGTCGGCGCATCGCCTGCGTCGGCGGCGGCCCGGCTTCGCTGACGGTGGCACGCGATCTCGCACCGATCGGTTACGAGGTGGTGATCTTTGACGGAGACGCCCGCCCCGGCGGCATGATGCGCACCCAGATCCCGAAATTTCGGTTGCCAGAAGCGATCATCGACGAGGAAACGGGCTACGTTCTCGGCCTCGGCGCCGATTTCCGTGCGGGCGAGTACGTCAAATCACTGAAGAACCTGCTTGCTGAAGGTTATGATGCGGTCTTCGTTGGCTCCGGAGCACCTCGCGGCCATGACCTCGATATTCCCGGACGCAAGGCCGCAGCCAAGTACATCCATCTCGGCATCGACTGGCTGGCCAGCGTCGCTTTCGGGCATACCACCTCGATCAGCAAGCGTGTCATCGTTCTCGGCGGGGGCAACACGGCGATGGACTGCTGTCGTTCTTCGCGACGGCTCGGCGGCGAAGATGTCAAGGTCATCGTCCGCTCGGGTTTCGAGCAAATGAAGGCCAGTGCCTGGGAAAAGGAAGACGCGATGCACGAAGGCATCCCGATCCTCAACAATCTCGTCCCCAAGGCCTTTACCCACAACAGTGGCCGCCTCACCGGCGTCACCTTCGAGAAGGTGCGAGCGGTATTCGATGAGCACGGACGGCGCAGCCTGATCCCGACTGGCGAACCCGATGCGCACTTCGAATGCGACGAGGTGCTGGTGGCTGTCGGCCAAGACAATGCTTTTCCCTGGATCGAGCGCGACATCGGCATCGAGTTCGACAAATGGGGGCTGCCCAAGCTCGACGAAAAAACGCTGCAATCGACCCTGCCGAATGTCTTCTTCGGGGGCGATGCCGCTTTCGGCCCGAAGAATATCATCTGGGCAGTCGCGCATGGCCACGAGGCGGCAGTCTCGATCGACCGCATGTTGAATGGCGAAGACCTGGCCGTTCGACCGGCCCCCAGAACCCGTCTCGTTCCGCAGAAAATGGGCATTCACGCCTGGCGCTACGACAATGCCATTTCGGTCGACCGCCGTCTGCGCGTACCGCTGCGCGACATCAGTGCGGCACTCAAGAACATCAAGATCGAGGTCGAACTCGGTTTTGACCCGCAACTCGCTGCCAAGGAGGCGCAGCGCTGTCTGAACTGCGATGTGCAGACGGTGTTCACGCCGAAGCTGTGCATCGAATGCGATGCCTGCATGGACATCTGCCCGATGGACAGTATCAGCTTCACCGCCAACGGCGAGGAGAACGAGCTGCGCCCGCGGCTGCGCGCCCCGGCACTCAACCCGAGCCAGGATCTGTACGTCTCGGAAACGCTGAAGACCGGACGGGTGATGGTCAAGGATGAGGATGTCTGCCTGCACTGCGGCCTTTGCGCCGAGCGCTGCCCGACTGGCGCATGGGACATGCAGAAGTTTCTGCTCGAGATGACACACGCGGGCGCCGGCTGTCGCAGTGCCGGTACGCAGACAGCAAGCGCTTAAGGAACGAGAATGCAGAAGATCGAAGCAGTCAATGATTTCGTGGTCAAGTTCGCCAACATCAACGGCTCGGGATCGGCATCGGCGAACGAGCTCTTCGCCCGCGCCATCCTGCGCATGGGCGTACCGGTCTCGCCTCGCAACATCTTTCCTTCGAACATCCAGGGGCTGCCGACCTGGTTCGAAGTACGCGTCACCGAGCAAGGCTATCTCGGTCGCCGCGGCGGCGTGGACATGATGGTGGCCATGAATCCGCAGACCTGGGACCAGGATGTCCGGGAAATCGACCCCGGCGGCTACCTCTTCTACGACAGCTCGAAACCGCTGCCGCGCGCGAAGTTCCGCGACGACATCCACGTCCTGGGCATGCCGCTCACCGAGATCTGCAATCAGGCCTACAGTGACGCACGCGAACGCCAGTTGTTCAAAAACATCCTCTACGTCGGCGCACTGACCACCCTGCTCGACATCGACCCGGCCGAAATCGAGAAGCTCTTCGGCGAACAGTACAAGGGCAAGGAGAAATTGCTCGAATCCAATGTCCAAGCGCTCAAACTCGGCATGGACTACGCACGCTCCAGCCTCAAGCCGATCGCGCTCAAGGTCGAACGCCGCGACGGTGTCGGCAACCGCATCTTCGTCGATGGCAACAGTGCCGCCGCACTCGGCTGCATCTATGGCGGTGCGACGGTCTGTGCGTGGTATCCGATCACTCCTTCGTCTTCAGTCGCCGAAGCATTTCAACGCTACGCGCAGAAGCTCCGCATCGACCCGGAAACCGGTGCGCATCGCTACTCGATCGTGCAGGCCGAAGACGAGCTGGCATCGATCGGCATGGTCATTGGCGCCGGCTGGAACGGCGCACGCTCATTCACCGCCACTTCCGGTCCCGGCATCTCGCTGATGAGCGAGTTCATCGGACTGGCCTATTTCGCCGAGATCCCGGCAGTATTGATCAACGTGCAGCGCGGGGGCCCATCCACCGGCATGCCGACACGCACCCAGCAGGCCGACATCCTGGCCTGCGCTTATGCTTCGCACGGCGATACCAGGCATGTCCTGCTGTTTCCCGAGGACCCTTATGAATGCTTCGAGATGTCGGCGCAGGCACTCGACCTCGCCGAGCGCCTGCAGACACCGGTCTTCGTCATGACCGACCTCGACATTGGCATGAACCAGCGGCTTTGCAAACCATTCGCCTGGGACGATAGCAAAGAATACGATCGAGGCAAGGTGATGACCCGCGAGGCGCTTGACGCCGGTACTGATTTCGGTCGCTACCTCGACGTCGACGGCGACGGCATTCCCTACCGCACCTATCCCGGAACACACCCGACCAAGGGTGGTTACTTCACCCGCGGCACCACCAAGAACGCCTACGCCGGCTACTCCGAAGCCGGTGCTGACTACATCTACAACATGCAGCGGCTACGCCAGAAATTCGAGACTGCCAAGTCGCTGCTGCCGCTGCCGGTGCTCTGCGCCGCCAAGTACCCGGCGCGCTTTGCCGCCCTCTTCTACGGTTCGACCGGTCCGGCCATGCAGGAAGCACTCGACGCTCTCGCCGAGCAGGGTATCTACATCAACGCCCTGCGCATCCGCGCCTTCCCGTTCCAGAACGAGATTGCCGATTTCATCGCCTCGCACTCCAAGGTGTTCGTCTTCGAACAGAACTTCGACGGGCAACTGGCGACGCTGCTGGTCAACGAGGCCGGCGTCAACCCGGCCAACCTGATTTCGGTACTGCACTACGACGGCACGCCGATTACCGCTCGCTTCATCACCCAGGAGATCGCTGAGCGCGTTTCGCGCCTGAACGTGCGCCCGCTCCGACACGACATGGTGGCCTGAGATGACCTACCTCGCCAAACCCAAGCTGCACCACCCCTCGCTCGCCAAGAACCGTGTCGGCTACACCCGCCGCGACTACGAGGGCCGGATTTCGACGCTTTGCGCCGGTTGCGGCCACGACTCGATCTCGGCCGCCATCATCCAGGCCTGCTGGGAACTCGACATCGAGCCGCACCGCGTCGCCAAGCTCTCGGGAATCGGTTGCTCGTCGAAGACGCCTGATTACTTCCTGGGCAACTCGCACGGTTTCAACACCGTGCATGGACGCATGCCCTCGGTGCTAACCGGCGCCTATCTAGCCAACCGAGAACTGATCTACCTGGGTGTCTCGGGTGACGGCGACTCTGCATCGATCGGCCTCGGTCAGTTCGCGCACGTCATGCGCCGGGGCGTCAACATGACTTACCTGGTCGAGAACAACGGGGTATACGGACTCACCAAGGGCCAGTTCTCGGCAACCGCCGACAAGGGCTCGAAGTCCAAGAAGGGGCAGACCAACAACGACGCGCCGATCGACCTGGTCACGCTCGCCCTGGTCATGGGGGCGACCTTCGTCGCGCGCGGCTTCTCCGGCGACAAGACCCAGCTGGTGCCGCTGATCCGCGCTGCGATGGCCCACCAGGGTGCGGCGGTGATCGACATCCTCTCGCCGTGCATCGCCTTCAACAACCATGGTGGTAGCACCAAGAGCTACGACTACGTACGCGAGCACAACGAGGCGGTCAATCGCCTGGACTTCTTCCCGCAGCGCGAGGAAATCACCGCCGAGTACGGCGCCGGCGAAGTGACCGAGGTACGCCAGCACGACGGTTCGGTGGTCCGCCTGCGCAAGCTGCACACCGACTACGATGCCAGCGACCGGATCCGGGCGATGAGCTACGTTCAGGAACACGCCGCACGTGGCGAGCTGATCACTGGCCTGCTCTACCTCGACAGCAACGCCTGTGACCTGCACCAGGAACTCGATACCGTCCTGTTGCCCCTGAATACTCTCGGCGCTGCAGAGCTGTGCCCAGGGTCGGCAGTGCTGGAAAAGATCAACGCCTCGCTACGCTGAGGCATCAATCAGCTCATGGGCACGACCCGCATGCGTGCCACCACGGCCGGGTATTGGCAAGTCAGTGGATGAGGCGGGCGAACGAAGGGAACGGCAAATCGGTGACTTCGCGGGCAGGTTCGCCCTCAGACCGCGCGCGCTCAGTCATCTATTTCTTCGACACTGACGTTCCCCTTGCCCGAGCGTTGGATGCGGTACTTGGTGCCGTCCTTGCCTGTCCACCTGGTTGCCGAAGGGGGTACCTTCACCCCGTCGATCGTCACATTGCCATTGACCACGCTGATACCACTGGCATCATCATCGCCCTTGCGGGTAGTGACGGTAGTGCCTGGTGAATGCGTGATCGATGACGAACTCTGGCCGGGATTCACATACACGGCATTGCCTTTGGTATGGGTGGAAGTCTTGCCGGTATTGACGTTGGTGCCATTGCCGGTGTTTACGCTCACCCCGCCGGTGCCGCCGGTTTTCACATCGACTCCACCCGGACCTCCCACCGAAACCGAGACCTGCGCCGTCGCGGATGCCGTGGCGAGGATGAGCAAGGTGGCCATGAATGATGTCTCTTTCATTCGAATATCTCACTGTTCAGAAATGGCCTGGTGATGAAGGACAGGAGGTCCGACATTCCGTTGGCCCCGATGCCAGTATCCAGGATCTTGATATGCGCAGTCAATCGGGAGATCCTGCCACTCGCCACGCGGGTAGTACGCGAGAAACCGTAGGGCGGAAGCCCCTCAGGGGCGTTCCGCCAATCCCCCGTTTTCAGCAATCTGACCAGTATTGCGTTGCCTGTCCAACCTCATCGGCGGCCGTTGGCTTGCCACACAGGCGGTCGCCTTCGACAGGTTTTATTTCGCCAGTCTCGCCAGTCTCGTTTCCTGGCAGCGAGATCCGCTTCGTATCAGCGTCAGGCCAGCCAGCGCCAGACCAAAGAGCAACACGCTGGCCGGTTCCGGCAGGGCCGGCGGCAATTTGGTAAAACCGCGCAGCACGACCACACGGTCTTCGGCAGTTCCGAAGGTGGAGAAAAGGAAGTCGCCAGTCAAGGGATCGATGGCAGCACCTTCCGCTCCGACCAGCCCAATAACCAACTCACGTCTCGTCGCGACCAGCGGGTTGCCCTCACTATCGAGGTCGTACGCAACCACGTTGCCATCTGAGAATTCCGAAACCAGCATCGCGTTGGCGAGAAAGCCCGGATTGCCCGCCTTGATATAGACGAAGCCCTCCGGCCCACCCGGCAGGTTATCCATGGCCAGTGTCGACGAGTCGAGGTCGACCTGGGTGACGCTGGTGATGTCAAAGGTCCCGCTGCCATCCGGGGCATAGGCTGCCGTGTAGAATTCACCGCCCCCCCATGAAACCAGTTTCATCTGCGACGCGCCGCCGAAACCTCCAGGAACGAAATTGAGTGCGGCATGGGAACCGGCAACACCGAGCGGAGCGAGGTCGATCACCTTGTCCTCGCCAGTGCTACCTGGTTTGGTTTGCCCGAGCTTGTTTTCCGGCCACTGTGAAGTAAACAGTACGCCACCTGGACCATACACCACGCCACCATCGTTGAAGGCGCCAACCGTGCCGACGGCTGTGGCGCTGCCAGAAAAGCCGGTAATGTGCATGTCGGCACCACGCACGACGCTGATCGAATACAGCAAGCCCGCAGCCGTGTTGGCGTTGCCACCAATCAGGATGGTGCTCGGGTCTCCTGCCTTGAAAGTGAGTCCGCCATAAGGAAAGGGAAGTGACGAAACTGGGCCAAGATCGGCAAGCACATAGTCGGCGGCGAACGGCGCGCTGACGGTCTGCGCCTGTGCAGCCTGAGTGAACAAGGCGAATGCCGAGCATGCCAGGGCAATACCCGCGACATTAGAGAGAATTCTTGATTTCATGTCATGGTCTCCAGTGGGTGGGGTCGAAGTAGAGGCATGATGTGTTTACGGCCATGCCGCCACCACAGTGGGCAAATCCGACTATGCCGCATTGGCTGGCCAAACACACGGCGACGTGCAGCAAGCAGCCCAAAAACCACTAAGCAATATATATGCCTTCAAACCATGTACTGCCTAAACAATGACTTGGAAAATCACTCCCAGTTTTTCCGCTAGTACCTGTAAGATTTACCGACACTGGCCGGAGGAACCGGAGCCTGCCCAGCAAGGGCAGTTCCGCCACCCTACCGTCGCAACGATACCCCTCCTTGCTCATGATTATCATGATTATCGACCAGTGATTGATTACCCTGTGGACCAACACTGTCATTCGTGGCCGTATGGAAACCAGGAGTGGACCGGACTTCGTCACTACAGATATACTTTTCCGTGCGGTGCTTGGTGGCTTGCTGACGCCGGGGGCAAGCCACCTGTGCAAAACAGCTGGTATAGCCCTTCACCCGTTCCCCCTAACGGTCATGGCGATTTCAGACACCCCGGATCATGAAGGCCTTGACCGTTTTCCTCACCCCCCGACGCCCCTCCCAAGTGCTGGAGAGGAAAGACTCGTGAGTTGCTGAAGCAACTTCCGCAGAAGAAACGAAATCTCTCACCAACCAGGAGCGAAATATGGAAAAGGTTTGGAGTAAATTCCGGATCGGCGAGAAAATCGGGCTCGGCTTCGCCGTCGTCGGCCTGTTGTTCGCCGGCGTCGTCTGGCATTACCACCAGACCCTGAAGTCGGTACTCGATGACTATCAGCAACTCCACAGCGTCTTCGAAGTCCGCAAATCGCTGGCTCTCGAAATCGAAATCGAGATGGCGGCCGCACGCGATGCAGAGAAAGACTTCCTGATCCAGCGCCAGGAGCACTTCGCCGAAGAGGTCGATCAGCATCTGCAGGTCATGCGCGCCAAGGTGACAGCACTGGCAGCTGTCGATCAACACTCCCGGCAGACAGCCGAACAACTCCAGAGGCTACTGACCACCTATCAGGAGAGTTTCCGCACCGTCGCCGAGGCTTGGCGAAGCATCGGGCTGGATGAAAACTCCGGCATTCAGGGCGCTTTCCGCCAGAAGGTCCATCGCCTGCAGGAATTGTCCGCACAGTATTACGTCGACCCACTGTATACCATTCTGCTGCAAATTCGTCGCAGCGAAAAAGACCTGGCCTTGCGCAAGGATCCGGCTTACCGGGATCGGGTTCGAAAACTGATCCAGGAGTTTCGCCAACTCGTTCAGGGCTCAGGACTGCAGGCAACGGTGAAACAAAAACTGCTGTCCGAGCTGCTCGTCTACGCCAGAACCTTCGAACCCTATGCCGACACCGCACTCAAGTCCGCTGAGGTCGGTGGTGGCATGGGACCATTCCGGGATGCGGCACATCGTATTGAGGCGATTCTCAAGGCCCATCACGTCCCTCATCTGGAAACCAACATCTACAAGCTCCGACGGCATGAGAAAGATTTTCTGCTTCGGGGCGATGAGGCCTACGCCACGATGTTGGTGGAAATGGCCAGGACGATCCGCTCCCAAATCGCGGCATCGCCACTTTCCGAAACCGACAAGACGCTTCTCGCCAGCCTGTTGCTCGATTACCAGCAGGGTTTCCTGCTGCTGGTAGCACAGCGCGCCAGCATCGTGACGCTGACCAGGGAGGTGGACGCTGCCGCCAGGCAGATCGCTCCGCTGATCACGGCCAACGTCGATCAGGCCAACCAGATGATGGCCGCCCGTGTCGAAGCCATCGCCGACTCCTCGCGAGCCAGCGTCCACCTGGGTCTGATCGCGATGTACGGCGCGCTTGCCCTCGCACTGATCTTCGTGATCACCCTGACCTCGCGCATCGTTCACAAGGTTCGGCAAATGGCCGGCCTGCTCGACGACCTCGCCTATGGTGCGCCGACCGCGCGCGTCCCGGCAGTGCCCGGCGGACGAGACGAAATCAACGCCATGGCGGAATCACTGAACGCGCTGCTTGAACACCGGGCCAACTTCCTCGATTGTTGGAAGACGTCGATGAACGAGATGATTGCCCAACGCGAGCTCGAGCTCGCCCATAGCGAAGCAGCGCGAGATGAACTGCTCACCGAACTGCGCGCCGCCAGCATCGCCAAGGTACAGCAACTCAACGCGATCCGTGGACGCCTGCTGCTTCATGCCAAACACATTGTCGAAATCCATCAGCGGCTGCGCTCGGCCCCCGGCGATGTCACGACGGATGACGTACAGTCCCTCGAACACGCGGCTCAGGGCATGGTGACGCTGCTCGAAGTCCTGGCAGTTGATAACGGAACCTCTCCCGAGAGAGCAGCCGGGGCCGCCGATCAGACAGTTTCCGCCTAACTCCATGGGTATGGCAAAGGACGACCTCTCCCGGCACACCCCGATGATGCAGCAGTATCTGCGCATCAAGGCCGAACATCCGGGCATCCTGTTGTTTTACCGGATGGGCGACTTCTACGAACTGTTCTTCGACGACGCGGAAAAAGCAGCGCGGCTGCTGGATATTACGCTGACGACACGCGGCCAGTCGGCAGGACAGCCGATCAAGATGGCTGGGGTACCCTACCACGCCGTCGAACAGTATCTGGCGAAGCTGGTCAGGCTAGGTGAATCCGTCGTGATCTGCGAGCAGATCGGCGATCCGACGACCAGCAAGGGGCCGGTCGAGCGTGCCGTGACACGTATCGTCACGCCTGGCACCCTGACCGACGCGGCCCTGCTCGACGAGAAGCGCAACACGCTGTTGCTCGCCTTGTGCGCCAGCAAGCAACTTGCCGGCCTAGCCTGGATCAACCTGGCGAGTGGCGACTTCCGCGTCTGCGAAGTAGCACCCGGCAAGCTTGCCTCCACGCTTGAACGCGTCCGTCCCGCCGAGATCATCGTGCCGGAAAGCTTCGCACTGGCTTCCAGCACCATCACTCCCGAAGTGGCGCTGACGCGTCAGCCGGACTGGCATTTCGACGTCGAGACCGCTAGCCGCGAACTCTGTACGCATTTTGCCACCCGCTCACTCGCCGGTTTCGGTGCCGATGCTCTGCGCCCGGCCATTGCCGCTGCCGGCGCCCTGTTGCGCTACGCGAAGGCCACCCAGACGCGCGCCCTGCCGCACCTGCGGGCTCTGATCGTCGAACGCGACGCCACCTTCCTCGGGCTCGATACGGCGACGCGACGCAATCTCGAACTCACCGAAACCCTGCGTGGCCAACCGTCGCCGACGCTGTGCAGCCTGCTCGACAACTGCATCACCGCCATGGGCGCGCGCCTGCTGCGACATGCACTGCACCATCCCTGGCGAGACCCGACCATCCCGGCCGCGCGCCACGCAGCGGTGTCAATGCTGCTCGACGACGGTGGCCGTACGCTGTATGAGTTGCGACGAGCGCTGCGCGGTTTTGCCGACATCGAGCGCATCGCTGGCAGGATCGCGCTCAGCAGCGCTCGCCCACGCGATCTGTCGGGCCTGCGCGACAGTCTGCAGCGCTTGTGCGAACTGCGCGCGCCGCTGGCAGCAATGGCTCTGAACACGGCGGCAGCCCCGCTCCTTGTCGAACTGCATGCGCAACTGGCCACCCCGAACGCCGCCCTTGACCTCTTGAGTCGCGCCATCCTGCCTGAACCAGCCGCACTGATCCGCGACGGTGGGGTCATCGCCCAAGGCTTCGACGCCGATCTCGACGAACTACGCGCCATCAACGACCACTGCGGCACTTTTCTGGTCGAGCTCGAGGCGCGTGAACGCGAGCGCACGGGGATCAGCAACCTGAAGGTCGAGTACAACCGTGTGCACGGCTTCTACATTGAAGTCAGCCACACCAATACCTCCAGAGTACCCGACAATTATCGCCGCCGGCAAACCCTGAAAAACGCCGAACGCTACCTGACACCGGAACTCAAGGCTTTCGAGGACAAGGCACTGTCGGCGCAGGAGCGCAGCCTGGCACGTGAAAAGCTGCTCTACGAAGGCGTTCTCGCCGCCCTGCTGGGAGATCTGCCGCAGTTGCAGCAGATCGCCCAGGCAGTTGCCGGCCTCGACCTTCTGAGCGGATTCGCCGATACCGCACAGAGGCGCAACTACTGCCGACCCTTGTTTTCATCCGAGCCGGGGCTGCTGATCGAAGGCGGTCGGCACCCGGTCGTTGAAGACCAGCTTGATGGCAGCGGCGGCTTCATCGCCAATGAGACGCGCCTTGGCGACGAGCGGCGATTGTTGCTGATCACCGGCCCGAACATGGGCGGCAAATCGACCTACATGCGCCAGACCGCGCTGATTGCCCTGCTCGCGCATGTCGGCAGCTACGTGCCGGCATCACGCGCAGTCATCGGCCCGCTCGACCAGATCTTCACGCGTATCGGCGCCGCCGATGACCTCGCCGCCGGGCGCTCGACGTTCATGGTCGAAATGACCGAATCGGCAGCCATCCTGCATCACGCCACCGAAAACAGTCTGGTGCTGATGGACGAAGTCGGACGTGGCACTTCGACCTTCGACGGCATGGCGCTGGCCTTCGCCATCTGTCGCCATCTGCTCGAAAAAAATCGTTGCCTGACGCTGTTCGCGACCCACTACTTCGAGCTGACGCTGTTGGCGAACGAGTACCCGGACCTGGCCAATGTGCATCTGGACGCCATCGAGCACGGCGAGCGCATCATCTTTCTGCACGCCGTCGAGGAAGGCCCGGCCAACCAGAGTTACGGGATTCAGGTCGCCGCACTGGCAGGAATTCCCTCCGCGGTCGTCAAAGCAGCCCGGCGACAGTTGCGGGAGTTCGAGCAGCGGGCCTCGATCAATCCCCTGCAACCCGATCTCTTTGCCACGGCTCTGGCCGATGCCGCAGAAGCGCAGGAGCCTCCCTCTCCTCCGGCCATCGAGCGGCTACGTTCGCTCGATCCTGATCGACTGACTCCCCGCGAAGCGCTCGACGCCCTCTACGAACTCAAATCGCTGCTTCGATGACTTTCCGCGCATACGCATTGCTGCTTTCCGGCCTGTGGCTTGCTGGTTCGGTAAGTGCGGAAAGCTGGCGTTTCGCAGTGATCGGCGATACCCCGTACAACGCTTACGAGCGCAGCAAACTACCACGCATGCTCGACGACATCGCCGACGAGCACCCCGGCCTGATCGTCCATGCTGGCGACTTCAAGGATAGCCGAACCATCTGCAGCGATGAGTTGTTCCGCGACCGGCACACGCTCTTCGCTGCGTCGCGTGTGCCGCTACTCTACGTCGTCGGCGACAACGAATGGACCGACTGTCGGCAATTGGCTGCCGGCCACTTTGATCCGCTTGAGCGGCTGCAGAAGCTGCGCGAGCTGTTTTTCGCAGAACCACGCTCGCTGGGAAGGCAGACACTGCCGGTCGAACAGCAGGCCAGGGCCCCGGAGCACCTGCGCTGGCGTCTTGGCCCGGTACTCTTCCTGTCGCTCAACGTTCCCGGTCCGAACAACCATTTCGGCCTGGGGAGCATGCCCAGCGACGAATATCTGGCGCGTAATCCCCTGCTCATCGACTGGCTCCGACAGGGATTTGCCGTTGCACGGCGAGAACAGGCCGCCGGTATGGTCATCGTCATGCAGGCAAACCCGGGCTTCAAGCACCACGCGGCCGGCCTGACGCACGCCGGCTACCGGGATCTGCTGGAAACCCTGCGCACCGAAACCCTGGCTTATTCTGGCCAGGTTCTGCTGGTTCACGGCGACACTCACTGGCAGCGCATCGACCAGCCACTGCGCCATCCGAAGACGAAGCTGCCGATGACCAACTTCACTCGCCTGGAGACCTTTGGCTACCCGCTCATGGGCTGGGTGAAAGTCATCATCGACGACGAGTTGCCGCAACTCTTCCGCTTCGAGGTTCATCCCTACCGCAGGCGCTGACTGCCGCAGCGAACAAGACCGTCGACAGCAGCGCCAGCAAGTCCTACACTCGGCATGCTTAACTGCATCAGGAGGACTGGACCATGCCGCTCATCTCCTTCGTTCGCGCGACCTTGGCGATCATCTTGTTCGCTCTGGCGTTGCCCAGCGCTGCCCAAATCGTCATCGGCCAGATTGCCGCATTCAGCGGCCCTCTGGCGCCCACAGGAACACACATGCGAGCCGGGGCACAACTCTACTTCGACGCGATAAACGCCGAAGGCGGCATCCACGGAGCCAGGATTCGACTGCTCTCGAAGGATGATGGCTACAAAAGCGAGGAGACGGTTCGGCTAGCCCGCGAGATGCTCAAGGAATCGCAACCTCTGGCGTTCATCGGTTTCGTCGGCACGGGCAACGTCGAGGCCATTCTCGACCAGAAGATCCTCAGTGAAGCCGGCATTCCACTAGTTGCCGTGCGTACAGGAACCGAATCGCTGGTGCGCAGGAACGACCCGTTTCTGTTCATGACCCGTGCCAGCTACGCAGAAGAAATCGAAAAGATCACCGACCAGTACATCACCACCGGTTACACCCGCTTTGCCATCCTCTATCAGGACGATGCCTTTGGCCAGGGCGTGCTGCAGAGCGCCGAGCAGGCGATCAAGAACGCCGGCGGCACCCTGGCCGCCAAGGGCGCCTACGCGAAAAACACGACCGAGGTCGGCGCCGCCGTCAAGATCATCGCTGCGGCCAATCCACAGGCTGTCATCCTGATTGCCAATACCGCGGCCAGCGCCGAGTTTCTGAAACAGTCACGCGAGGCAGGAAATCTCGCCCAATATGTCGCGCTTTCGACTACCGATGCGGCCCAGATCGTACAGCGAATTGGCGCCGAAAAGGCGGAGGGATTGGCACTGACGCAAGTCGTTCCGGATCCGAACAGTCAAACCGTTCCGCTGATCCGGGAAATACAGAACAACTTTGCGAAGTTCAAGCCCCGTGACGTGACGCTCAACCATACCTTCGTGGAAGGTTACCTGGGTGCCATGGTGCTCGGCGAAGCACTGCGCCGTGCCGGACCAAACCCGACTCGCAAGAAGCTGCGCGATACCCTTGAAGCACTCAAGAGCTATGACGCCGGCGGCGTCTTCATCAGCTTTTCGCCCAAGCGGCACGCCGGCTCGCGCTTCGTTGACATCACCATCCTCAATCGCGCCGGCAAGCTGCTGCGCTAGACCCGAGGAGCGGACAACCGCCCGGCAATTGCCGCCAGCGAGCGGCCAACTTGCCGCTAGCAGCTACCGCCCTGGATGTGCCCCGTAGGTCGGTCATTCCTCGTCCTCGCAGCTGTCGTCGTGTGTATGCCCATGCCTGATTTCCTCGGCAGTAGCCGGGCGAACGGCGGTAACGGTACAGGTGAACACCAGTGCCATGCCGGCCAAGGGATGGTTGGCATCGAGAACGACCTTGTCGTCGGCGATTTCGGTCACCCGGTAAATCAGCACTTGATCATCCTCATCTTCGTCATCGATACCCTCCGGCACCCCTTCAAACTGCATGCCTACCTGCAGTTCCCGGGGAAACTGACTGCGTGACTCGAGTTGGACAAGCTCAGCATCGTACTCACCAAAGGCGTCGTCGGGCTGCATCCTGACCACCACGGACTCGCCAATTCGCTTGCCGTGCATGGCTTCTTCGATCATCGGGAAAATATCATCGTAGCCGCCATGCAAATAGACCAGCGGCTCCTGACCCGCATCCACCAACTGCCCGTCGACATCGGTGACGTTATAGTCCAGGGTAACCACCATATTCTTTGCAACTTGCATGTTCATTTCTTGAGTTCCTTAACCGTGCGCAGCATTTCAAGCGCGTGGCCTTTGGCGTTCACTCCGTAGGACGCAAAACGGAGAACGCCTTGTTTGTCGATGACAAAAGTCGAGCGAACGATGCCGTGTTTCTTGACCCCATTCACTTCTTTCGCCTGCCAGACACCGTACTGTTTGCACGCCGAACCCTCGGCATCCGAAAGGAGACACACGGAAATACCATGTTTGTCCCGGAACTCTGCGTGTTTGATGCAGTCATCGCGGCTGATGCCAATGATCAGGCAGTCCAGTCGCGCGAATTCGTCCTCATGATCGGAGAAATCCGTCGCCTGCAGCGTACAGCACGGTGCGTCATCTCTCGGATAGAAAAAGAGGATGATATTACTCTTGCCCTGAAACTGGGCGATATCGATGAGTTCCATATCCGCATCGGGGAGGACGAACATCGGAGCTGCCTGTCCTGCTTTCAGCATGGTGCCCCCTCAAAGACCCTTCCCGATCGCACACAAGCGAACGGGTGACTCAGATTCTAACCAAGCTTCTGCCGTCTGACTACAAGAAGCGACAGTCCTACCCGCTACAATATGCCCTGCATGTGGCAGTTCCTCCCACCCAACCATTTCTCGATTCCAGATGAGGGTCTGCAGGATACCCGCCATTCTCGAACACAGCAAACCCGGAGCCCTCCATGAAGCAATTTCGACCTCTGTTGCACACCCTGCCCCTGTTCGCCTGGCTGGCTGCCCTACCGGCACCGGCAGCTCCCGGCAGTAGCACGAGCATCGACCTGACAGCCGAAGCCAGTCGCCCTGCCGCCAACGATCTGGCACGCGCGACGGTCTTTGCCGAAGCGGCCGGCGCAACGCCGAGTGAATTGGCGAAACGAGTGAATGGCCTGATTGCCGACGGTCTCAAGACCGCACGCTTCTACAGCAATGTCAGGACCCAAAGCGGTGCCACTTATACCTATCCGGTCTACGCCAAAGGTGGCAAGATCGAAAGCTGGCGGATGCGCACGGATCTCGCCCTTGAGTCCACTGATCCAGCTGCGCTCTCCGAGTTGTTGGGCAAGCTCCAGGGATCGCTGGGCGTGGCCAACCTGAGCATGCTGCCAGCGCCGGAAACCCGTATAAAAGCAGAAAACGAAGCCACCCTCGACGCCATCACGGCCTTTAGGGCCCGTGCAAAGCTGATCGCCGACTCCTTTGGCAAACCTTTCCGGATCAAGCACCTGGCCATCAATAGCAGCGGTCGTCCCCCGCCGCTGCCAATGATGCGCGCGACAACGCTGGCAGTAGCCGATGCGGCAGCAATGCCGATCGAGGCCGGCGAGACCCTGATCACCGCCAGCGCCTCGGGCCAGATTGAATTACCGGAATAAGCCGTGCAGCAGGGAATCCTGACCGGCAGGAACAGCGGCTAGCGTTTGACAGGTCTCCCCGGGGCAGTCATTGCGGCGGCGGCTTTCTCGGCAGCCGGCGCCGCGGTTACGGCTTTATCGTGCGCAGGCTTGTCGGGGATCTGAACAAAAACTTCATCCTGCTTGACCATACCGAGTTCAAAACGTGCGCGTTCCTCGATCGCATCGTAACCCTGCTTGAGATCACGGACTTCGGCATCAAGACCGGCGTTGCGCATCTCCAGCCTGCCGTTGCTTTCCTTCTGTTGCTGTAACTGCCGGTCGACATCCCATACCCTTAACCAGCCGCCCTTGCCGAGCCACAGCGGATGCTGCAGCAAGGCAATCAGCGACAGCAGGGCAACAGCCAGCAAGCGCACGGGAGCACGGGAGCAGATGTCGAAACTCGGTCGATCATGACAGATTGTAGAAGGCGTCACGACCAGGATAGCCAGCAGTGTCTCCGAGGTCCTCTTCGATGCGCAGCAACTGGTTGTACTTGGCAATGCGATCGGAACGTGACAGTGAACCGGTCTTGATTTGCAGCGCGTTCATGCCGACGGCGATGTCGGCAATGGTACTGTCTTCGGTCTCGCCGGAGCGGTGCGAAATCACCGCCGTGTAAGCAGCGCGCTTGGCCATTTCGATGGCCGCAAAGGTCTCCGAGAGTGTGCCGATCTGATTGATCTTGATCAGGATCGAATTGGCAATGCCATGCTTGATACCTTCCTTGAAAATCCGGGTATTGGTCACAAAGACGTCGTCGCCGACGATCTGGACGCCATTGCCAAGACGCCCGGTGAGCACTTTCCAGCCATCCCAGTCATTTTCGGCCATGCCATCCTCGATCGAGACGATCGGGAAGCGGTCGGCCAGATTGGCCAGGTAATCGACCAGTTCGAGCGAACTCAGCTGCAAGTTTTCGCCAGCCAGATGATAGCGACCATCCCGGTACAGTTCTGAGGCAGCACAGTCGATGCCGACCAGCACGTCTTCGCCAGGACAGTAACTGGCGTTCTCGATCGCCTGGATGATCAGTTGCAAAGCTTCAGCATGACTGCCGAGGTTGGGCGCGAACCCTCCCTCATCGCCAACGGCAGTCGAAAAGCCTTTCTTGTGCAACAGCTTCCTGAGCGCGTGAAAAACTTCGGCACCACAGCGCAGCGCTTCGCGAAACGAGTTCTGACTCACCGGAAGAATCATGAATTCCTGGAAATCGAGACTGTTGTTGGCATGCTCCCCACCGTTGATGATGTTCATCATCGGTACCGGCATCTGCATCGGTCCGGCCCCCCCGAAATAGCGATAGAGCGGTAGCCCAGATTCCTCGGCGGCAGCCTTGGCCACCGCCATCGAAACCGCCAGCATGGCGTTGGCACCAAGACGAGCCTTGTTGTCGGTACCGTCAAGATGAATCAGTGTCTGGTCGATGAATGCCTGTTCCTGGGCATCGAGACCGATGATCGCCTCGGAAATTTCGGTGTTCACATTCTCGACGGCCTGCAGCACACCCTTTCCCAGATAGCGGGCGGTATCACCATCGCGCAGTTCAATGGCTTCACGCGACCCGGTCGAAGCACCGGAAGGCACCGCTGCACGCCCCATGACTCCGGATTCGAGCAGAACGTCACATTCGACGGTCGGATTGCCACGCGAATCGAGCACCTCACGGGCGACGACATCAACCACAGAGCTCATGATCTTTCCTTTTTATTCATAATGTTAAAGAGAGGCAATCCGACAACCCCGGCAGATTCATTGCGGCCGCATCTCGGCGCGTGACTCCGGCTGCTGGAAATTCGTGGCCAGAAGTTCATCCAGACGATTCGCCTTGACCAAGCGATCAAGCGCGACCAGCGTCGTCAACAGGCCTTCCATGCGACTCAGGGGCCAACTGTTCGGCCCATCGGAAAGTGCCATTTCCGGGCGCGGATGCGTCTCCATGAAAAGCCCTGCGATGCCCACGGCCACCGCCGCACGCGCCAGCACTGGTACAAACTCGCGTTGCCCTCCGGAAATCGCTCCCTGCCCACCTGGCAACTGCACCGAATGCGTGGCATCGAATACCACCGGCGCAGCGCTCTCGCGCATGATCGCCAGACTGCGCATGTCCGAAACCAGGTTGTTGTAGCCAAAGGAAGCGCCGCGCTCGCAAACCATGATCGTATCGGCACCGGCAGCGGCATCCCTGGCTTTGGCGACGACGTTTTGCATGTCGCCCGGTGCGAGAAACTGCCCTTTCTTGATATTCACCGGCTTGCCGGTGGCGGCAACGGCCCGGATGAAGTCGGTCTGACGACAGAGAAAGGCCGGTGTCTGCAACACATCGACGACCGCGGCGACAGCGGCAATGTCCTGCTCGCGATGCACGTCGGTCAGAATCGGAATGCCGATCTGACGGCGCACCTCGGAAAGGATGTGCAGACCGCGGTCGATTCCCGGACCACGCGGAGATTGACCGGAGCTGCGGTTGGCCTTGTCATAGGAAGCCTTGAAGATGTACGGCAGGGCGAGTCGGGCACAGATCTCCTGCAACTGTCCGGCGACCTCGATGCACAAATCCAGCGACTCCGCAGTGCACGGGCCGGCGATCAGAAACAGCGGCCGGTCGAGTCCGACCTCGAACTGGCAGAGTTTCATGTCTTTGACCGACAGGCAATGGCGGCCTGAACAAAAGAGGTGAACAGCGGGTGTCCTTTGCGCGGCGAGGAAGTGAACTCGGGATGGAACTGACAGCCAAGAAACCACGGGTGCGCGTTCGGCCCTTCTTTCGGCAGCTCGATGACTTCGCAGAGATCTGTGACCGGTGCACGACCAGCGACCACCAGACCACTCTCTTCCAGTTCACCGAGCAGCGTATTGTTGACCTCGTAACGGTGGCGATGTCGTTCGACGATCTCTGCCTGGCCATAGATCGCGCGCGCCATAGTGCCTTCACTCAATTCGCAGCGCTGGCCGCCCAGTCGCATGGTGCCCCCCAGATCGGAATTTTCGTCACGTATTTCGTGTCGTCCCGAAGCGTCCCGCCATTCGGTGATCAAACCCACCACCGGATATCGCGTATCCTTGTCGAACTCGGTGCTGTGCGCCCCGCTCATGCCGGCCACGTGGCGGGCAAACTCGACGACTGCGAGTTGCATGCCGAGGCATATACCGAGAAAGGGAATGCCATTTTGGCGGGCATGACGAATCGCCGCAATCTTGCCCTCGGTCCCGCGTCGCCCGAAACCGCCGGGAACAAGAATGGCATCCATGCCCTGCAGGGCACCACAACCGTTCTTCTCGATCTCCTCGGAATCGAGGTAGCTGACTTTGACCTTGCTGCGAGTCGCAATGCCGGCATGGACCAGCGCTTCGGTCAGCGACTTGTACGATTCGGTCAGGTCCACATACTTGCCGACGAAAGCTACGTAGACTTCCCGCTCGGGGTGTTCAAGCGCGTACACGATCGTCTTCCACACCGTCAGATCGGCCGCCTTGGCAAGAATCCCAAGTTTGTGGCAAACAATCTCGTCAAGCATCTGGTCGTGTAGCATCGCCGGTATCTTGTAAATCGAATCCGCATCCCTCGCTTCGATCACAGCTTCACGCTGTACATTGCAGAAAAGGGCCATCTTCCGCTTGTCGTCTTCTGGAATCGGGCGATCGGTGCGACAGAGCAGAATGTCTGGCTGGATGCCGATTTCCCGCAGTTCCTTGACCGAGTGCTGCGTCGGCTTGGTTTTCAGTTCACCGGCAGTGGCAATGTAGGGTATCAGCGTCAGATGCATGTAGCAGGCGTTGCTGCGACCTTCCTGCAGACCCATCTGGCGGATCGCTTCCAGAAAGGGCAGCGACTCGATGTCGCCGACCGTGCCACCGACTTCGACGATCGCCAGATCAGCGCCCTCGGCTCCGCGTCTGATGTGCGCCTTGATCTCGTCGGTAATGTGCGGAATCACCTGTACCGTCTTGCCAAGATACTCGCCGCGCCTTTCCTTCTTGATAACCGAATCGTAGATCTGTCCGGTCGTGAAATTGTTGCGCCGCTCCATCCTGGCATTGGTGAAACGTTCGTAGTGTCCGAGGTCGAGGTCGGTTTCAGCCCCATCTTCGGTGACAAAAACTTCTCCGTGCTGGAACGGGCTCATCGTTCCAGGATCGACGTTGATATAGGGGTCGAGCTTGAGATGGGTGACTCTGATGCCGCGCGATTCGAGGATCGCCCCCAGGGATGCGGCTGCAATACCCTTGCCCAGCGATGAAACCACGCCGCCAGTAACGAATACGTATTTGATCATGGAGATAACTGCAGCGGGAAATTCAGATTGTAGCGGAAAACGCCGTTACGCTCAAACGGGCTTTTCACCAAGCACACCAACCGAAGGCGGCGGCGACCGCCCTGCTCAGCGGATAAATTCGCGACTGATCTGGCGGAACAGATCGCTCCCGGCCTGTCGAAGCCATTCGAAAGCGACCATTTCGCGCGAAACGATGTCGGCACCGTGAGCACGCATCCGTTCCAGTGCCAGTGTCTTGTCGGTATTTCTCCGTGATCCAACTGCCTCTTCGACAACGAATACGCGTCGGCCGACGGCGAGCAAATCGAGCACTGTCTGCTGGACGCAGACATGCGCTTCTGTGCCGGCCACGACGAACTGTGCACGGTCACCTCCTGGCAACTTGAACACCCTGCCCTCGGGAACCGCCGAGAACTGGATCTTTTCAACGATGCATGCTTCCGGCAGAAAAACCCTTAGCGCAGGCATCGTCGGACCCAGTCCTTGTGGATACTGCTCGGTGCAGATCACTGGCACCCCCAGCCGTTGGGCCACCCTGGTCAGCCACACACTGGCATCCAGCACCCGTTCGGCAGCATCGATCGCCGGTTGTAAGCGCTCCTGCAAATCGACGAGCAACAAGACTGAACGATCAGTACACATCAGCATGAAAAACTCCTCCGGTTCCATGTAAAGGTCGCGTCAACGACTCATGAATCCTCCCTCCCCCACGCTGAGGAGGGGTCGAGGGGGGAACGGACATGACTTTCATGATCGGTGGTGCCCGACAAAGCCATGACCGCTGGCAACGATTCTGCGCAAGAAACTGGAGCAGCACTTTACTGGAAATTGGGATAAAGTGAGCAACGGCTTCGTCCCGGCACAGGAGAATATTGCATATGAATACAGTCCCATCGTATACCACGCTGCTTTCCCTGGCAGTGCTCTTATTGTCCATCGGCGCATGTAGCCAGGAGCCAGAGAACAGTCCCGCCGCGAAAGCGGAACCGCCTGCGGCCACCCAGATCGAAGACATCCCGTCCGCAGCTTCTCCTCTGGCAAGGGCCGCGATACGGGGCGATCTGGCAGAGATCAGGACTTTGCTGGAAGCCGGAGCCGAGGTCAATGTAACCGACGCCCTGGGCAGAACGCCACTCCACATGGCAGCCTTTTACGGACGCGCCAAAGCTTCGGAGCTTCTGCTCGCCAGCGGCGCGAATATCAACGCTAAAGACCGCGTCGGAATGACGCCGCTACACGCAGCGGTACTCTCGGGTGGCAGGAACGAAGTGGAGCTACTACTCGAAAGGAAAGCCGATGTCGGTGCCACTACCGACACCGGGCAAACACCGCTCCATCTGGCCGCAGCAACCGGCCAGCCCAAGGTATCGCGCGCGCTCATCGAACGCGGCGCCGATCTGAAAGCAAAGGACAAGAACGGCAAGACGCCCCTCTTCTACGCGTCACAGAACAAGCACCCGGTAACCACCGAAGTACTTCAGCAGTACGCCGCGAAGGATTGACGCCGTGCTGATGGACGGTACCGTGGGGACACGACGCAGTAGCCGACAAGGCCGGCCTTCAATGATCATGCCTTCTTGATCGCCTCGTCACGCAATTCGCGGCGCAGGATCTTGCCAACGTTGGTCTTCGGCAGTTCTGTCCGGAACTCGACTTGGCTCGGCACCTTGTATCCGGTCAGGTGCTCCCGACAATGAGCGATCAGCGCCTCTGCGGTGAGTGTCGGATCCTTCTTGACGACGAAAATTTTTACTGCCTCTCCCGACTTGTCATGCGGCACGCCGACAGCCGCCACTTCCAGTACGCCAGGGTGTTGTGCAACGACATCTTCGACTTCGTTGGGGTACACATTGAAACCGGAAACCAGAATCATGTCCTTCTTACGGTCGACGATGCGGACGAAACCCGTGGGCTCCATCACCGCGATGTCACCGGTCAACAGAAAACCGTCCGGGGTGATCACCTTGGCCGTCTCTTCAGGACGATTGTAATAACCCTTCATCACCTGCGGACCACGGATGCAGAGTTCTCCACGCTCGCCCAGCGGAACGTCGACGCCCGCGTCATTGCGAATCACCACTTCGGTGGACGATATCGGCAAACCAATGGCGCCGGTATACGCGGAAATATCTAGCGGGTTGATGGTCGCGGCCGGCGATGTTTCAGTCAGACCATAGGCCTCGATCAGCGGCTTGCCAGTGACCTGCTTCCACTTTTCTGCCACCGCTTTCTGTACTGCCATGCCGCCACCGAGCGTGACTTTAAGCTTGCTGAAGTCGAGCGCACAAAAGGTGTCGTTGTTCAGCAGGGCGTTGAACAAAGTGTTGACACCGGTCACCACGGTGAATGGATACTTGCCCAAATCCGCAACGAAGCCCGGAATATCCCGCGGATTAGTAATCAGCAGGTTGCTGGCACCAATCTTGAAAAAAGTGAAACAGTTCGCCGTCAACGCAAAAATATGGTAGAGCGGCAATGCAGTGACCACCAGATGTTGCTCATCGCCCAGTTCGGGCTTGATCCAGGCGTGTGCCTGCGCCAGATTCGCCAGGATGTTGCGATGAATCAGCATGGCCCCTTTCGAGAGACCTGTTGTTCCACCGGTATACTGCAAAAAAGCCAGGTCTTCCTGCCTGACGGTGACCGATTTCAATTCTGCCGCGGCACCCTTGGCAAGTGCAGCCCGAAAATTGACTGCTCGCGGCAAGCTCCACGCCGGCACCATCTTCTTGACGTACTTGACTACGAAGTTAACTACGGCGCCTTTCGGAAAGCCAAGCATATCACCCAGGCGGGCCACCACAATGTGTTTGACCGGCGTTCTGGCCAGCACCTGCTCCAGCGTGACCGCGAAATTTTCGACAATCACGATCACCTCGGCTCCCGAATCCTTGAGCTGATGTTCGAGTTCTCGCGGCGTGTAAAGCGGGTTGACGTTCACCACCACGTAACCGGCACGCAAGACACCGAAAATACAAATCGGATACTGGATGATGTTCGGCATCATCAGCGCCACGCGTGCTCCCTGGGGGAGCTTGAGCACCGATTGCAGATAGGCGGCAAAATCCCGTGACAACTTGTCGAGTTCACCGTAGGTGATCTCAGCGCCCATATTGATATAGGCAACGCGGTTGCGATACTGTGCAACGCTTTTTTCGAAGAGTTCGCCCAGCGACTGAAATTCGTCTAATTCAATCTCGGCAGGAACACCCTTCTGATAGCTCTTCAGCCAAATCCTCTCCACCTGTTCTCCTCCTGAATGAAACTCCCCATATGAAAACTCGCATTTCCATCGCCAGTCTTTTCCCGGCCAGCCGTCCGACGCGCTGCACCACGCGCAGGCTGTGGTTCTTATTCTAAGTCTAAGATCGCTGCAAGTACTTCAGCTTATCCGGCTTGTGGTTCCACTCATCGGCATCGGCCAAGGGTTCCATGCGCTCGACGATGACCGGCCATTCCTTTGCCAGTTCGGCATTGATCGCGATGAATCTGCGCTGTTCTTCCGGTACGTCGTCCTCGGCAAAAATGGCTTCTGCCGGGCACTCGGGAACACACAGCGTGCAATCGATGCACTCTTCAGGGTCGATCACCAGGAAATTCGGGCCCTCGTGAAAGCAGTCCACAGGACAGACATCAACGCAGTCAGTAAATTTACACTTGATACAGTTCTCGGTAACAACGTACGTCATCGTCGTGCTTTTATCAGTTTGAACGAATGGAACTATAACTGATTTGACGTCTCCGAGACAGGCCTACTGCTTCCCTTGGCGAGGATTTTTCGCTAGCATTGGAAAGCTGACCGGCCATCAGGATCCGGCTTGCCATGTAACCCCCCCCACTTTTACGACCTACTCCATCCCAGATCACGCAAGAGGCTTTTAATGAGCGAACATATCCACCACGTTACGGACGACAGCTTCGATACCGATGTACTTAAGTCGGATGAACCTGTTCTCGTTGATTACTGGGCCGAATGGTGCGGTCCGTGCAAGATGATTGCACCCATCCTTGATGATATTGCCAATGACTACGCCGGCCGCCTGAAAGTCGTCAAATTGAACATCGATGACAATCAGAGGACACCTGCCAGCTTTGGTATCCGTGGCATCCCGACTCTGATGCTGTTCAAGAATGGCAATGTCGAAGCCACCAAGGTCGGCGCCCTTTCCAGATCGCAGCTAGTCACCTTCATTGACAGCAACCTCTAAAGTCGCTACCCTCTCAGCCTGAAGGTTCGCTGGGCGCAGCAGATAGCCCGCAGCAATCCACGAATCCGTATCGAACCTTCAGGCGTCCTCTCCCTTTAGCAGTAGATCCCGCCGGTCTCACGGCACTTCACTTGACGCACGTTGCATTTGCGGCGGCCCGCAGCGCGTTTGATTCTCCCCCATCTTCGTCTCCAGCACATGCACCTATCCGAACTCAAAGCACTCCACGTAAGCCAGCTTCTTGACATGGCCATCACCAACAACGTCGAGGGCGCCAACCGACTCCGCAAGCATGAACTGATCTTCGCTCTGCTCAAGAATCAGGCCAGAAAGGGTGAAAGCATCTTCGGCGACGGTACGCTGGAAACGTTGTCTGACGGTTTCGGCTTCCTGCGTTCGCCCGATACTTCCTACCTGGCCAGTACCGACGACATCTACGTCAGCCCGAGCCAGATCAGGCGCTTCAATCTGCATACCGGTGACACCATCGAGGGTGAAATCCGCACTCCGAAGGATGGAGAACGCTACTTTGCCCTGGTCAAGGTTGACAAGATCAACGGTGAAGTGCCCGAAGCATCGAAGAACAAGATTCTCTTCGAGAACCTGACGCCTTTACACCCGGCAGAACATCTTAAACTCGAGCGTGACATCCGCGGCGAAGAGAACATTACCAGTCGCATCATCGACATCATCGCGCCCATTGGCAAGGGGCAACGAGGTCTGTTGGTGGCCAGTCCGAAGAGCGGCAAGACGGTGATGATGCAGCATATTGCGCATGCGATCACCAGCAACCACCCTGATGTCACGGTGATCGTCCTGTTGATCGACGAGCGCCCAGAGGAAGTCACCGAGATGACTCGCTCGGTTCGCGGTGAAGTCGTTGCCTCGACTTTCGACGAGCCGGCAACACGCCACGTACAAGTTGCCGAGATGGTCATCGAAAAGGCCAAGCGCCTGATCGAACACAAGCGGGACGTGGTCATTCTCCTCGATTCGATCACGCGCTTGGCGCGTGCCTACAACACCGTTCAGCCGGCATCCGGAAAGGTACTGACTGGCGGTGTCGATGCTAATGCACTGCAAAAACCCAAACGCTTCTTTGGTGCGGCCCGCAACATTGAGGAAGGCGGTTCACTGACGATCATCGCCACCGCGCTGATCGACACCGGCAGCCGTATGGACGACGTGATCTACGAAGAGTTCAAGGGCACCGGCAACATGGAAATCCACCTTGATCGCCGCATGGCAGAAAAACGCGTGTACCCGGCGATCAACGTCAATCGCTCCGGCACCCGTCGCGAAGAACTGCTGCTCAAGCCGGATGTTCTGCAAAAGATGTGGATCCTGCGCAAGCTGCTGTACAACATGGATGACCTTGAAGCAATGGAGTTTCTGCTCGACAAGATCAAGGCCACCAAGAATAACGCTGAGTTCTTCGACTCCATGCGCCGCTGATCCCCCTACTCAGTCAGAGGTGGCCCCGTTTGTTTGGACAGAAAATCTGCTTTGATAAGTGGAGCCCTGCCGGTTGTGGTCAGGTGACCGGAGTTGCGCTTGGTTTTGACTTTCTGTGATTTTATCCGAACCGAATAGAGCTCGGTGAAGCTTGTGGGCGAAGGGACGCGCGGTGGGAAAGTCGCCAGACTTTTCCATGGCAAGCGGCCCGGTGCGCGACAGCGCATCGTCCATAAATCCACGGAGCCCCTTCCTCATGCCCTACGCCGCCGGTCGCGTGGTGGCCGCGAGTGCCGCGAAGTAGATGGCGTCCGGCGTCTGGCCATCCAGGGAGCGATGGGGGCGTCGCTCGTTGTAGAAGCGCAGATACGTGGCCAAGTGGGCTTTCGCATCGGCAACGCTGTCATAGCAGCCTGTCGGACTTTACCCTTGCCGCCCGCTGAATATGCTAAAATCATAGCCGTTCCAGGAACGGAGGTCCGGCATGTCCCATTTCATCGTCACCGATCGCAAGACCGACTACCTGCTGCCGCCGTCACTCGACGATTGGTTGAACGAGGATCATTTGGCGCGATTCATTGTGGAGGTGATCGACTCGCTTGATTTGTCGAAGCTGACGCGGCAGTACGCTGGACGGGGATCGAAGGCGTACCATCCGGCGACGCTGCTGGCCATTCTGGTCTATGGCTACGCGACGGGTATTTTCTCCAGCCGCAGGCTGGAGCAGGCGACCTACGATTCGGTCGCCTTTCGCTACATTGCCGCCGGCAGCCATCCCGATCACGACAGCCTGGCGACGTTCCGCCGGCGTTTTCTGGAGGAACTGAGCGACTTGTTCGTGCAGGTTCTGGAGATGGCCCGGGAGATGAAGCTGCTGAAACTGGGCAATGTCTGTCTTGACGGCACGAAGATTCAGGCCAACGCCTCCCGCCACCGTGCGCTTTCGCACGGCCACATCGAAAAGCTGGAAGCGCAACTCAAGGCGGAGGTGCAGGAACTGTTCGCGCTGGCCGAACAGGCGGATCAGGCGGAGGTTCCGGACGGCGTCAGCCTGCCGGAAGAAATCAAGCGCCGCGAAGATCGGCTGGTGGCGATGGCGGCGGCCAAGGCGAAGATTGCGGCGCGGGCCGAGGAGCGCGATCAGCGAGAGAAGGCGCAGTACGACGAGAAGATGGCGCGGCGCAAGGCGAAAGAAGAAGAGACCGGCAGGAAGTGGGGGGGCAGAGTGCCCAAAGCCCCCGAGCCCGGCGTACGGGACAGTGACCAGATCAATCTGACCGACGAAGAATCGCGCATCATGCCGGTGGCCGGTGGCGGCTTCGAGCAGGCGTACAACGCCCAGGCGGCGGTTGATCCCGCGACCCTGCTGGTGGTGGCGGTCGGCGTGACGCAAGCCCCCAACGACAAGGAGCAGGTCGAGCCGATGCTGGCGACGCTCCAGGCGCAGGCCGATGGGCTGGGTTCCGTGCACGGGATGATCGCCGACACGGGCTTCTACAGCGAGAAGAACATCAAGGCGTGCGAGGCGGCCGGCATCGTCCCCTTGATCGCGGTGGCGCGCGACGAGCACCATCCTGACTGGCGGGAGCGGCATAGCGAACCGGCCGCGCTACCGGAGAATGCGACACCCGTGCAGGCCATGTCGCATCGTTTGAAGACCAGAGCGGGGCGAGCGCTCTATGCGTTGCGCAAGCAGACCGTCGAGCCGGTCTTCGGCATCATCAAGTCGGTCATGGGCTTTCGCCAGTTTTCCTTGCGGGGTTGGCAGAAGGTCACCGGGGAATGGACGCTGGTCTGCCTGGCGTGGAATTTGAAGCGCATGGCCAAGTTGCGCCCGCAGTAGAGAAAAACGAGGAAAAAACCTCAAAAAGGCCGGAAAATCGACAAATTCCGGCCTTTTTCATGCCGAAAAGTAAAATTTGTCGGTTTCCCAGGCTCCAAGTCCGACAGGCTGCTAGCCGGTGTTTGGCTGGCCCTTGGCTTTACGGGGCACTGGCTTGAGGGCGTCGAGCATGAAGTCGAAGAGGTGGTCCCAGGATCGGAAAGGGAGGTATTGAACGAGTGCCCGCAGATGCTCGAAGAAGGTCCGTCGCGAGGGCAACTGGGCGCGTATGGCCCGATAGCGTTGGTCCAGGCAGTCGAGAACGGTATGCACCAGATAGGCGAGGATGATCAGGGTCGCCAACAGCGAGGATAGGTGCTGTTTACCCTGCCCGTAGTTGTGTTCGAAGTGGTAGCCTTTGGTTTTGAGCGTGTTGTTGTTTTCGTTCTCGATTTTCCAACGACTGCGGCCCGTTGTGACCAGCGTCATGACGTTCTCGGAGGTGACCCGGTGCGAGGTGGCCCAGGCATTCTGGTAGAGCACCTGACCCTTCGCATCGGTCGTGGTGAGTTCGCACCAGCCGACGAGGAGCGCATCGTTGCTGTCGCGCAGCGGCAGATCATTGAGGTAGCGATAGGTATCGGTCAGGCGTTGCCTGCCCGTCCAGCGGGTCGTGACCAAGGTCTTGACCGTCTGGTTGCGTTCGAAATCGCTGACCCATTCGTAAAGGGTGGCGTGCGACTGGGGCAGGCAGACGAAAAGGAAGTGACAGCCCTGTGCCCGCACCTCTTCGCAGAAGGGCTGGTGACAGTAAAGGTCATCGCCCAGGAAGGTCACGCCCCAGGGCGCTATACGCGGCGCCCATTGCTGCAACCAGCGCCCACTGGCCGCCCGTTCACAGTCCTGCTTGCTGTGCCCATCCTGCGGAGTGGCGAACACGGGGGGCAGCGGAAAGACCGACTCCTGCCCCGGCGCGACCAGGACCGGGGTGACGGCGACATGGAAATGGCGCGTCTGGCCATTGGCCTGCGGGCGCGTGGAGCAATTCGGACAGGAAATCGCCGACGAGGAGAAGTATTCCACCCCATCCAGAGCCACTGCAAAGCTTCCAGCGAGCAGGCGGTGATTCGCCAACCCGCCCAATCGGTGGAGCGCCTCCCCTATCTCCATCAACAGCGGCGTGACGTGCTCGGGAGAAACCGGATCCAGCAGGTTGCGGATCTGAGGAGCGCAGGGAATCTGATGCATGCCGAACAAAGCCATGGCGTTGTTGCCTCCTCGTTCCTTCTGCAGGCGCACCGGATAGTCCAGAAACGACGGGCTCTGGGTGAAAAACACGGCAAAGGCCCCGAGCGCGGCGTCTTCCAGGGTGTAGCGCTGATGGTTGCCGCCCTGGCGTGCGTCAGGCAGCTCCCGGAAGGTGGCGCGAATCCGTTCAATTAGGACGCTCGTCGTCAAGAGCGGCCATCCACTCGTCACTCCAGCAACCATCGGGTAAGCGTTTAGCCCCCCTACGACACCTACCCAGCAGGTTGGCGCGGAGTTGAGCAATTGAGCACAGCGCTTGCCAGCGCAGGACGGTCTGGGTATCTTATAGCGGCAGTGAGGGTGTGATCGTATCCCGTGGGGCCAATAAGTGTACCTGAGCGACTTTGATCTTCAGCAACTGGATGAGCAGAAGCTGAAGGAGTTAGCAGCGAAGCAGAAAGATAGCTTGCTGGTGAAGTTGCTGTGGGATTTGAAAGAGGCGCGGGAACGGCTCAAAGCGAACTCGCAGACCAGTTCTCGGCCGCCGCGCAGTGACCTCCCGTGGCACGGAGCAGTCTCCCGGGAGGCAGACTCGGAAGCCTCTGGGAACGCAGACAATCCAGAGGATCCCGATGCAGACGAGGATCGTGCGGCAAGCGCGGTGAAGAATACCGAGCCGAAGGGCCTTGCCACCCCGGCGGAGGCAGACCTGCCGGGCGGCGCGGCGGCAGCCCCGACCAAGAAAGCGGGGCGACAGCCCGGGGCCGCGGGCCATAGCCGGCCGGTGACCTTGCCGATCAACGACACCGTGATCCACGCTCCGGAATCCTGCGTGCGCTGCGGTGAGGCTTTGGATGCGGCCGGGTTTGTCGCGCACGGCGGGCGGTACGTCCTGGATCTCGAGACCGACCTGAATGCGGAGCTCCCCGGCTTGCGGATGTGCCATGACAAACATCTCTACGGGGAAATTTTCTGTGGCCAATGTGGGCATGTCAATCGCAGCGAGCCCGGCCGCTGCCAAGCCGAGCCCGGGTGGAGCGTCGGCCTGAGCGAATGGCACCTGGTCGGGCCGATGCTGGTCAGCCTGCTGGTGTGTTTCTCCCACCGCATGCACCTGTCGCGTCGGCGGACGCAGGAATTTCTGCGAGACTGGCTGGGCGTCGCGCTCTCCACCAGCACGATTAACCAGTGTATCCACGAAGCCGGTCGGGCGGTCGAGCCGATTGAAGAGCAGTTGGTCGAAGAACTGCAGCAGGAAGCGTTGACCCATGCCGATGAAACGCCGTGGAAGGAATGGGGCCAGTTACTGTGGCTGTGGGTGCTCGTCACGCCGACGATCTGCCTGTACTTTATTGGCTACCGCAGCAAGGAGATCCTGGAGAACGTCCTGGGCGAAGGGTTTGTCGGCTGGCTGATGAGCGATGGCTACCCAGTCTATCGCCGGTTCCAGAAGCGGCTGCGCTGTTGGGCGCACCTGTTGCGCAAGGCCGAGGGACTCAAAGAAAGCCTGAGCACCGAGGCGCGGGCCTTTGGACAGGCCACCCACGACCTCCTCAACGAGCTGATGATCGCGATTTATGAAGCGCGGGAAGGTCCGCCGGTGGATCTCACTCCCCGCTTCCACGAGCGCTTGGAGTCCTTCCGTGAGCTTTGCGAAAAGCACCAGGATTCGGTCCATAAAAAGACCCGCGCACTGGCGCGCGAATTTCTCAATGACTGGGAAGCCTTCTGGATCGTCGTCGTCCATCCCCATCTGCCGCTGACCCATAACGAAGCGGAACGTGCCTTGCGGCACTGGGTGATTGCCCGGCTCCTCAGCCAGGGGACTCGTACCGGGCAGGGCACCCGTGCCTTTGCTCTGCTGGCCAGTGTCATCGACACCTGCCGCCGTCGCCACATCCTGCCCTGGCCCTACCTGGCGAAGGTGATCACCGAGCGGCGCAAAGGCAACTCAGCACCCCCGCTACCGGCCGCCGCCTGATTGGGGGGCTCGCAATCGGTGGGGGCTAAACGCATACACCATCGGGGCTCTCCAGTCAAATCCAAAAGACCTTTCATATCATGACGGGCTTAAATTTGGAATTGCTGCAACAGGGCACGTTTCGACCTCGGGGTTGGTATCACGGGGTAACCTTGACCCAACGGGTAGCCGCCGTGGGTCGGTCCTTGGCGAGCCAAGGTACGGCCTTCCACGGCAAGGAGGCTCGACTGGAGTGCACGTTGCTGGGCCGCTGGGACGCCGGTCATCAAGAAGCGTGGCGGGTGCTGACCGATCTGTCTCCACAGGCCGCGGAGGTCTGCTGGTATGGGTTGCGGGCATGGATCGAGCCAGGATTCAAACGTCTGAAACGGGGTGGCTGGCCATGGCCATACACCCGTATGGACGATCCCGCGCGCACAACGGCGGTGGCTCGCGATCGCCTTGGCCACCGGGTGGCTGCTGTCCGTCGGCGGCGAAGCCGAAGCGGCCTTGCCGGTCGCCACCTTGCCGACCGTTCCCGGAGCCGCTCGGCGGCAGAACAACGGTTGGCGTTTGGTTGGGATCTTCCGCCAAGGCTGGAATTTGATGATCGCCGCTTTGCTCGGCCATCAAATGATTCCCGTCGCGCACGCCGTCCCGGAACCTTGGCCAACTCTGCCACAGAACCAATGCTCGATAAAAACCTACACTTGTAAGGGGAGTCTCCCCCCGTGCCGCCGAATCTATGGACAATCACCGCCTCCTATAGCGTTTCGACACACAACCTGGGGTGTTTGGTAGCCCAGAGACGGGGGGCGAACGCTCGCTGTTGTAGAAGGCGAAGCACTCTACCAGGCCAACCATCAGTTCGCCTACAGGGGCATAGCCCGTCTGAAATCCGGGTTTCACTCTACTTTCATGACTGTTATCATGACCGTTAACTTGAAGGCATCTGGCAATCATGAGTCTATCACCCATCCTTCTTCAAGCTAGCGAGCTTGGGATTCGCCTTGAAATCGTTAACGGCCTTCCAATCTGGGAGGCTCAGCCTGTTTATCGTCACCAGAAACATATAGAACGCATTGTCCACGGTATCACCAACAATGATCAGATTAAATCAGGATGTGCATGCATCCATGCCGTGGATGTCTATATTCAGTTCCCTAATGGACTAAAACGACCTGATATCTCGATCTTTTGTCGAGAGCCGAGTGAGGAAGAGCAGGATTCGGCACTTACTATGATTCCCGAGGCGGTCATTGAGGTGGTAAGCAAAGGATTTGAAGCCAAGGATCTGGAAATTGGCCCCCCTTTTTATTTGTCGCAAGGCGTCAAGGATGTGATCGTCTTCGATCCGCTTACGCTGTTGGTCCTACATGTACGCAAGTACCACACGACGCGGCAAGTATCTCCCGTCGTCATGGAATTGGAGTGCGGCTGCCAGGTTCTGGTGTAATGGCCCTTATGGCGTGAATGTCAACGAGAATGGCAGCAACAATGGCAATCACCAGTCGAAGATCGAGATCGACATAAAGGGTGTTTGTCGTAAGGGCCGACAATCGCGATGCGATTTCGTGCTCCGCCAAAGCGCACGAAACTCCGGCCGCGACTCACAGCAGATGAACTGCCGCATTGACCTTTCTGAGGCACTTGGCGAAGGTGCGTAACCGCATGAATAGCCGAGACCAGCGAGCGGTTCTTTCGAAGCCCAAGGGGAGCGTCCAGTACGGCATTGCTGTACTTCCTGACCAGAATCGGCCGCTCGCGACAGCGGAAACTCGTTGAGGATTGGCGTACAGTCCAATAGATCCACGCTGCCGGGGGATGGAACTCCGGGTGCCACTGCAGGCCAAGAACATACGGTCTGCCTTGCAGGCGAAAGGCTTCGATCACGCCGTCCTCGGCCCTGCGCGCTTCGACCCTCAGTTCCCGGCCAAGCCCCTTGATCGCCCAATGATGGATCGACACCACCCGCCCGCCGCTGGTGCCCGGATACAGCCAAATCGATGATCCCCGCATCCCTCAGGTACACTACCCGCCAAGGACAAACATGTCTTTATTCGACGCTGCAGGATCAGAAGGCCCGGCATCGAGTGCACTGCAGGAGTCAAAACAGATGAAAGAAACCGTGATCGGTGTCGTCGGGTTGCTCATTTTTGCCGCCCTCGCCGTAATCGTCCACCAGAACCAGCGGCGCTTCCACAAGCCGTTGTTGACCACCCACTACCAGGCGGTAATGCTGACTGACGGCACCCTGCTGCACGGACGAATAGACCATCTGGGCACTGATTTCCCTGTTCTCCGCGAGGCAATGACGGTGCACGCAATCGTTGACCCGGCTTCGGGAACAACCAGCCACAAGATCGTCCTGCGCAAAAGCGAGGCACACGGTGCCGATCATCTGATTCTGCCAGCCACGTCAATCATTTATGTTGAGCCCGTGCAGACCGATTCCACGATCGGACGGGCGATTGAGCAGTTTCACTCGCGCTAGCGCCTAGCATGTAAAGGGAACAGCCCATGGTCTGGATACTCGCCACCGTCGTGCTGCTTGTCGTGCTACTGGCGATCCGCCATTTCCGGTCAACAGGGCGTTCTGCAAGGAGCGATACCCTGCCTGACGAAGCGGCGAAAGCGGAAGTCTACTTCAAGTCGATGTTCCCGGACCTGCAACCGTGGTACCACCCACAGAAGCTGGTGGAGTTCGTCTCGGCGCGACGCCGACGCCGCGTCGCCAGTCAACGCGGGGAGAAATGGGAAAATCCGCCCGGGCTGGGCGTGGCCAGGGCGCTGCTGAAGCGTCACGGGGGTCGAGAACGGGTGCGCCTGGCCGACACCAACGGTACGCCACTCACTGAGTTTGTCTATGAGGATCACCCCGGTGGTGGCGTATTGCGCGTCGGCAAGGGCAAGTTCGTGTTGCGCCTGCAGGACGCGACCAATCCCGAGGTGCATTACTGGCACCCTGAGCGCGAATTCACCTGGACACGCAAGGGAGGCTGGCACTTCACGACACGGGTGGCTGAGCAGTCGTTCGCCGCCGACGACCATGGCGTCCGCTGGTCCAGCGACCGGGACAGCCATTCGTTCTCATCGTCGTCGGGTGGCCGCTTCGACGACGACAGCAGCAATAACTGCGGGTCCAGCGACCGGGAGGGCAGTTTGTTCACATCCTCTGGAGACACCGATCGGATCGCTTCCGTCGGCATGCTTGCCGCTGGCGGCGCGTTCGGCGGTGCCGGTGCTTCCGAAAGCTGGGATCGGAATGGCGCGGCCGATACCCGCGACGCGAACGATCCCATAGGTTCCAGCACAGCCTATTGACGACTCGGGATGAACTGACGAAATGAAGGCGCCAAGCGATCCGGTGCTGGCACAAACCGTCATGGATCTCCTGCCGATATGCGATCGGCGCGAACCAGTGCGAGTCCTGGTGGCATCGTTGGCGCTCGGGGGGGCCGAGCGGATCGTGCTCGAATGGCTGGGTGCAGAAGCCGCACGACAACGAACGATCGAACTGGCCGTACTGCACCCACGACGCATCGCGTGGACGCCGCCCGCCGGAATCGCTCTGCGCGTGCGCAGCCAGCAGACACCGACCGCATTTCTGGCGGAACTGGCAGAGCACTGGCGGACGGCTCGTACACCGGTATCGGTACACCTGGTCAATGATGAACTGATCGACATCCTGTGGAACGCCGGCGTGCAAACCGTACCGGTGGTACACAACATGCGCGCTGGCTGGCGCAACGACCCGGTGCGCTGGCAGCCGGCACAGGTTCCGCTTGCTGTCGCCTGCTCCAACGCAGTTCGCCAGGAGATGCTGGCGGACGGCTGCCAGGTGCCAGTCATGACGTTGCGCCACATGCCTGCATTTGACCCGACGGCAATCGATCCGGCCAACCGGACGCGGCTGCGTACGGAGTTGCGTGTCGGATCCACTACCCTTCTGGTGGCCGCGGTCGGTGCCTTCAAGTCGCAGAAGGACTACGCCCGTGCCATCGACGTCATGCACCATCTACGGCGGCAGCGCGAGGCGGTCCTGCTGATTCTTGGTGGGGCGCTGGATGGCGATGGCCTGGCTGAACTGGACCGTGTCGTGTCGCGGGCGTGTGCGGCCGGACTTGCAGATCACTTGCGGCTGCCCGGCTTCGTGCAACCAATCGGGCCCTACTATGCGGCCGCCGACGTACTGCTGAACGTCAGCCGCTTCGAAGGATTCTCCATGGCGGTACGTGAAGCGCTCGTCGTCGGCCTGCCGGTACTGGCGACGGCCGTCGGAGGCCAAGGCGAACGGGCACATGACGGGCTGCGCCTGCTGCCGCCCGACGCGCCTGACGCCCTCATCGCCGAGCACCTGGCCGCACTGCCGGTGCGTGATACGCTGACCGGCGAGTCGTTGCCACGCGCACCGCGTCTGTGGTCGCTGACCACAGCCTGGCAAAGGCCTGGCAAACGCCGTGTCGAGACGCTGTTCGTCACCGCCAACCTGAACGCTGGTGGCGCCCAGCGCTCGCTTGTCAACCTGGTCACGCAGATCGCCGCGCAACATCCGCTGGCCGTGGCGGTATGCGGCGAAACAACCCAGAGAGCGTTTGCCGACACCCTGGCACAGCATGGCGTCGAGACCTTCCGGCCGACAGCGCAGGCCGATCCGTATGCGCTCGCCGAATCGCTGCTCGGCTGGGCCGGGGCGCACGCTCTCCGGACCCTCTGCTTCTGGAATGTGGACCCGAAGGTCAAACTCCTGCTGGCGCGCGTCGCACCGGCCGAGCTGCGTCTGATCGATGTCAGTCCGGGGCATTACGCATTTGCGGAACTGGATGGCGTAGCCAACTTCGCTGCCGCCATCGACCTCGATGTGGCGGCTTACTATGCGCGGCTGGATGTGCTGGTCCTGAAGTACCACGCGACCGACACGCCACCCTGTCGGCGCACAATCGTCATTGCCAATGGCGTGGCGACGGCCTCACGGGCGGCACCCGCACCGGCGGTGCCACGCTTTCTGGTGAGTGGGCGAATCGCGCCGAGCAAGCGCCTCAAAACCGTACTGACGGCTTTTGCGCAAGTACAACGCGATCAGCCCACCGCCGAACTGCATCTCGTCGGTCAGGCCGAAGCGCGACATGCCGCCTGTCTGGCCGAACTGCGCGTGCAGGCGTCCGGACTTGCGGTGTACTTCCGTGGCGCGGACCCCACCATGAGCTACCGCTGCGAACCGTTCACCGCAGCCGTCGTACTCGGGACGCACCAGGGATCGCCCAACGCCGTTCTCGAGGCCATGGCGGCCGGCCTGCCGGTCATCGCCAACGCCAGCGGCGGTACCGGCGGGATCGTGCGTTCTGGCAAGACTGGCTGGCTGCTCCCAGAGCACTGCACGGCGGCGGAACTTGCCGCGGCCATGCTTGAGTCTTTCGCGCAGCCCGCACGGTCAACTTTTCTGGGTACTGCCGGCCGCGCCTACGTGCGCGCTCACCATGACCTGGAAGTGATGGCGGCGCGTTACCTCGACTTGCTCAAATCCCCGAATCCCTCTCGTTCCCGGTGAGATCAGCCGCCTTCGCGACCCCGCCGGCGATCACGGTCATAGATCTCGCGCCCGGCATCGCGAATGTCACGACGCAGATCGCGACGCTCGTCCGGGCTCAGGCGACGAGTCTGTGCGTCATCACCGTGGCGGCCATCACGCGCATCCGGTCGGTCTCCGGGGCGTCTCTCTCCAACCGGAGGATGCCGATCGAAAGCACGATCCGCATCCTTGCCGGCATGCGCCGGCAAGGATGCGGCGAGTAGGCCCAGAAGTACCCCGGCAATCCGGGTCGCGATGTTCATTTCTCGCTCCGCAATGGCCACTGATCGAACCCTCGGCCACGGCAGTACGCCCGCTTGCCGCTTAGGTGCCCATCAGTTGCCCTATTCCCCGTAGCGATGGCCGCGCCAGTCGCTGTCGTGCTTCGAATGATAGATGCGCTGCGACGCGTATTCCAGATCATTCTGCAGATCGGCATACTCCCGGCGACTTAGGTAGCCATCGGCCAGATACGCTCGCTCCTTGGCCGCAATCACCCTTTGCTCGGCCATCAGCTCGCGCATCTCGCCGCGGGTCAGTTGACCATCCTGCCAGCCCTGCCAGATGCGGGTGCGTTGGCGCTCCTGACGAGCGTCGATGTCGCCACCGCGAAATTGGCCACTCGCAGCCGTGGCGGGATGACGCTCTGGCGGGTAATGACGTTCGCCGGCGTACTGGCGAACCTCTCCGATGTGAGCAGTCAGACGGGGCGGATTCTGCCATTCCCCCGCCATTGCAGTGCTTCCGCCGAGCACCGTGAGCACGGCCAGCAGCCCCAGACGTGATGAGCATGGTACGTTCATGTTGTGTTCTCCTTTCCAGATGCACCTTGCGGTGCCATTGATCACTGCAAACGGCAGCGTGACGGTGAGCAGTTTCACTGGTGAATGTAAGCAGACAATGAGCAGCCGGTGCCATTTTGTAATGAATTGTTTCGAGAGCATCTGCGCTTGCTTCGCGGCGCTCGATCCGCGTTAGCATTACACACATGAACGAAAGCAAAGATCGAATCTTGATCGTCGACGATGATCGGCGCCTGCGCGACCTGTTGAGCCGGTATCTTGTCGAGCAAGGCTTTGCCGTCAAGGCGGTGGAAGACGGCGAAACGATGAACCGCGCACTTGCTGCCGAGCCGTGTGCTCTGATAGTACTCGACCTGATGCTCCCCGGTGAGAATGGCCTGACGATCTGCCGGCGGCTGCGCGGGCAGGGAAACATCCTGCCAATCATCATGCTGACCGCGAAGGGTGACGAGATCGATCGCATCGTGGGACTCGAAATGGGGGCCGACGACTATCTGGCGAAGCCGTTCAACCCGCGTGAACTGGTCGCCCGGATTCACGCCGTGTTGCGTCGGCGACCGCCGGCGAGTCTACCGGGCAGCCCCGGCCAGGCGGGGGAAATGCTCGGATTTGGCCGCATCCGGTTGAATCTGGCAACTCGCCGCATGCAGCGCGACGACCAGGAGATCCCGCTCACGACCGGCGAGTTTGCCTTGCTGAAAGCGCTCGTCAGCCACCCGCGACAGCCATTGTCACGCGACAAACTGATGGAACTCGCCCGCGGCCGGGAATACGAAGTCTTTGATCGGGCAATCGACGTCCAGGTATCCCGCCTGCGCAAGCTGATCGAGGACAATCCGGCACAACCACGCTATCTGCAGACGGTGCGAGGTTTCGGTTACGTCTTCGTCCCGGACGACCCGGCCAGCCCCCCTCCTTGAGCATGCGCAACGCTCGATGAGGCTGATTCCGCGCACCCTGCTATGGCGCGTCTTTTTGCTCGTCGCACTGCTGCAAGTGCTCGCAGTGCTCGCCTGGTCGGCGATCTACCGCCACTTCGCGCTCGAACCACGTGCCCGGCAAACCGCGCAGATGGTGGCCAGCGTGATCAATCTGACCCGCACCGCCTTGCTCACCGCGGCGCCTTCCTTGCGGCGCGAATTGCTGCTGGAGCTTTCAGAACGCGAAGGCATTCGTGTTTACCCGGCGGAAGACGACGACCGCATCGCACCGCTGCCGGACGAGGCCTTGTTGCAGCACATCGCCGTCGAAGTACGCCGGCAACTCGGCACCTCGACCCGCCTGAGCCTCGAACGCAATGAAATGCCCGGTCTGTGGATCAGTTTCGCGATCGACGACGACGACTACTGGATGATGATGCCGCGCGAGCGCCTCGACCAGACCTTCCCCGTGCAATGGCTCGGTTGGGGCGTCGCCGCGCTCGGTTTGTCCTTGCTTGGGGCCTACCTGATCGTCCTGGGTGTCACGCGACCGCTGAAACGGTTCGCCCGCGCCGCAGCAACGATCAGTAGCGGCCGCTGGCCGCGACCGCTACCGGAACGGGGTGCCGACGAGATCGTACTGGTCAGCCAGGGTTTCAACCAGATGTTGAGTGACCTGCAACAGCTCGATCACGACCGCAACCTGATCCTGGCTGGCATCTCGCATGATCTGCGCACGCCGCTGACGCGCCTGCGGCTGGGCATCGAGATCAGCGACCTCGAAGCGAGCGACTGCGCAGCAATGAACGAAGACATCGAGGAAATGGACCGGGTCATCGGCCAGTTTCTCGCCTTTGCCCGGCACGACGCAGGCGAGCCCTTGCAGACCATCGATTGCAACGTCCTGCTTCAGGAAATGACCGACCGTTATCGCCGCCGTGGCGCACTGGTCGAGACCCGGCTTGTCGCACCCCTGCCTGAGATCGCTGCGCGCCCCCTGGCACTGCAACGCCTGTTGACCAATCTGATCGACAATGCCTTGCAGCACGCCGGCAGCGAACAGCCGCTCGAACTCGCTGGCGGAATCACCGACAGCCGCCTCTATCTCGAAGTGCGCGATCGCGGTCCCGGCATTCCGACGGAACAGTGCGAACGGCTCAAACGCCCATTCACCCGTCTCGACGCGGCGCGCAGCCACAGCAGCGGTGCCGGCCTCGGCTTGGCCATTGTCGACCGCATCGCCCGCGCCCACGGCGGCAGCTTCGACCTGCTGCCAAACCCGGGCGGCGGCCTGATCGCGCACGTCGAATGGCCCCTTGTTTCCCCGACCAGCAGCGCTGGCTGAAGCTGGGTCGAGCACCGCGGTATGGTCACGCCGGTGGCCTTGAATTTACTGTCCCTGGAGGCAGGTCTTTGGCAGGCCGATGATCGGAGTAATTTGGAATGAACGAACGCAGCGCGAATTCCTCGAAGCCCTCGGCCGGCAATGGGCGGCTGAACAGGTAGCCCTGATAGACATGGCAACCCTGGCCGGCGAGAAAATCCCTCTGGGCCTCGGTTTCGACGCCCTCTGCAATGACCGCCAGCCCCAGACTTTCTGCCAGGACGACGACCATCTTGGAGATCGCGGCATCGTTGGGGTCGGTGAGGATGTTTCTGATGAAACTCTGGTCGATTTTCAATTGATCGAGCGGCAAGCGCTTCAGGTAAGAAAGCGATGAGTAACCGGTACCAAAGTCGTCGAGCGAGAAGTCAACGCCTTTCGCCTTGATGATGGCCATCTTGGTAATGATTTCCTGCACGTCATTCACCAGCAGGCTTTCGGTCAGATCCAGCTTGAGCCGTTGCGGTCGGGCTCCGCTACGGGCCAGCGCCGCCAGCACGTGATCGACAAAGGCATCGTCGTGAAACTGACGGGCGCTCACATTCACCGCCAGGGTGAGACCGGACAGTTCGGGTCGAGTGGCCCAGGCCGCCAGTCGATCGCATGCGCTCTCCAGTACCCATTGGCCAATGGGAAGGATCAGTCGGTTTTCCTCGAGGAGGGGGATGAACTCGGTTGGCGACACCAGGCCACGCTCCGGGTGCTGCCAGCGCAACAAGGCTTCGGCACCGATGACCCGTCCAGATGAATCCACCTGTGCCTGAAAGTGAAGAAGAAACTGCTCCTTCTGGACGGCTTCGTGCAGACTCGCTTCGAGAGCCGCACGCGCCGTCGCAACCGCCTGCATGGTCGGGTTGAAGAAGCACAGGGTATCGCGGCCCGCCCTCTTGGCGTGGTGCATGGCGGATTCCGCTCGCTGGATCAGTTCATCGACGACCTCCTGGCGATCGGAAAACAGGGCAATGCCGATGCTGACCGTGCTGTGGTGCGTGTAGCCGGCGAGGGGATAGACATGACTGAGCGTGGCAAGAAGCTTCTCGCCGACGCTTTCGGCCTGTCTTGCCGCCTCCTGGCCGTCCTCGCTCAGATCTTCGAGCATCACCACGAATTCGTCACTGCCAGGGCGCGACACAGTGTCGCTGGCACGCACACAACCCGCCAGCCGCTGGGCGACCTGTTGCAGCACCAAGTCGGCCTGGTCACGACCGACGATGTCGTTCAGGCTCTTGAAATTGTCGAGATCGATGAACAGTAACGCGCCGCCGCGACCGGTCCGCGTACTGGCAATCAGGGCATGCTGCAACCGGTCCAGGAGCAATCGGCGGTTCGGCAGATCGGTGAGGGGGTCGTAGAAGGCCAGATGGTCTATTCTGCGCTCCGCCGCCTTGCGCTGGGTCAGGTCGGAGAATACTGCCACGTAGTGGGATACGGTATTCTGCTCATCAAACACGGCGGTTATGCTCAGCCACACCGGAAAGATTTCGCCGTTCCTGCGGCGGTTCCACAATTCGCCTTGCCAACGAGTCTCGACTTGCAGCGCCGTCCAGAGTGTTGCATAGAATGCCTGGTCCTGGCGTCCCGAGCTGAGAATGCTCGGCGTCCGGCCCACGATTTCGTCGGCGCTGTAACCGGTCACCCGGGTAAACGCGCCATTGACGGCCAGAATCCGCTCATCGGCATCGGTGATCATGATGCCCTCCATCGCGTTGTCGAAGACTTCCGCCGCTAGCTTGAGCTGCTTCTCGGCGGCGCGCCGAATGTTGATCTCCTCGTGTAGATTCCGGTTAATTTCATTGAGGGCCTGCGTCCGTTCTTGAACCCGACGGTCGAGTTCCCGGTTGGCCAATTCGACGCCTTGCAGTGATTTCTCAAGCTCGGAGGACTGACGGTCGATGATCCCCTGGGCGCGCGTCACCAGCAGATAAAGCCAGCCGTAGAGCAGCGCCAGTAGACCAAAAACGATGCCGATGACGATCAGGCGGGTCTGCTCCAGATGGGCAACGAAAGTGGTGACGTCGCTGTAGATCTCGATCACTCCAACAACCCGCTCGTACTCATCGCGGACCGGCAGGTAGGAAGAAATGACGTCGATATTGGTAACCGTGCCCTCGAAGGTGTCCATCGTGTCACGATGGCTCAGAACGCTCTCGACCTTCCCCGCACGCGCCGCCAGGAAGCCTGGATTGCCACTCTTGTCCTCACCGGTCTGCCGGGTATCGGTGGAAAACACCGTCACGCCGTTCAAGGCGTAGACCTTCACCTTGACGACATCAGTACCTTTCATGTGCTGCGCAACCAGCTCCTGGAGGTGGGTATCCTGTGCGCGCGCGCGCAGGGAGTCGGCCGTTGCGCCGGCACTGTCATCAACGAGAAGGGAGAAATTTCGCCACAGCGAGTTGGCAAAGGCACGGGTCAAGACGACGTTGCGGCTTTCGGCAAGGTCCTTGAGGTCGCCCAAGGCGAGATGCTGGTAGCTCCAGCCCAGCACCACGGCAGTAAGAACCGTGCACAGCAGACTGCTCAGCGAATAATACCGCTTGAGCGCGAAACGCGACCGCCCCTGGCTTTCGATGCATGCGTGCTCCACCTCTTGCCTCCTGCCAAGCGTTGACCATCAACGATTATCCCATTCAGGAGCATGGCAGGGCGTGCGAAGAAGCACGCGAACGTTCAGATTTCCTGGCACTCCTGGTCCGTAGCCCAGACGCAAAAAGGCCTTGCCCCCAGGCAAGGCCTTTCTCTCTCGACACCAGATAACGGCGCCGTATCGCGAACCTACAGCTTCGGTTGTTCAACGACCACGGCCACCGTGATCGTCGCCATGACGTCGCCGTGCAGAACTACCTCCAGAGGGGTCTCGCCAATTACCTTGAGCGGGCCGGATGGCATGCGAATAGCCGACTTTTCGATCTCGAAACCGAGCGCGCGCAGCCCGTCAGCAACGTCGAAGTTGGTCACCGAACCGAAGAGGCGACCGTCGACGCCGGCCTTGCGGGCGATCCGGACGACTGCTCCGCCCAGTCTTTCTGCATACGCTTGAGCTGCCGCCAGTTTTTCGCGAGCGGCATTCTCCAGTTCAACCCGCTTGACCTCGAATTCCTTCAGGGCAGCTGGCGTGGCGCGCTTGGCCTTGCCCGTCGGAATCAGGAAATTGCGAGCGTAGCCATCCTTCACCTTGAGCAGATCGCCGAGGTTGCCGAGGTTGGCGACTTTTTCCATCAGAATGATTTGCATCGTCGTCTCCTCGGTTTACTGATGGTTGTCGGTATACGGCAGCAGCGCCAGGAAGCGGGCACGCTTGATGGCTACTGACAGCATCCGCTGATAGCCGGCTTTGGTGCCGGTCAGCCGAGCCGGCATGATCTTGGCGTTCTCGGCGATGTACTCCTTGAACAAATCGACATCCTTGTAGTCGATCTCTTCCATTTTTTCAGCAGTGAAGCGGCAGAACTTGCGCCGCTTGAACAGTCCGCTGCCACGCTTCTTGACGTTCTTGTCATCCTTCTTTTTGAAGAACCTTGCCATCTTGATTTCCTTCAACAAAATCGATCTTGGTGATATGTAGTCTTGGCTGCCTGCTGCCGCGGCTCCTGGCGGCGAGAAAGCCCGTCAGCTGCAGGGCCGCGCCTGGACTGGCTGCCTGCAGCCACTGTGTCGTTTCGCCCAAGGCAATTGCCTGGATTTCGAGTTCGACACGGCGGCGGCCACCTGCTTCAAGCTGCTCCGATTGATGCCCGATCAGACATTCCATGACTGGCACACCGGCCGGCGTAAAGCGTAGCGCCTTGCGCTCGATCAGGATGCCGCTGAGTTCGACGCGATTCAGCAGTGACTCGGCACTCAGGCAGCCGGCGGAGTGGTTTCGGCCGGCGCCGGTTCACGGACTTCGAGCAGTGACTTGGATTTCTCATCCTTCATCATCGGGGACGGTGCGCTGACCGCACGCTTGGTCTTGATCGTCAGATGCCGAAGAATCGCGTCGTTGAACTTGAAGCCATGCTCGAGTTCGGTCAGCGTTGTGTCATCGCACTCGATGTTCATCAGAACATAATGCGCCTTGTGCAACTTCTGGATCGGATAGGCGAGCTGACGGCGTCCCCAGTCTTCAAGACGGTGAATCTGCCCGGTGCGGGCAGCGATCAGCGATTTGTACCGCTCGACCATCGCCGGGACCTGCTCACTTTGGTCCGGGTGGACGATTAGAACGATTTCATAATGGCGCACGAACACTCCTTTTGGATAAAGCCCCCCGCCATGCGAACAGTGGGGCAAGGTGGAAAAACCGTGCATTATAGCGAGCTTATGCTTGGCTGAGGAATCTGTTTGATCTGATTATCTGATTTCAGTATCAGTGCACGACGATCGGCCGCGCCGCACCAGCGCAGTACTCGTCGAGCAGCGCGTCGATTGATTCTTCGTCACGCTCATTGTCGGGAATATCGTCTATGGCCTTGCGCAAATCCCGGGCCACCGAACCCTGAACGAAGAGGCTGCGACTGGCAGCCTTGTCCACCAGCTCGAAACCCTTCTGCACCGGGTAAGCAACGATCGCGTACTGCTGACTGTTATAGACAATGTTCATGTGTACTCCTTTCCAGGTGGACTGAGCGATACGATGCCTTAATTGCCTGCACGGGCCTTGCAAGTTCTTTTCCAGAGACAGCCATTAGCAAGCTTCGTGCCATGCAACATTTTTCTCTGCCGTACCAAAGCGCATGATGCCACTGTCGCAGGCGACACGAATCGTATCGCCGGCAACAAAACGCCCCTCGAGAATCGCTTTGGCCAGGGGATCCTCAAGCTGTGACTGGATCGCACGCTTCAACGGGCGGGCTCCATAGACCGCGTCGAAACCGGCTGTTGCGAGTTCTGACAGGGCGCTGTCGGCCACTTCCAGCTTCAGTTCGAGTTGCGCCAGACGCTGCTCGAGGTAAGCGAGCTGAATCCTGGCGATCGACTTGATGTGCTGCTCTTCAAGCGCATGAAAAACCACCACTTCATCGATGCGGTTGATGAACTCGGGCCGGAAATAGCTCTTGACCTCACCCATCACCGCCAGTTTGATCAACTGGTAATCGTCACCTGCCATCTGTTGAATCATCTGGCTCCCGAGATTCGAGGTCATCACCACCACGGTATTCTTGAAGTCGACGGTTCGACCGTGTCCGTCGGTCATGCGACCGTCGTCTAGGACCTGCAGCAGAACGTTGAAGACATCCTGGTGCGCCTTTTCGACCTCGTCGAGGAGAATCACCGAATAGGGTTTCCGTCGGACGGCTTCGGTCAGATAACCGCCCTCCTCATAGCCGACGTAACCCGGCGGCGCACCGATCAACCGTGACACCGAGTGCTTCTCCATGAATTCGCTCATATCGACGCGAATCAGGTGCTCCTCGGAATCGAAGAGGAAGCCGGCCAATGCCTTGCACAGTTCAGTCTTGCCGACCCCGGTCGGGCCGAGAAAGAGGAACGAGCCGTACGGCCGATTGGGATCCGCCAGACCGGCACGCGAGCGGCGGATGGCATTGGCCACCAGACGCACCGCCTCATCCTGACCGACGACGCGCTGGTGCAGGTGATCTTCCATTGTCAGGAGCTTCTCGCGTTCGCCCTGCATCATCTTCGAAACGGGAATTCCCGTCGCACGCGAGACCACCTCGGCGATTTCCTCGGTGCCGACTTCGGTACGCAACAGTTTGTTGTGCTGGCCACCCTCGCCCGATTTCTCGGCGACCGTCAGTTGCGCCTCGAGCTGCGGCAGCTTGCCGTACTGGATTTCGGCAACCTTGTCCCACTTGTTGTCGCGCTGTAGTTGCGCCAGTTCGAGCTTGAGCTTGTCGATCTCCTCCTTGATGTGCGCACTGCCCTGTACCTGGGCCTTTTCGGCTTTCCAGATTTCGTCGAGGTCGTTGTACTCGCGTTCGAGCTTGAGCAGTTCTTCCTCGATCAGGTGCATGCGCTTCTTCGACGCTTCATCGCGTTCCTTGCGCACCGCTTCGCGCTCGATCTTTAGCTGGATCATCCGCCGGTCGAGCTTGTCCATCACCTCCGGCTTGGAGTCGATTTCCATCTTGATCCGCGCCGCGGCTTCGTCGATCAGGTCGATCGCCTTGTCCGGCAGGAAACGGTCGGTAATGTAGCGGTGCGACAGTTCGGTGGCGGCGACGAGCGCGGGATCGGTGATGTCGACGCCATGGTGCAGCTCGTATTTTTCGCGCAAGCCGCGCAGGATGGCGATCGTCGACTCGACCGTCGGCTCGTCGATCAGCACCTTCTGGAAGCGGCGTTCAAGCGCAGCATCCTTTTCGATGTATTTGCGGTACTCGTCGAGCGTCGTTGCGCCAACGCAGTGCAATTCGCCACGTGCCAGAGCCGGCTTGAGCATGTTGCCGGCGTCGATCGCGCCTTCCGCCTTGCCGGCGCCGACCATGGTATGCAGCTCATCGATGAAAACGATGATGCGCCCTTCTTCCTGGGCAATTTCCTTGAGCACCGCTTTCAGTCTCTCCTCGAATTCGCCGCGATACTTGGCACCGGCCAGCAGCGCCGCCATGTCAAGACTGAGCACCTTTTTGTTCTTGAGCGTTTCCGGGACCTCACCATTGACGATACGCTGCGCAAGCCCTTCGACGATTGCGGTCTTGCCGACACCCGGCTCGCCGATCAACACCGGATTGTTCTTGGTGCGCCGTTGCAAAATCTGGATGGCCCGGCGGATCTCGTCATCGCGACCGATCACCGGGTCGAGCTTCCCTTGGCGGGCGCGATCGGTCAGGTCGATACAGTACTTGCTCAGTGACTGGCGTTGCCCTTCGGCTTCCTGGGAATCCACTCCCTGCCCACCACGTACCGAAGCCACCGCCTGTTCCAGCGACTGCTTGACCAGTCCGTGCTGTTTTGCCAGGCGACCGCACTCGCCCTTGTCGTCACAGAGGGCAAGCAGGAACATCTCCGAAGCGATGAACTGGTCACCGCGTTTCTGGGCTTCCTTGTCGGTAAGGTTCAGCAGATTAGTCAGGTCACGACCGACCTGCACCTCACCGCCATGCCCTTGCACCTTCGGTAAACGGTTGATCGTCTGCGCCAGTGCCGTCTTGAGCGCCTGCACATTGACCCCGGCGCGGGCCAGCAGGGACGAACTCGAACCGTCTTCCTGCTGCAACAGCGCCAACAAAAGATGCTGCGGCTCGATGATCTGATTATCGTGTCCGACCGCAAGGCTTTGCGCATCGGCCAGCGCCTGCTGGAACTTGGTGGTCAGTTTATCCAAACGCATGCTGAAATCCTCGGCAGAAGTATGTTCATGCCGAACATGTGGGGACAGACCGTGTGAATTCAAGGAGCCGCAGGTTTTTCGGCACGCGCCTGCCAGAAGGTTCAGCAGGGCGGATCAACCGATCTTGTCGGCAGGAATGGCAAAGTCATGCAGTTCCCGATGCAAGAGGACTGCCGGAGCGTTGACGCGCGGGCACTGGCGGCGACTGCCGAACGGTCTGAAGCCCAGCAGACGCTGATAGTAGCGGGCGTGGCGCGGATTGACTTCGATCACGACGTCACTGGCAGCAAAAAACTTCTTTCCGTAGCAATGGGCCGACTGAAGTAAAGAAAACAGCAAATCCGACGACCGGAATTCCGGGTCTATCGCCAACCTCGTCACTTCACAGACAACCCGGCCGGGGCAGCGCAGGAGGGCCAGCTCCGAAGCGTAAAGACCGTCCGCCAACAGGCCGGCAGGAGAATCGCGACCCAAAGTCAGTGTCGCCACTACCTCCCCGTGATGCCAGGCCACAAGCGTCAGCCGATTCGGATCGTCCGCTTGCCACCCGAGCGATGCTGTGTCGTAACCGCGCCAGGCATACATCCGGCGCACCAGCATGCCTGCCATGCCGTGCTCATTCGGCGTTCGCGCCAAGCGAGTGTCGTAGCCACCACGGCCCGGCACGAGAGCCCCCGAGAGCCGATCAGGCTTCACTCGCCAGCACGCAGCACCGACCAAACACCGGTTCGTTCCGTCCGGTGCAAGAAGCGTTTCGTGAAAACCCATGGTGCCGATGGTCATTGGCCTAAGATACTTCCATCCGACTAGGCTAATTCTGGGAAAACAAGAACGATATGCGTGCCAGGATGGATTTCGTAGACGGGGCCTTCACGGTTCTTGCCGGTTGAGCAGCTGGCGACGTCTGGACGGCCGCTCTTGCGGCGGGAGAGAGTGGAGCGGCAGATGGATTCTGGGCAAGCTCTCTGGCGGAAGAGGCGATGCTGTCTGGTGTTGGCGCAGCGGGCCGGGAGGTGGAGCCGAGGATGGGAGGTGCCTTGTGGTGGGTGATCGGCTCGCTCCGGCTGCAGACCTTGAGTTTCTTGAACACGGCTTTTCCTTTTGGGCAGAGTGACGGGATTAACCTCCGGAGAACAAAAGCGATATTCGTGCCATGACAAGTTTCATAAACAAAACAGTTATCTACGTCGAAACCCTGAATCATCGGCCTCACTTTCACCCGGAACATGTCGTGAAAAAGAGACAAACTTGTCGAACTCTATCGAAAAGGGCTGCACGGACAAGAAGTTATCTTGTCGTCAGCCAGCGACATGCTTTGCAAAACATTGATTCATTGGAAATGACGGTTTCCAGTTGCCGCTTCCGCCGGCCTGCTCGATGGCAATTTGTTGCGCAAGCGCTCCTGCCAGCGGTGTAAACTGGCCACCTGCTTTGCATTCGAGAAGCCCGGCAGGCCACCCTGGCCCCGGGCGGTTCATCCTGGCGGTGGCCTTTACTCTCGTCGCGCCATGTGCCGGACACTGATCGGCGCTTGCGGCATTTTTGTCCTGTCCTGCACGAAGCAGACCCATCGCCGTTGCGCCACCATTGCCCGGAGAAGGCATTTGCCGTGATTCGCATCTCGTTCCGCCAGAGCATGCTGGCTGGATTCCTGTTGATTGCCCTGCTCCTGAGCTGGGCAGCCGTGAGCAGCTGGTTACTGCTAGAACAGTTTGTTCAGCAAAGCCGGCAGCACGGCGAATACGCTTTGCAACTCAGTGCCTCGCTCCAGGAACTCGCTGACCGGACGGTCGGGCTCGAACGTAGCGCGCGGCAGTTCACGGTCCTCAATGAACCCGTCTTGCTCGAACGCTTCGACGAGAATGTTGCCCATGCCCTGGCCGCAATCAAACGTCTCGAGTCGATTCCCGCAGGGAATTGGGGTGCCCTCCCCGGTGACTGGCACCAGGCCGTCGACCGGCTCAGCCATGAACTTCACCAATCCGTACCACGAACCGAGCTGCTCCCTTTGCTGAATCGCCTTGCTGAACTCAACAGAGCGCTCGAGCATGCGGGCCAACACTGGATGGACCAGCAAAATGCCGCACTGCTGTCGGAACTGGAACAGGGCCGCCGGAAGCTCACCAGCCTGGTGGCCGCTGCGGTCGTCGGAGCGTTTCTGGTCGCCCTGGCGATGAACTGGTGGCTGTCCCGACCGCTCGGCAGTATCGAGCAAGCGATCGAACGTCTTGGGGAGAGCCGCTTCGACGAACCGGTGACGGTTCCCGGGCCTGCCGATCTCAGAAGGGTGGGGCGTCGCCTCGACTGGCTGAGACAGCGCCTGGACAAACTGGAATCCGAGCGCGAGCGGACCTTGCGACATGTCTCGCATGAACTGAAAACGCCATTGACGGCCCTGAGGGAAGGCATCGCCCTGCTGCAGGAACAGGTGCTGGGGCCTCTGGACGGGTCGCAACAGGAAGTGGTCGATATCCTGCAGCACAATGTGATGGGTCTCCAGGGGCATATCGAAAGCCTGCTGCGGCTCAATGCTGCCTCCTTCGAAGCCCGCCGCTCAGGCTCTCGGCCGTTGCTGCTGCAACAGTTGCTGGCCGATGTCGTACAGGGACGGGACCTGCAGATTCAGGCGCGGCAACTGACGGTACTCTGCAATGCACCAGCAGTCACAAGGGAACTCGACGCCGAGAAGTTATTGGTCGTTCTCGATAACCTGCTCTCGAACGCCATCGATTTCAGCCCTCAAGCCGGCGTCATCCACCTGGAAGCGGTGGTCCTCGGCAAGATCGTCCGTATCGCCTGTATCGACCAGGGACCAGGGGTAGCCAACGACGATGCTGAAAGGATATTCGAACCCTTCGTCCAGGGTTCCCGAACCTCGCCGACTCCACGCCAGGGCAGCGGCGTCGGCTTATCGATCGTTCGCGAACTGATGACGGCGATGGGCGGGCGGGTGATGCTGCTGTCCGATGACGGGAAAGCGCCCGGGGCGCATTTCTGGATCGAGGTGCCGTGTGAATCGTCAGGTTGAGGAGACAACCTCATGAAGACCTACGACATGCACAGCGGCTGGCCAAGGCTGCTCGCCGTCATACTGCTCAGTGGCTGTGCCACCTCACCGGAGCCGCCGCAGGAGGCGCTGCCGACAGCTGCTGTGGCCCAGATCGATGAAGCGGCAGCGGCAATCCTGCCGCTACTGAGCTATCTCCAATTTCTACAGCGCATCTCGCCACAGCAACTGCTGAGGGAACGTGCCATACTGACGGTGGCCCCCCCTACCCCTGTCACCCAGCTCCGCCTTGCCTTGCTCCTGGGACAGCCGCGTGCTCCGCAGGATCTCGTTCGGGCACTGGGCTTGCTGGAAGGCATGCTGAAAAGCAACGACCCGGCAGTGGCCAGCCTGCACCCACTGGCCCGGCTGCTGGCCAGTCAATACCAGGAACGGCTGAAACTGGCAACACAGAACGAGAAAATCCTTCAGCAGTTGAAGGAAAGCCAGCACCGCAACGGCGAACTCCAGGAGAAACTCGATGCCCTGAGCGATATCGAACGCTCGCTGACCGTCCGTCCAAGCAGTGGCAAAAAACCGCCCGGAGCCCCGCGATGAACCCCGTTCCCAAACCCCATGCCGCCCATGTTCTGCTCATCGACGATGACGCAGACCTGTTGCGACTGCTCTCGATGCGTCTGCATGTCCAAGGCCTGCGGGTATCGACCGCTGCCTCTGCCGAGGAGGGTCTGGCACGCATTGCCGTCGAACCCCCGCAATTGGTGATCAGCGATATCCGTCTGCCAGGCAAAAATGGGCTGGCCCTGTTCGATGAGATCCGCTCCACCCGACCGACCCTGCCAGTAATCCTGCTGACCGCCCACGGAACGATTCCCGACGCGGTGCAAGCGATGTCACGGGGAGTCTTCGGCTATCTGACCAAGCCTTTCGACAGCAAGCACCTGCTTGAAAAGATTGCGCAAGCACTGCAACTCTCAGCAGCCGGTGCGGAGCACGAAACCGGCAAGGACGAAGCCTGGCGCGAGGGCATTGTTTTTCGCAGCAGCCGCATGGGCGAGTTGATCGAGGAAGCCCGGGTGGTGGCCGCCTCGGACGCCAGCGTCCTGATCCGGGGAGAAAGCGGTACCGGCAAGGAAATTCTGGCCCGCGCGATCCACCGCGCCAGCGCACGTGCCAAAGCTCCTTTCGTGGCCATCAACTGTGGCGCGATCCCAGAGCAACTGCTCGAATCGGAGCTGTTCGGCCATGTGCGCGGGGCGTTCACTGGAGCCTCCGCCACGCACCTCGGCCTTTTTCAGTCCGCCGACGGTGGGACACTGTTCCTCGACGAGATCGGCGACATGCCACTGGCACTGCAGGTCAAGCTCCTGCGGGTGTTGCAGGAGCGAGCAGTGCGGCCGGTGGGCGCAACACGTGCCGAGCCTGTCGACGTGCGGGTACTTTCCGCCACCCATCGCAATCTTGAAGTCGCCATGGCCGAAGGCCAGTTTCGCGAGGATCTGTACTACCGCCTCGACGTTGTCACCATGACGCTGCCGCGCCTCGACGAGCGGCGCGAGGACATCCCGCTCCTGGCAACCTGTTTCGTGCAGCAACTGGCCAGAAAATACGACAAGCCCATCGCCGGCATCGCCCCGGAGGCACTCGAGGCGTTGGCCAGTGCGGCTTGGCCAGGCAATGTCCGCCAGCTTTACAACGTGGTCGAACAATCTTGCGCTCTGGCCACCACGCCACTGATTTCATTGGCTCTGATCCAGCGCGCCCTGCGCGTCCCGGCCATGGAGGCCTTATCCTACGCCGAGGCGAAGCAGCGCTTCGAACGGAACTATCTGGTGCAACTCCTGAAACTGACCGACGGCAATGTCGCCGACGCGGCCCGCATCGCCGACCGCAACCGTACAGAGTTCTACCGCCTGCTGCAGAAGCACGAGCTGACGCCGGCGATGTTCCGCGGCCTGCCCGGCAACAGCGCCGCATCCGAGCGCTAAAGTCGCTGCCGGACGGCCATCCTGTCGACCAGCAATCTGGACTTCGATTGCTGATTGGCAGCTCTAAGAGCAGGCCCCTTGCTCCTTCAGGTGAAACTCACACCGTCACCGTCTCCGCCACGTCGCTGAACTCCTTGATCTGGTCGAAATTCATGTAGCGATAGACATCGGCGGCCTTGGCGTTGACCGTCTGCACCTGCTCGAGGTACTCCGCCGGGGTCGGGATCCGGCCCATCAGCGCGCAGACGGCGGCGAGTTCGGCTGATCCCAGGAAGACGTTGGTGTCGATGCCGAGGCGGTTCGGGAAGTTGCGCGTCGAGGTCGACATCGCGGTACTGCCTTTCCTGATCTGCGCCTGGTTGCCCATGCATAGCGAACAGCCGGGCATTTCCATGCGCGCGCCGGACTTGCCGAGAATCGCGTAATAGCCTTCCTCGTTGAGGATCATCGCGTCCATCTTGGTCGGCGGCGCGATCCACAGCCGCGTCGGGATGTCGGTCTTGCCTTCGAGGACCTTGCCGGCGGCGCGGAAATGGCCAATGTTGGTCATGCACGAACCGATGAAGACTTCGTCAATCTTGGTGCCGGAGACAGCGGAGAGCAGCTTGACGTCGTCCGGATCATTCGGACAGGCAACCAGCGGCTCAGTGACCCCGGCGAGGTCGATCTCGATCACTGCCGCGTACTGCGCGTCGGCGTCGGCCTTGAGCAGTTCGGGATTGGCGATCCATGCTTCCATCGCCTTGATGCGGCGACCGAGGGTGCGCGCATCCGAGTAGCCGTTGGCGATCATCCACTTCATCAGCGTGATGTTCGAGCGCATGTATTCGATGATCGGTTCCTTGTTCAGCGCCACCGCGCAGGCTGCGGCCGAACGCTCGGCAGCGGCGTCGGAGAGTTCAAAGGCCTGCTCGACCTTGAGATCCGGCAGCCCTTCGATTTCGAGGATGCGGCCCGAGAAGATGTTCTTCTTGCCTTTCTTCTCGACCGTCAGGAGACCGGTCTGGATCGCGTAGTAGGGAATCGCATTGACCAGGTCGCGCAGCGTCACGCCGCGCTGACCGGCCTCGGCGAGCGAGCCCTTGAAGCGCACCAGCACCGATTCCGGCATGTCGAGCGGCATCACGCCAGTGGCAGCGGCGAAAGCAACCAGGCCCGAACCGGCCGGGAACGAGATGCCGATCGGGAAACGCGTGTGCGAATCGCCACCGGTGCCGACGGTATCGGGCAGCAGCAGGCGGTTGAGCCAGGAGTGGATGACGCCATCGCCCGGACGCAGGGCAACGCCGCCACGCGTGCTGATGAAGCTCGGCAGCTCGCGGTGCATCTTGACATCGACCAGCTTCGGATAGGCAGCAGTGTGGCAGAACGACTGCATCACCATGTCCGCCGAAAAACCGAGGCAGGCGAGATCCTTCAATTCATCGCGGGTCATCGGACCCGTGGTGTCCTGCGAGCCGACGGTGGTCATCCTGGGTTCGCAATAGGTGCCGGGCAGCACGCCCTTGCCTTCGGGCAGACCGCAGGCGCGTCCAACCATTTTCTGTGCCAGCGAGTAGCCCTTGCCCGGATCGGCCGGATTCTGCGGCAGGCAGAACAATGTCGATGCCGGCAGGCCAAGCGCTTCACGCGCACGCATCGTCAGGCCTCGCCCGATGATCAGCGGAATGCGGCCACCGGCACGCACCTCGTCGAGGATCACCGGCGTCTTCAGTTGTGATTCGGCGATCACGGCACCGTTTTTCAAGGCGGTGACCTTCGAAGTGGCGGCGTCGATCCTGAGTTCGATCTCGTCGCCCATGTCCATCTGCCCGACGTCGATTTCGACCGGCAGCGCTCCAGCGTCTTCCATGGTGTTGAAGAAGATCGGCGCGATCTTGGAGCCCAGGCAGACGCCACCGAAACGCTTGTTCGGAACGTAGGGAATGTCTTCGCCGGTGAACCACAGCACCGAATTGGTCGCCGATTTGCGCGACGAACCAGTGCCGACGACATCGCCGACATAGGCGATCAGGTTGCCCTTCCTACCGAGTTCTTCGAGCTGCTTGATCGGACCACGCTCACCGGCCTTGTCTGGGTCGATCCCGGGACGCGGGTTCTTGAGCATCGCCAGCGCATGCAGCGGAATGTCGGGACGCGACCAGGCGTCTGGCGCCGGTGAAAGGTCGTCGGTGTTGGTTTCTCCGGTCACCTTGAAGACGGTGAGCGTCTGCGCAGCTGGCACTTCGGGACGCGAGGTGAACCACTCGGCGTCGGCCCAGCTCTGCAGCACGGATCGAGCATTCGGATTACCCTGGTCGGCAAGTTCCTTGACATCATGGAAGAAATCGAAGACCAGCAGCGTCTTTTTGAGGGCTGCTGCGGCGATCGTTCCGGTGGGACCGGAGAGCAGGTCGATCAGCGGCTTGACGTTATAGCCGCCCAGCATCGTGCCGAGCAGTTCAGTAGCCTTGTCCGCCGAAATCAGCGCGCAGGACTCTGCACCCTTGGCGACCCTCGCCAGGAATTCGGCCTTGACCTTGGCGGCATCATCGACACCGGCCGGCACGCGATAGGTGATCAGCTCGACGAGCGTCGCTTCTTCGCCCTGTGGCGGGTTCTTCAACAGTCCGATGAGCTCCTCGGTCTGCTTGGCAGTCAGCGGCAGCGGCGGAATGCCGAGCGCAGCGCGTTCGGCAACATGGGCACGATAGGATTCCAGCACAGCGACGTCCTTTCTCAAAGATTGTAACTAGGATAAAACATGATTGTACTGCAAGGGCGCCCAGCCATGCCCGCACAGCGAAGCTTTGCGCAAGATGGGCTGACAGCGGGGCGCCGGCTTGTCTATAATGCGCCGATGGATCTCCCCACAACACTCCTGTACAGCATTCTCAGCTCCATCATCGAAGCCGCACTGACGCCCTCCCCTGACACGCAGGTACTGCATGAACCGATGGCCATGGCGCGAGCACTGCCTGAACAGGCCAAACAGGGGGTCTTGCAGCCACCGACCGGAGACGGTTTCCTGACCATCAGTGGCCAGCAATGGCCACTCGCCCCGACTGCGCAGTTTCGTAATCGGCAGAACCTGCTGGTCCTGCCGATACAGATTCAGGACCCCGTCGAAGTCGTCTATCTGCCCGATACTTCCGGCGCGATCTATCGCGTCTGGATGCTGACTCCGAGCGAAGCTTCGGTATCACGACCACGCTGACGGTCATGACTTTTCCAGACACCCCCGATCATGACAGCCATGACCGTATCCCCGCCCCCGACCTCTCCCCCAGGCGTGAGGAGAGGAGATTCATGAGTCCCTGACGGGACTTTGGCATTAACGCAAACAACAAAGCAGGCATGGTAGACATGGCCAAAAAACTCTTCATCCGCACCTTCGGGTGCCAGATGAACGAGTACGATTCGGACAAAATGGCCGACGTGCTCGCTGCATCCGAAGACATCGTCCACACCGACACACCCGATGATGCGGACATCATCCTCTTCAACACCTGCTCGATACGTGAGAAGGCGCAGGAACGTGTTTTTCACGACCTCGGCCGGGTACGCCTGCTGAAACTCGCCAATCCCGATCTGGTGATCGGTGTCGGCGGTTGTGTAGCGAGCCAGGAAGGTGCGGCGATCGTTGCCCGCGCACCTTATGTGGATGTGGTTTTCGGACCGCAGACCCTACATCGGCTGCCGCAGTTGATTGCCAACCGGCGTCGCCTGGGCAAGTCGCAGATCGATATCTCCTTCCCGGAAATCGAGAAGTTCGACCATCTGCCGCCAGCGCGGGTCGAAGGCGCTGCTGCTTTTGTCTCGATCATGGAGGGCTGCAGCAAGTTCTGTTCATTCTGCATCGTTCCTTACACGCGCGGCGAAGAGGTGTCGCGGCCTTTCGAAGATGTCCTGACCGAAGTCGCCGGGCTGGCCGCACAGGGCGTCCAGGAGGTGACCCTGCTCGGACAGAATGTCAACGCCTACCGCGGCGCCATGCTGGGCAGCGGGCAGGCACTCGCTGGCGATGAGACGGCCGACCTCGCCTTGTTGATCGAATACATCGCTGAAATTCCGGGCATCGAGCGCATTCGCTACACCACCTCGCATCCCCGCGAGATGTCGGCACGGCTGATCGACACCTATACCCGTGTGCCCAAGCTCGTCTCGCACCTACATCTGCCGGTACAATCGGGGTCCGATCGGATTTTGTCTGCGATGAAGCGTGGCTACACGGCGCTTGAATACAAGAGCCTGGTGCGCAAGCTACGCGCTGCGCGTCCTGATCTCTCGCTGTCATCGGACTTCATCGTCGGTTTCCCGGGCGAAACCGCCGACGATTTCGACAAGACGATGAAGCTGATCGACGAGGTCGGCTTTGACGCCTCGTTCTCGTTCCTCTACAGTGCGCGCCCAGGGACGCCGGCCGCCGAGCTTGCCGACGATACGCCGCAATCGCTCAAGCTTGAGCGTCTGCAGCGCCTGCAGCAGCGTATCGATGAACTGGCGCAAGCGGTTTCGGCAGCGATGATCGGCAGCGTCCAGCGGGTGCTGGTCGAAGGCGTTTCGAAGAAGGACCACCGGGAATTCGCGGGGCGGACGGACAACAACCGTGTCGTCAATTTTGCCGGCAAGGCTGGCGACAACACGCCCCTTCTCGATCACTTTCTCAATGTCCGCATCACTTCCGCCCTGCCGCATTCGCTGCGCGGCGAGATCGTCAGTGCCAGCACATGAACACTCATACTTCCGAGCGCCCGGCTGCACATTCCTCGCCGCCGAAAAGTCGGGCCACCGAACTGCTGCTGTCGCCAGTCAACAACAAGCAACTGGCCAATCTGTGCGGCGCCCTCGACGAGAATCTGCGTCAGATCGAGACTGCCCTCGACGTATCGATTGCCCGCCGCGGCGAACGTTTTACACTGCGCGGCGAAGCCGGACAGCGGGCACGCGCCTCCGAGGCACTGCAGCAATTCTACGCACAGGCCAAAGACACCTTATCGCTCGATGACATCCAGCTCGGTCTGATCGAACTGCTCAACCGACCGGTACGCCACAGCGCGTCCAGTGGTGGCCCGGAGCCGGCGCTGTTGACCCGCAAGACCGAGCTGCACGGCCGCACCCCACGCCAGATCGAATACCTGAAGCACATCCAGGAACACGACATCACCTTCGGCACCGGCCCGGCTGGTACCGGCAAAACCTATCTTGCCGTCGCTTCGGCGGTTGACGCCTTCGAACGCGAACTGGTGCAGCGCATCGTGCTCACCCGCCCGGCAGTCGAGGCTGGCGAGCGCCTCGGTTTTCTGCCGGGTGACCTCGCCCAGAAGGTCGATCCCTATCTGCGACCGCTCTACGATGCACTCTACGATCTGATGGGCTTCGAGCGCGTCGGCAAGCTGTTCGAACGTGGCGCCATCGAGATTGCACCGCTGGCCTATATGCGTGGCCGCACCCTGAACCACGCTTTCATCATTCTCGACGAAGCGCAGAACACGACACCCGAACAGATGAAGATGTTCCTGACGCGCATCGGCATCGGCGCCAAGGCGGTTGTCACCGGCGATGTTACCCAGATCGACCTGCAGCGTGGCCAGAAGAGCGGTCTGATCGAGGCCCGCCAGATCCTCAGGGAAGTCCGCGGCATCGCCTTTACAGAGTTCCTCAAGGAAGACGTCGTGCGCCATCCGCTGGTGGCACGCATCGTCTCGGCCTACGAAGCGCACACCGCTGCACGGGAAGTTCACGCAGCCGCGCCGGACGAGCATGGCGAAGTATGAGCGGCGGCTGCAGGTCAGCGTCCAGAGCGCCGGTAACTGGCCGAATCTCCCCAGAAAATCGCAGGTCCGAATCTGGGCAAGGGCCGCAGCAGCCCCTTACGGTGATAGCGGACAGATCACCGTACGCTTTGTCGATGCAGACGAAGGCCGCAACCTGAACCGTACCTACCGGTCCAAAGACTACGCGACCAACGTCCTATCCTTTCCCTATCAGCAGAAACCCTCTCTCTGCGGTGATCTTGTGCTCTGTGCGCCAGTCGTCGCGAGCGAGGCAAACGCCCAGGGCAAGTCTCTCGAAGCCCATTACGCCCATCTGATCGTCCATGGCATGCTGCATCTGCAGGGCTACGACCATGAAGCGTGCAAGAAAGATGCCCGTAAAATGGAAAACCAGGAGCGCCGGGTACTGGCTGCGCTGGGATATCCAGACCCCTATCAGGTGGAAAATCAATGAACTGCTCGAAAAGAGGAAGGCGTGCGATCCTTGATCGCGATACCAGCGAGGAAGCGGTGCGAACGAAAGTGTCGGACGGGGAGTCTCGCTATTAAGCTGCTCTGCGTAGAGGCTCAGCCCAGCGCTTTTCCCAATAGGTTTCCGACAGCCGGTCATGTCGCATGACATGCAGGTTGATCATGGCTTGAGCCCTGTCCGTACGCCGCCCAGCCCCTGGACACTTGAGGGGGGCCTGCACGAGGTAGCAATGAGAACTCTTGACCTCGCCAGAGCCGACGGACAGATTCAGCGCAAGTGCGAGGGGGCATGATCGACCTGCTGCGGCTGCCTGTCACGAGGTGAACGAATTGGGCGGTCCATTGCCCATGCCACGAATCACCAGCTTGTGTGCACGTTACGCAGACCTGCTCGCCAAAGGGGGAAGCCTTGAATCTGCTCGTTCCGAAATCGGGGAAACGCGGGCGAACACGGCAGAGTAAAGCCGCGAACCTCCTGCTCTGCCTGCGCCAATACGCCGATGATGTCTGGAACTTCGCCACCGATCACAACGTCCCCTTCACCGACATGAGTAGTTACCGTTTGTGAATCGCTTAATTGAGGACACGCCCTAGGTTTTCCGCAGCCGCTGCAGTTTCGGCGCCACGACCGGTACCGTGAGCATGGTGCTGGCGACTGCCATCAGCAGCAGGGCGGTGAAAGTCTCGCTACTGATGACCTGCAGGTCGAGCAGAATGTTGGCGAAGATGATCATGATCAGCGCCTTGGTCTGCAGCAGCCAGCCGATGAGGCTTGCCTCGCCCGGCGCCCAGTTGAGCAGGCGGCCAGCGAGGTGCGCGCCGAGCAGCTTGCCGCCGACCGACGCAACGAGCAGGATGCCGGCGGCGACGAACACCGCCTCACCGCCGAGCGTCCAGTTGGTGCGCAGGCCAGTGCTCAGGAAGAAGACCGGCATGACCACCAGCAGCACATGGTGGCGCAACAGGTCCATCCGCTCCTGATCGAACCACTCGGTGTCCATGATCGCTCCCGCCAGGAAGGCGCCGACCATGAAGTGCAGTCCGGACCAGTCGGCGCCGAAGGCGCAGACGGTCAGCCAGATCAGCGCCATATGCCAGCGGTCGCGTTCCGCCAGCCGCCCCATCAGCGCCCGGAAGGCGTAGCCGAGCAGCGCGAAGGCGACCAGGAAACCGATTTGCCTGCCTGCGCGGCCCCAGTCCATCAGGATCAGCGCCAGCACCCCCCAGATGGCGATATCGTCGAGACTGGCGTAGCGCAGGATGCGCTGACCGATCGGCTGGCGCAGGATGGCGAGCTTTTCCATCAGCAGGATCAGGATCGGCAGCGCCGTCACCGCGCAGGCCATGCCGATGCCGAGGACGAACTGCCAGGCCATCGCTCGCGGTCCGATCCAGCCGTCGTGCAGCAGCATCAGGCCGGCGGCCAGGCAGCCGAAGGCGAGCGGCGTGCCGAGCGCCAGTCCGGCGGTGAGGCTGCTCTCGCGACGATGCGCCCAGGCCTGTCGGAGGTCGAGTTCGATACCGGCGATCATCACGAACAGCATCACGGCCCACCAGGCGATGCCGTTCAGCGACTGCACCACCGCCGGGTTGAAGACGAAGGCGTAAGCGTCGGGAGAGAAGCGTCCAAGGACTCCTGGCCCGAGCAGGATGCCGGTGACGATCTGCACGACGACCAGCGGCGCGTAGTAATCGGTCCGGCCGACCCGCCAGATCAGCCAGGGTAGCGTGAAAATGATCGCCATGGCAATCAGGAAGACTTCCGTCGTATTCATAGGCTCATCGCGTCATCGCGCCGGACACTGTTTCAGGGTGACCGCTCGCTCAACCACCGCGTTTCCTGGCCAGTAGCCAGGGCAGGCGGAGTAGGAAACCGAGAAACAGCCGGGTGTGCATCCAGGTCAACAGGGTATTGTCACGCAGGTAGCGGAAATGCGAGACGCCGCCTTCGTCTGGCCGAAGGTAGCGGACCGGCGCGTCACGGTTGAGCGGCCGCACGCCGGCCCAGCACAGGCGAACGACAGCCTCGGGGTCGAAATCGAAGCGGCGCATCCAGCGGTTGGCCTGCATGATCTGCTGCAGCGGGACGATCGGGTAGACGCGAAAACCGTAGAGCGAGTCGCCTATGCCCATCCACAACGTTTCGAGATTCGCCCAGCCGTTCGAGACCTTGCGCCCATTGACGCGTAGCGCCGGCGCGTCGGCGGCGAACACCGGTTTACCGAGAACCATGGCTTCCGGACGATCCTGCGAGGCCGCCATAAAGGCCGGAATCAGATTGGCCGGGTGCTGGCCGTCGGAATCCATCGTCAAAGCGTGCGTGAACCCGGCTGCCCGCGCCTGGCTGATGCCTGCCAGCACCGCCGCGCCCTTGCCGCAGTTTTTCGGCAGCACGATCACCTGCAGCCCGTCGTCGTCGCGCGCCAGCGCCTGCAGGCTGGCGGTGCTACCGTCGGTACTGCCGTCGACGACCACCCATACCGGCGTCCACTGCGCACGCGCGGCGCGAACCGTGTCAACGACCTGCGGCCCGGGGTTGTAGCTCGGGATGATGACGAGATGGGTGGACGACGCAAGCGTCATGGCGTACGGTCAGCAGCCTTTCAGTGGGCGTTGCGGGCGCGCGAACAAGCCGGGCGGGCGACGGTGCTGGGCCATGGCGGCCCAAGTTCGGCGCGGAAATGGCTTTCGAGTTCGGCGGCGAAAGCGGCGACATCCTGCGGTGGGTTGAAGCGTCGGCCCAGGCGGATACGGCAGCGCAGGGGAAGGGTCGGCCTTCTGAACAGTGGCCAGTGCTTGCCGAGGTAGGGGGTGGAAAATTCGATCAGCAGGGCCTGCACCGGCACCTGGCTGCGGCGGGCGATCAGACCGGCCGTCGCCAGGCAGGGGTCTACCGGGAAGGCGGTAGTACGGGTGCCCTCCGGAAAGATCAGCAGACGGGCACCGCGATCGAGTTCCTCGCCCGCGTCGAGAGTCATCGCCAGCGGCGCATCGTTGCGGATGAAGCGTGCCAGACGTGCTGCGGCACCGAAGAGGAGGTTGTCCATGAGGTCCGCCTTCATCACGCAGACGGTATTCGGCACACGCGCCAGCACGAGCACGGCGTCGAGCAGCGAGGGATGATTGGCGGCCAGCACCAGCGGCCCCGCGTCGCGCAGTTGATCGAGTTCGTCGAGATCGAAGCGGCAGGCACAAAGCGCGCTCAACACCCCGAGATAGCCCCGAAAGCCGATACGCGCGACGAAGCGCCCGAGCGGCTGGCCGATGCGACGGGGGAGCAGCGGATGCAAGAGCATCGCAAACGGCAGCCAGATCAGGCAGCCAAGCGCCAGCGTCCCCAACCCGAGCGCCATCGCGAGACATTCATAGGCACCCCACAGCGGCTTGCCAGCACGCGAATCAGTCATCGACCCGCACGCGCGTCGACGATTCGCCGAGGATCCAGTTCACGGACAATCCGGCGGCAAAATAATCCTTCTGCCGGACCAGCGGACTGTTCTCGAAAGTGGCTCCGCTGAGGTTGTCGTAGCGGGCGAAAGCACCGAACCAGACTTTCGGGAAACGCTTGGAGATCGCCATCAGGTACTGCGTGCCGGCATAGCCGCCGCCGGCTTGATACGCGGGACGCGTCGCCGTCGCGTACTGCGGCGCCACAGAATAATAATAGGCGTTTTGCCGCTGGTCGCCGAACACCACGCCGGCGAGCAGTCCGATGTTCCAGCCGGGCATCCCCGGAAGGTCGGTGATATCCATGTTGAGCCGGGGATGAAAGACCCAGCCCACATCCCGCGGCGAACTCTCGACGGTGAAGGCGGCGCGCAGCGGCAGCAATAGCTTGAGGAAGCGCGCGCGGTTTTCCGACCGCCACAGGGTGATATCCATCTGCGGGCCGATCTCGAAGGTCGCATCAAGATTTGGCATGCCGAAGCGGGCCCGGATGTCGTCGCTCAGGCCCGGAGGCGACAGCGCCAGACTGACGCTCAGGTCGAGGCGGTCGGAATCGAAGAAGCTGCCGCGGATGCCGTGCCGGTCGGCCTTGAAGAAATCCCCGTGATAGGTGAAATAGGGGACCGGCAGAACAAAATGGTCGGTTTGATCCGACCCCCGGTAATACGGGAAGCTGAAGGCCGCAACACCGGCCCCCAGTTCCCACAGCGGCTTTTCCTCGGCTGCCGGCGCGACGAGCGAAAGACAAGCTAAGCCCGCTGCCGTCAGACGGCTGATCCGGCGACCATTCGAACTCAATGCATGCATCAGGCACTCCCTGGAACATTGACGGCCACCGCCTCGATCTCGACGAGAAGGTCTTGTCGGCAGATGTCGGCTTGCACGAATAGAACCGCTGCCGCACCCATCGGAGCACTCAGCATATCCCGCACCACCGGAAAATCCTCCGCATGGCGGATGTAGACACGGTACGCAAGCCCACCCAGCGTAAATGTCGTGTGGCGGCTCAGACGGTTGGCTTCAGCGAGAACGGCCTCGATATTGGCCAGCGCCTCGCGCGTTTGCCCGCAGATATCCCCGAGGTGCACCGTGCGGTGTCCGACGATGCTCGCCGTTCCGGAAATGAACAGGCACTCCCGTTCGGGCAGGGTCACGAGCACCGCACGTGAGAAAGTGGGGCTGCGTGGCCCGTACTCCATCGGGTAGTGGTAGGCACTCACCTGGCGTGGGTTCTCGACCGGTTGTACCGGCGTTCGACCAGCAATGAAGGCGATGCTCAGCGGTCCCTGCGGCAGACCGATCGTACAGGCCGCGGGAACGTCACCGGTGGCCGCCCGAGCGCAGGCAGCAAATGCATCGTGCCGGCCAATGTTGAACTGGCGATAGCGTTCGAGGCCATTGGTTTCGCCGTTGATGTCGGCAAGATAATTCCAGACGCGCCAGAGGTGTGGCAACTCCTGCGCGGCAAGTAGCCGGAAAATACGCCGGTAGGCTTCCCCGGTTGCCTGCTGCAGGGTGCTTTCCCGGCCGGTGGTCGAAAAGGCCTGCTCTTCGAGTTCGATGACACCGAACAGGACTTCCCGGCTGCGCCGGAAAGCGATTCCTTCAAACTCGCCGGGGTGACTGTCGCCCGCACTGATCCACAGTTCATGAACGGCTTCGCCAGGATAACCGAGCAGCGGCGCAACCACCGTCTGCATCGGCCAGCACTCCGCCGGAGGCGCGGATGGCCGGCAGCCGATCAGCGTGCCGCCGAGGATCTCCCGGACTGGGACTTCGGCATCCACGAGCGGTCGCCGACGACAGACATCGGAACGAAAAGCGAGGCTCACGGGGTGGCGTTCAGGGCAGGATCATCGACCCGGCGGATGTTGAAACGCCGGCGCCTCCAACCCATGAAGGCGCGCCGGGGCTGGATGGCATTGGCGAAATAGTAGAGCAGCTTGAACATCCGTAGCGAGCGCCAGATCGGCGTCTTGCCGAAAATGTCGCCTGCGAGCACCGACAGCAGCGCTTCCTTGACCCGGAAGATGTTCTTGGGTCCCATGAAGAAGTCTCGCATGATCGGATTGGTGACCCGGTAGATGAACCACGAAAACTGCTTCGGACCGTGCTGCATCAGGTGGTCGAAGTGCTTGAGCGCCGCCGCCGCTTCGTCAGGCCGCCGCAGACAGGTGTCGATGGTTTCGGCGCCAATCAGGCCGCTATGCATCGCCAGCAGTACGCCGGAAGAAAAAACCGGGTCGATGAAAGCATAGGCATCGCCGAGCAACAGGTAGTTGCTGCCATGCGTGCGCTCGGACACGTAGGAAAAATTTCCGGTTGCCTCGACCGGGTTGATCAGCCTGGCCTCCTTGAGGCGCATGGCGAGTGCCGGGCAAAAGGCAATGCCGTCGTGCAGGAAGCGCTCGATGCTCCGTTGCCCCCTGGTCTTCATGAAATACGGCCAGGTGACCATGCCGACGCTGGTCACGTCGCCCTGCATCGGAATGAACCAGAACCAGCCATGCTCGAACCAGAAGATGGTGATGTTGCCTTCCGCCTGCCCGGCGCTGCGGCTGGCGCCAGCGAAATGCCCATAGACGGCCGAACTGTTGTGCCGCGGGTTGCGGTGCTTGATCTGGAAGCGATTGGCCAGGAAGGTGTCACGCCCGGAGGCATCGACGACGAAACGTGCCTTCCATTCGAGTTCGCGACCATTTTCCTGGCGGGCGCGGACCCGCACGCTGTTGTCGGGCAGGAAGTCGACTGCCTTTGCCTTGCAACCTTCGTGGACCTCGACCCCTTTGCGCGCGGCATTGCGGATCAGGATGGCGTCGAACTCCGCCCGTTTCACCTGGTAGGCGTAAGGCATCGACTTGTCCCAGGCATCTGCGAAATGAAAGGTCTGCGGCATGGGGTGCTGCGGCGAGACAAACTCGGCTGCCCATTTTTCCATGCCGATGGCCCTAACCTCACCGGCAACGCCAAGCCGTTCGAAGAGCGGCAGATTGGCCGGCAGCAGGGATTCGCCAATGTGGAAGCGAGGGTGTCGCGATTTCTCGAGCAGGACGACACGATAGCCTTTCTCGACGAGCAAAGGAGCAATCGTCGACCCGGCCGGACCGCCACCGATCACCAGGACATCGCATTCCCGGTACTCCCCTCCCCCAGACTCAAGCTGCATGCCCTCAACCCCTGTCAGTCACTGCTCCAGCGGCGAAAGTCGCCAAGAACCCTATATTATACTGTCCACGGCATGGTTGATCCCAGCGCTTGCGGCGTGCAGCACGCATCCGGTTCCGTTGCCGGACGCGCTGGACGGCGGGAAATCCTGATCGGCGACATGGCGGCGATGGCATCCGCTTTCAGCTCCGGACTCAGGAAGGGCTGCAGGCCGACCGGTTGGCGCGGATGGCGGACAAACTCCCGCCGGGCAAGTTCCAGCTCCTCCTTGTTGGCACTGAAGTAACGAGCCGCGGCGACGGTTTCCGGCAGGTGCCGGACGACATGCCAGAGGCTCCAGCGATGCTGCCAGAGTCGCTTCGCAAAGCGATGGCGATAGCCCCGGCTGTCGTAGTAGCGCTTGACGTGCCAGTTGTAGAGCGCGTCCATCTCCTCGCGCGACGAGAACCCGTGTGGCTTGAAGACAAAATTCAGGCAGTTCATCAGCCGCCAGTCTTCGATGAAGTCTCCTTCCTTGCCACTGACGCACTCGTCCCAGATCGGCGCACCATACATCGGGCTGAACTTGGTCATGTTCATTTCGTCGAGATCGAGAGACAGAATGAAGTCACTCGTATGTCTGAGCGTTTCCGGTGTTTCTCCCGGCAATCCGAAGATGAACAGGCCCTTGGCGCGCAAACCGGCGGCGTGGATCCGTTCGACAGTCTTCTTCACTTCGGGCAGTGTTACCCCGGCCTTGTGGCGTTCCATCATTCCCGGATCGGCCGATTCGATGCCCATCGACACCATCAGCGCGCCGGCCTTCTTCAGCATGGCCAGCATTTCGTCGGAGGTGTGACCGGTGCGGATGGCGCAGTTGAAGTTCATGCCCAGCGGCTGCTCGATCAGCATTTCGCACAGTTCGGTGACTCGTTTCCTGTGGGCCGTGAACAGATCATCGTAAAAGTTGATGTGGCGGACACCGAAGCGATCCCGAAGGTATTTCATGTGCTCGTACGTGTACTGAGCCGAGTTGGTCTTGTACAGGCGCTCGAAAACCGTGCGGTCGCAGAATGAGCAGGTGTAGGGGCAGCCACGCGAAGTGATCATCGTCGCACCGTGGCGTTTCTCGTAGGCAAACAGTGGCAAGTGATAGCCATGCGGAAACCCGGCCAGCTTTTCGTACGCCGGAAAGGGCAGCTCGTCGAGATTCAGGATACGGTGTCGGCGCGGATTGCAGACGACCTGGCCGTCGCCGTTGCGGAATACGAGGTTGTCGATCTCCGCCAGTGCCTTGCCGTTTGCAAGGTCGAGCAGGCAGCCCTCACCCTCACCGATGCACAGGTAGTCGATTTCGGGAAAGTGCTCAAGAATCGGCGCGCCAATTGATGACACATGCACGGCCCCGAAGACGATTCTGATCTCCGGCCGCTTCCTCTTGATGAAGGCAGCGAGGTCGACCCCGTCCATGAAGCTGGAAGTTGTTGCACTGATGCCTACGAGATCCGGCCGGCTCGCCAGGACGATTTCGGCGTTGGCCGCTATTCCCGGCGGCGCATACGGGCCGAGGCAGTCATGCAGCTCGGTCGGATGGCCATGCTTCTCCAGCCAGCTCGCGAGCTGCATGATGCCGATCGGCGGCATGCGGTTGGCCAGCACCGAAAAATCGGGCTGCCCCGGAACGAAATTGAAACCGGCTGGGTGAACCAAGGTTACGCGCACGCTTTGCTCCTCGACAAACGTCCCCGAATCCTGCTGGAAATGTTTCGGCCAAGGCGGCCTGCGTGATCATCTGCAGACTGCCCGGCCGCCTAGAACTGCCTTCTGCCCTGAGCGCAGGCGTGAATCGGTCTGGTCGGCACACCAAGCAGAACTTACCACGAAGTGCCGGTGACCAGCGCACCATCCTCAGGGAAGCACAACCCGACTACGTGTAGACTCGGGCTGCGCGCTGACCTGGGCAGCGACGAGAGCGCCGCTCAGACAACGTGTATGCAATGTCCATTTCATGGCGGTAATCTCGAGAATGATCCAATTGGCGAACACCGACCGGACCCGATCGATCAGCGCGCCAACGGCCACGCACTCGCCCGTAACCATGGCCATGAGCGCTGTTCAGTCTTTTCCGTGCCGCGAAATGCGTCCCCGCCGGCGTCAGCGGTAGGCCGGCTCGCTGGCGTTATGAATTATCCATACCAGATGAGCACTGCCAATATCGCCCATCGAACCTCCAGCAAAAATCAGACGGCCCTGGTTCTTGTAGACCAGTTCCTGACGGTGCTTGTCGCTCCCAAAGAAGAAGGGGATGAAAGCCTTGCCGGTAAGGTATGCACCCTGGTCGCTGGGCTGTCCGACAAGGTCGGTCACCTGTTTCATGGGCATGCCAATCTGTAGCTGTGTGAACTTGCTGCCCGGTGCCGGCTTGCCGGTGATCTCCCCTTCCCAGTCGCGCAATCCCTTGACGGACTGGCCGTAACCCGCCTCGACCCTGGAGGAATCCACGACCTCACCCTTGCTGTTCATTCCGGGGCCGATCTTGCCCGATGGAGTTTCCGGGGTCGGCGCCGCAGGCTGGGCGGCTGCTACTGGCTGCGCAGACTGGACGGGCGGAGTGGGCTGCTCGGCCTTCGCAGTCTTGGAGCCTTTCTTGGCTGGCCTGGCCTGCTGGTTCATCTGTGTTGCCGGCACCGTCTGCGGCACTGCCACGCTATTCTCCGCCTGTGTTACTTGGGCCGGTACAGCAGACTGAGCACCGTCGCTCTTACCGGGATTGCTTGAGCAGCCCGACACACCTGCCGTGACCAGAAGCACCAGCAACGAACGGCCATAAACCCTCTCCTTCGACATGCCTCCCCCCTTCTGACGATTGAATAAAAACTGTAGGTGACGATCCACCTGCTTGAGGAATCTATCTTTCAATCAGTATGCTGTCAATCCATTGCCAAGTTTGCGGTTTCTACGCTTTCCTGGGCAATCAATGCCGGAAAGTTGCAAACCGTGCAATCAGCCCGGAAGGTCATCTCGCAGGCCTTGAAATTCACGTCACCCGGATCTATTATTAGCACTCGTTAGCGGCGAGTGCTAATATTTTTACTCCTGAGTCTTTACCCAGGGCTACAGGATCTGACCGTCGATATCCGTTTATATGCTTAACCCCAAGGAGAAACTGCATGAAAATTCGCCCGTTGCATGATCGCGTGATTGTCAAACGTCTTGAAGAGGAGCGCAGGACCGCCTCCGGTATCGTCATTCCCGATACAGCTGCCGAGAAACCTGACCAAGGCGAAATTCGCGCCGTTGGCAATGGCAAGATTCTTGATGATGGCAGCGTCCGCGCCCTGGCCGTGAAGGTTGGCGACCGGGTCCTGTTTGGCAAATACGCCGGTCAGACCGTCAAGGTCGATGGAGAGGAACTGCTGGTCATGCGTGAAGAAGACATCATGGGCGTCATCGAGGCGTAGAGGTCGCGTTCGCACAGCCTTAGCACACAATCTTTCCTTTCAATTCAGAATCAAATCATCACAGAAACTTAGGAGTTATCTCGATGGCAGCTAAAGACGTCAAATTTGGCGATACCGCACGCGCTCGCATGGTCGAAGGCGTGAACATCCTTGCCGACGCAGTCAAGATTACGCTCGGTCCGAAGGGACGCAATGTTGTTCTGGAGCGCTCGTACGGCTCTCCAACCGTGACCAAGGATGGTGTTTCGGTCGCCAAGGAAATCGAACTGAAAGACAAGTTCGCCAATATGGGCGCCCAGATGCTCAAGGAAGTGGCCTCCAAGACTTCCGACATCGCCGGGGACGGAACCACGACCGCTACCGTGCTGGCACAATCAATCGTTCGCGAAGGCATGAAGTACGTTGCTGCAGGCATGAACCCGATGGACCTCAAGCGCGGCATCGACAAGGCAGTCGTGGCCACCGTCGACGAGCTGAAAAAGCTCTCGAAGCCCTGCTCGACCAGCAAGGAAATTGCTCAGGTCGGCGCGATCTCGGCCAACGCTGATGCGGACATCGGTGACATCATTGCCAAGGCGATGGACAAGGTTGGCAAGGAAGGCGTGATCACCGTCGAAGACGGCAAATCCCTGAACAACGAACTCGACGTCGTCGAGGGCATGCAGTTCGATCGTGGCTACCTGAGTCCCTACTTCATCAACAACAACGAAAAACAGAACGCGATTCTGGAAAACCCGTTCATCCTGATCTTCGACAAGAAAATCTCGAATATCCGTGATTTGCTGCCGATTCTCGAACAGGTCGCCAAGTCCAGCCGCCCGCTATTGATTGTCGCTGAAGATGTCGATGGAGAAGCACTCGCCACCCTGGTGGTCAACAACATCCGCGGCATCCTCAAGACTTGCGCCGTCAAGGCACCGGGCTTTGGTGACCGCCGCAAGGCAATGCTCGAAGACATTGCGATTTTGAGCGGCGGTCAGGTGATTGCCGAGGAAGTCGGCCTGACCCTGGAAAAGGCTACCCTGGCGGACCTCGGCCAAGCCAAGCGCATCGAGATTGGCAAGGAAAACACGACGATCATCGACGGCGCCGGAGTCAGCGCGAACATCGAAGCGCGTGTCAAGCAAATTCGCGCGCAGATCGAGACCGCCACCAGTGACTACGACAAAGAGAAACTGCAGGAGCGGGTCGCCAAACTCGCGGGAGGCGTCGCTCTGATCAAGGTGGGTGCCGCTACCGAAGTCGAGATGAAGGAGAAAAAGGCACGCGTTGAGGACGCGCTGCACGCCACTCGTGCCGCTGTGGAAGAAGGAATCGTTCCTGGCGGCGGTGTCGCACTGCTGCGTTCCCGCCTGGCGCTTTCCTCGCTCAAGGGCGATAACCACGACCAGGAAGCCGGGATCAAGATCGTTTTGCGGGCAATGGAGCAGCCGTTGCGCGAAATCGTCGCCAACGCCGGCGACGAACCGTCCGTCGTGGTCAACGCCGTGCTTCAGGGTACCGGCAATTTCGGGTACAACGCCGCCACCGGTGAGTACGGCGACCTGGTTGAAATGGGAGTTCTCGATCCGACCAAGGTCACGCGTACGGCACTGCAGAACGCGGCATCGATCGCCGGCCTGATGCTCACCACCGACTGCCTGGTCGCCGAACTGGCTGAGGAAAAGCCGGCCATGGGCGGCGGCGGCATGGGTGGTGGTATGGGTGGCATGGGTGGTATGGGTGGCATGGACATGTAATGTCCGCAGGGCCATCGTTCCTGAAAAAAACCCCGCTTCGGCGGGGTTTTTTTATTGGGTAAAACGGGGGCTACCGTTCCTTGCTTTCCAGCGCCGATTTGTTGATGTCGATCTTGTAGCGCAGGCGTAGTCCGGCAAGGTAGGCAGCAAAATCCTCCTGCCCAAGGATCGTGCCGTATTCGGCTTGCAAGGCCTTGCGCCGGTTGTCGTCCACCTTTTCCGGATGGCTGACCGTCATGATCTTGTAGAGCATATAGCCCCCGCCTTCCGCATCAGCACCCACATAGGCCGGCAGCTGGCGGACATCGGCTCTAAAGATCGCCTTCAGCGACGCCTCCGGAAACTGACGGCCATCCTGCCTGGAAACTCTCCTGACTGGCGCCCAGGCAAGTTTATCCTCCGCCCCCTGCTGCAACTCGCGGAGTTTCGACTCGCCTGCAGCACGGGCCAGTACCGCCTCTTCCTCAGCCTTGAGCAGCGCTTCAATCTCAGCCTTGACGATCGCCAAGGGCTGCGTGCTCGCGGGCCGGTATTCGATCACCCGGGCGGCCAGAAGCGTATTGGGAGCAACCTCGACCGCCTCGGTATTTCGTTTGTTCTTCAGTGAATCGTCCGAAAACACCGCGGCAAGCACTTTCTGGTTACCCAGCTGGCCCAAGCCAGCCAACTTATCCGGGGAAAGGCCGCGCGGCAACCAGCCGGACTGCTGGATTTTCAGTCTGAACTTCTCGGCGGCCGGCTGCAGGCTGTCCGGTTGCTCGTAGATCATGTTGCTGAAGGTCTCGGCAGCCTCGGCAAACTGTCGTGAAGCTGCTTGCCGCCGCAGTTCCTCTTCGATCTCCGGACGCGCGTCGGCAAGCGAACGCAACTTGCCCGGTTTGATTGCCGTCAGCTTGATGATGTGATAGCCGAATTCGGACTGCACCAGACCGGAAAGCTCATTCTCTCGCAGGCCGAACACGCTATCCTCGAACGGCTTGACCATCATGCCACGCCCAAAAAAGCCAAGATCTCCCCCTTTTTCGGCAGATCCGGGATCCTGCGAATGCTGCCTGGCCAGCTCGGCAAATCTCGCCGGCGACTTCTGGACTTCCTTCAGCACATCTTCCGCCTTGGCGCGTGCTTTTTCCCGGTCCACCTCGCCGCTCGCCAGAATCAGGATATGACTGGCTCGCCTCTCCTCGGCTTGCTGGTAACGATCCTGGTGGCTCTCGTACCAAGCTGTCACTTCTCCATCGCTGGGCTTGACCTGCGCCAGCAATCCTTCGAGAGACAGGACCACGTACTCGACCTTGGCTTGCTCCGCCACTTCAAAGCGCTTCAGGTTCTGTGCATAGTATTTCTCGATGGCCGGCAGCGTGATTTTCACCTGGTCGGCAAACTGCCCCGGGGTGAATCGCCACTCGGCAATCTGCCGCTCCTCGGTCTGTATGCGCAGCAGCTTATCGACCACCTTATTGCCAGCAATGCCGGTATCTCCAACTGCGCCGACCAGTTGCTGGAGCGTGAGATCCTGTCGCATCTGCGCCTCGAATTGGGCTTGTGACATGCCCTGGGCGGCAAGCGCAGCCTGGTAGCGAGCCATTGAAAACCGACCATTTTCCTGCAGGGCCGGGATCTTGGCGATGACATCGCGAAGCAGGTCATCGCCGGCACCCAGTCGTCCTTGCGATGCCTCAAGGAGCAGCAGTCGCTGATCCACCAGTGAATTCAGAACCGCCAGCCTTGCTGCCGGCGTATTCATCGACTCTGGAAGGAAACTGGCGCCCAGTACCTGCCGCATGCGATCCTGCTGGGCACGCCAGGCCTGGTCGAACTGCAGTATGGTGATCTTGGTGTCCCCCACTCTGGCCAGATCGGCCCCCGCCCCAGTGTTGCGCACATACGAGTCAACGCCCCAGAAGGCAAAAGGCAGGGTGATCAAGGCAAGGAATATCTGAACAACTCTCTTGTTGTTGCGAACGGCATCAAAGAACATGGGGGTAGCTCGCTAACTTACTGGAACGTTGAAGCAAAAAAGGCGAACTTGCGTTCGCCTTTCGGCTGTGGCGGAGTGGACGGGGCTCGAACCCGCGACCCCCGGCGTGACAGGCCGGTATTCTAACCAACTGAACTACCACTCCCGAACGCTCTGCAACACCGTTCTTTCTGGTGGGTGCTGACGGGCTCGAACCGCCGACATCCAGCTTGTAAGGCTAGCGCTCTACCAACTGAGCTAAGCACCCTTCGTGTGACCAAAGCATGAAGTTTGAAGTCTACCGCATCCGTCCCCACTTGGCCAGACCGAAACTACATCCCTTGACCATGGGTCAGCAGGCAGGACCAAACGATGCGCGCGCCCGCCGACAGGCTGGCACTGACGTTCAATGCGTGATGACGGTGGATACATTCTCCGGAGTGGGCGCTGCAACCGGTGGGGTAGCCGGCTCCCCGGTCAACACGGGTTCGGGTTTGCGCTCCAGCGCATGCTCAAGGACCTGGTCGATCCACCTGACCGGAATGATCTCCAGCTTGTTCTTGATGTTGTCCGGAATCTCGGCCAGATCCCTGACATTCTCCTCCGGAATCAACACTCTGGCCAGGCCACCGCGCACGGCCGCCAGCAATTTCTCCTTGAGTCCGCCAATCGGCAGGACTTCGCCTCGCAGCGTAATCTCGCCCGTCATCGCGACATCGCAACAGACAGGAATGCCCGTGAGGACGGAAACCAGCGCCGTACAAATCCCGACACCCGCTGACGGGCCATCCTTCGGGATGGCCCCTTCCGGGAGGTGAATATGAATATCGCTCTTCTGATAGAAATCAAGATCAATGCCGAGCGACTGCGCGCGCTTGCGAACCACCGACAGAGCCGCCTGAACCGACTCCTGCATGACCTCACCGAGTTTGCCGGTGGTGGTCGTCTTACCCTTGCCCGGCAGGACCACCGACTCAATGGTCAGCAGTTCGCCGCCCACTTCGGTCCAGGCCAGACCGGTCACCTGCCCCACCTGGTTCTCGCGCTCGGCAACTCCGTAGTTGAAACGACGAACACCCAGGAATTTGTCGAGATTGCGCGCACTGACGGCAACCTTCCCCTGGTTTTTTCTGAGCAGCAGCGTCTTCACCACCTTGCGACAGATCTTGGAGATGTCGCGTTCAAGCGATCGCACACCCGCCTCTCGCGTGTAGTAGCGAACGATGTCTCGCAGGGCGCTTTCCGCCATCGTCAGTTCGGTGGTCTTCAGGCCATTGTTCTTCATCTGCTTGGGGACCAGATAGCGCTGGGCAATATTGACCTTTTCGTCCTCCGTATAACCGGAAAGCCGGATCACTTCCATACGATCAAGCAAAGGCGCCGGGATGTTCAGCGTATTGGCGGTCGCGACGAACATCACTTCCGACAGATCGTACTCGACTTCGACATAGTGATCGACGAAGGTCGAATTCTGCTCGGGATCAAGGACTTCGAGCAGCGCAGAACTCGGATCGCCCCGGAAGTCCTGGCCCATCTTGTCCACTTCATCAAGCAGGAAAAGCGGGTTCTTGACACCGATCTTGCTCATGTTCTGCAGAATCTTGCCCGGCATCGAACCGATATAGGTCCGGCGATGACCACGGATTTCAGCCTCATCGCGTACGCCGCCAAGGCTCATGCGGACGAACTTGCGACCGGTTGCTCGCGCGATCGACTGTCCAAGCGAAGTCTTGCCGACCCCAGGAGGACCCACCAAGCAGAGAATCGGCGCCTTGAGGCGTTCGACCCGCTGTTGCACGGCCAGATACTCGATGATGCGTTCCTTGACCTTTTCCAGACCCCAGTGATCGGTGTCGAGGATCTTGCCGGCAGCGGCGAGATCCTTGCTGATGCGCGTCCGCTTGCGCCACGGCAGGCCGATCAGTGTCTCGATGAAATTACGTACCACCGTCGCTTCCGCCGACATCGGTGACATCAACCGGAGCTTCCTGAATTCCGCCAGCGCCTTGGCAAGTCCTTCCTTGCTCATTCCGGCGGTCTTGATCTTTTTGTCCAGTTCCTCCAGGTCGGCACCTTCTTCACCTTCACCGAGTTCCTTCTGGATCGCCTTCACTTGCTCGTTGAGGTAATACTCGCGCTGACTCTTCTCCATCTGGCGCTTGACGCGACCGCGAATGCGTTTCTCAACCTGCAGGATGTCGATCTCGGATTCGAGTTGTGCCAGCAGACGCTCGATGCGTGCGCGGATATCGAACATTTCGAGAACTTCCTGCTTCTGTTCGAGCTTCAGGGGCAAATGCGCGGCGATGGTATCGGCAAGTCGCCCGGCATCCTCGATGCCCGCGATCGAAGTCAGGATCTCCGGCGGAATCTTCTTGTTGAGCTTGACATACTGGTCGAATTGCCCGATCACAGCCCGGCGTAACGCCTCAACCTCATGATTGAGGCCCTCATCAGCGATCACCGGACGAGCACCCGCGAAAAACATCTCCTCGCGCGAATCGATGGCCTCCAAACGAGCGCGCTGCGCCCCTTCGACCAGCACCTTCACGGTGCCGTCGGGCAGCTTCAACATTTGCAGAATATTGGCCACGCAACCAACAACGTACAGATCATCGGCTTCCGGATCGTCCTTGACCGCCGACTTCTGGGCCACCAGGAGGATGCTCTTGCCGGCTTCCATGGCCACTTCAAGCGCTTTGATCGATTTCGGGCGCCCGACAAACAGTGGAATCACCATGTGCGGGAAAACCACTACATCGCGCAGAGGAAGCAGGGGTAATTCGACTGGCTCGGCTGACAGCTTGGGGGTTACAGACATCAATTGTGCCCTTTAGGTGAGAGTTCAAGCCCCAAAATGGTGGCAAGAACCTGTATTTCAAGCCGCACAGGAGGCGGCCAGCACATCAGTTGCCGCCAGAAACCTTCGGTTGATCAGCATAGATCAGGATGGGCCGTGCGTCGCCGAGGATCGCGTTCTCGTCGAGAACCACCTCTGAGACATTCTCCATTCCGGGAAGTTCGTACATGGTATCCAGCAATACAGACTCGAGAATCGACCGCAGGCCGCGCGCACCGGTCTTGCGTTCAAGGGCTTTCTTGGCAATGGCCTGCATCGCCGCAGGACGGACTTCGAGCGCCACCCCTTCCATGGCGAACAGCTTCTGGTATTGCTTCACCAGCGCATTCTTGGGTTCGACCAGGATTTGCACCAGCGCTGCCGTGGACAATTCCTCGAGTGTAGCAAGCACCGGCAAGCGCCCGATCAGTTCCGGAATCAAGCCGAACTTGATCAGATCCTCGGGTTCGACGGTACGCAACACCTCACCGACCGCTTTCTTGTTATCCTTGCTCTTCACTTCGGCGCCAAAGCCCATACCGCCACGCTCGGATCGATTGCGAATGACCTTTTCGAGACCGTCGAAGGCTCCGCCACAAATGAACAGGATGTTGGTGGTATCCACCTGCACGAAGTCCTGATTCGGGTGCTTCCGCCCCCCCTGTGGCGGGACAGAAGCTACCGTACCCTCGATCAGCTTGAGCAGCGCCTGTTGCACACCCTCGCCCGAAACGTCACGGGTGATCGAAGGATTATCGGACTTGCGCGAAATCTTGTCGATTTCGTCGATATAGACGATGCCGCGTTGCGCCTTCTCGGTATCGTAATCCGCCTTCTGGAGCAATTTCTGAATGATGTTCTCGACATCCTCGCCGACATAGCCGGCTTCGGTCAACGTCGTCGCATCAGCCATCACGAAAGGCACGTCGAGCATGCGCGCCAGCGTTTGCGCGAGCAGCGTCTTGCCCGATCCGGTGGGACCGATAAGCAGGATGTTGCTCTTGGCGAGTTCAATCTCGTCCCTGCTCTTGCCAAAGTGACGCAACCTTTTGTAGTGGTTATAGACGGCCACCGACAGAATTCGTTTGGCCGGCTCCTGACCAATCACATATTGGTCGAGGAGTGCCGAGATTTCCCTGGGTGTTGGCAGATCGCTGTTTACGCCCTTGCCACCCGGCTCGCTGGCGATTTCATCCCGCACAATATCGTTGCAAAGCTCGATGCATTCGTCACAGATGAATACCGATGGCCCGGCAATGAGTTTCTTCACCTCATGCTGGCTCTTGCCGCAGAACGAGCAATACAGGAGTTTTTCAGTGCCACTTTTCTTTTCCGTCATGTCGACCTACCTCACTTTCAAGCCTGATGTCGGTTGCCCGGATACGCGATCAAATCGCCTCCCGATTGGTCAGCACCTTGTCGATCAGACCGTATTCTGCCGCTTCCTGCGCGGAAAGGAAATTGTCGCGATCGGTATCGCGTTCAATGCGCTCGATTGCCTGGCCCGTGTGATGAGCCATCAGGTCGTTGAGTTTGGCACGCAAGGAAAGAATTTCCTTGGCGTGAATCGCGATGTCCGACGCCTGTCCCTGAAAACCTCCCATTGGCTGGTGAATCATCACACGCGAATTGGGCAGGGCGAATCGCTTGCCATGGGCACCCGCTGCGAGCAGAAAAGCTCCCATTGAGCAGGCCTGCCCCATGCACAGGGTGGATACGTCAGGCTTGATGAACTGCATGGTGTCGTAAACGGAAAGGCCAGCCGACACTGCACCGCCGGGGGAATTGATATAGAAATGGATGTCCTTATCCGGATTCTCGGCTTCCAGAAAAAGAAGCTGCGCCACCACCAGATTCGCGGTCACGTCGTTAACCGGGCCAACCAGAAAAATCACCCTCTCCTTCAGCAATCGCGAGTAGATGTCGTATGCCCGTTCGCCACGACCACTCTGCTCGACCACCATCGGAACCAGGCCGAGCGCTTGCGGACTCCTGTGGTTTTCGTAGTCAATGCTCATTTCGTTTCCTTTACTCGGAGAATCGTGCCTATTCAAGATCACCGGATCAGGACTGCTGCCCCATCAAATCAGCAAAAGCAATCGGCTTGTCGACTACCGTCACCCTCGACAACACCCAGTCAACCACGTTGTCCTCGATCGCCGCAGCGTTGAACTCGGCGAGGCGTTCCGGCTGTGCATAGTGCCAACGGACCACCTCTTCAGGATGTTCATAACTTTGCGCCACTTCCTCAACCATCCTTTTCACCTGCTGCGGCTTCGCCTCCAATCCGCACTGTTTGACGATCTCGGAAAGAATCAGTCCAAGACCAACCCGTCGTCTTGCCTGATCGGCGAACCACTCGGACTGCATCGGCAGCTCTTTGACCTTCAAGCCACGCCGCTCCATATCCTGGCGAGTCGTCTGCATCAAGTGTTCGCACTCTCGGTGAATCAGCCCCTCGGGCACATCGACGGGGTTGGCCTGCAGTAGCGCATCCATCACGTGGTTGCGAATTCTTGCCTGCAGACGGTTTCTTACCTCGCGTTTGAGATTGTCCTCGACCTCGGCACGCATCTTGGCAAGATCGCCATCTTCAACACCAAGGGTCTTGGCGAAGTCGGCATTCACTTCCGGTAGTACCGCTTCGCCCACTTCCTTGACGGAGATGTCGAAGGTCACCGACTGACCCGCCAGTTCCTTCGAGAAATATTCGGCGGGAAAGGTCATGTCGAAAGACTTGGCTTCGCCTGGGCGCATACCGATGACCGCGCTTTCGAAGTCAGACAGCATCTTACCTTCGCCAAGCACAAAGTGGTAGTCCTTGCCCTGACCACCTGCAAACGGCTCGCCATCCCGCTTCCCGAGGAAGTCGATACTCACCTGGTCATCCTTTGCGGCGGCACGATCGACCGGCTCGTAACGAACGCGCTGCTTGCGCAGGATTTCGATCGTCCTGTCGATTTCGACCGGACCTACGGCAAGTACCGGGCGTTCGATTTCCACGCCATTCAGATCATGCAGTACAACCTCCGGATAGACCTCGAAGGTCGCCGAAAACTCGAGATGCGTTGGGCTGTCGCTGTTTTTCACCTCGATTTTTGGAACGCCCGCAACGCGCAGATTCTGCGCAGTGACGGCAGTTCTGAACAGTTGCGCCAGCGCCTCGCTCAAGGCTTCTTGACGCGCCTGTTGGCCATACTGCAGGCGGGCGATGTTTGCCGGCACCTTGCCTGGCCGGAAACCCGGCATCTTCATGTTCTTGCTGAGGCGCTTGAGACGCTGGTCAACCTCCTTTTCGAAGTCAGCAATGCTGAGCGACAGGTCAAGGCGGCGCTCGAGAGCGCTCACAGTCGGTGTGCCTGAGGCTGATGCGTCAGAAATAACAGCATTCGTTTCCATTAAGAATCCTTGTTCGCTTCTGCGTCCATGTCCGCGCGCCAATGGCGTCTCCGCGCACGTAAAGCGGATGATTCTACAGCAATATCGGACGACTCGAAACACTGCCGTGCAACCAGCCCCCCCGGGATACCTGTTGCGCACATCCAACCTGCCATGGTCCGCAATACGAGTTCTGCGCGGGTGTATGAGGTCGGCTTGTGTAGCCAACTTGGCAACTCGTCTTTGGCCACATGCACACACTCCGACAGCAAGGCCGCGTGCGCTGCAGAAACCTCTGAAATATCGTATCGTGAGAGCCGCTTGCCGCTGCTCCGCTGGTCCGCAGCTCCTGCCAAGCGCGTGTAAGGTAAGCCAGCGTCACCCCGACCAATGCCGACAAACCACCGGAGAATGAAAGTCATGCACGCCACCCTGCCCCTTCTCGCGACCACCACTTTCCCGGCCTTGACCCGGCGCTCGGTGGAAACGGTCCAGGTCAATCTCGGCTATCGTTGCAATCAGAGCTGTCTACATTGTCATGTCAATGCCGGTCCACAGCGCAAGGAAGAAATGACCGCAGAAACGATCGATGCGCTGCTCGCCTTCATCAGCGCCAGCCCCGAAGTCGGGACGCTGGACCTGACGGGCGGTGCACCCGAGCTAAACCCTCATTTCCGCCGCCTGGTCATCTCCGGCCGCGAACGCGGCCTGCGAGTGATCGACCGCTGCAACCTGACGATCCTGGAGGAAGCCGATCATGCGGATCTGGCCGACTTCTTGGCCAGGCACCGTGTCGAGGTGATCGCTTCACTGCCCTGCTATCTTGAGGAGAACGTCGATCGACAGCGCGGCAAGGGCACCTTCGAAGCGAGCATCAAGGGCTTGCAACGCCTCAATGCGCTGGGTTATGGCATGCCGGACAGCGGCCTGATCCTGAATCTGGTCTTCAACCCGCAAGGCCCCACGCTACCGCCGCCGCAAGGACCGCTAGCCGTCGCCTATCGTGCGCATCTCGGACACGGATTCGGCATCGTTTTCAACCAGTTGTTCACGCTGACCAACATGCCGATCCAGCGCTTCGGATCGATGCTGGTCTCGAAGGGCCAGTTCAACAGTTACATGCAACTATTACGCAGCGCGCACCGGGACGAGAACATCGAGCAGGTCATGTGTCACAATCTGCTTTCAATCGACTGGCAGGGCTACCTTTACGACTGCGATTTCAACCAGCAGCTGGGTTTGCCAATTACCGGAAGCGGTCACCGGCGCCTGCACATCACCGATGTGCAGGCGGCCTCGCTCGACGGATATCCGATCCAGGTGGCCAACCACTGTTATGGCTGCACGGCAGGCCAAGGATCAAGTTGCGGCGGCGCACTGGGTGGCGAGATGGCCGCTGCACCGACCTGCGGCGCCTGATTGTAGCCGTACCCGCCAGCCAGGCAAGCACTCTATCGACATCACGGAGGAGATCAAAACCATGAGCACCCAGCACCTCGACGGTATCAAGGCGTGTGTATTCGACGCCTACGGCACGCTCTTCGACTTCAACAGTGCAGCGCTCGCGGCCAGCGACGAGATCGGCGAGAACTGGCAGCGCCTTTCCGAACTGTGGCGCCAGAAGCAATTGCAATACACCTGGCTGCGCGGACTCGCCAGCCGACATGCAGACTTCTGGCAAGTCACCGGCGAGGCGCTCGATTTTGCCCTGAACACCCTCGGTATCGACCGGCCCGGCCTGCGCGAACGACTGATGGACCTTTATCTTCATCTCGGATGCTACCCCGAGGTTCCCGAAACGCTGCACCGGCTACAGGCAGAGGGAATGCGGCTGGCGATCCTCTCGAACGGCACGCCGGCGATGCTCGCGGCGGTGGTCCACCACAGCGGCCTCGAGAATGTCTTCGATGCCGTGCTGTCGGTCGAGGAAGTGGGCGTCTTCAAGCCACACCCGGCAGTCTACGCGCTAGCCTGCGAACGCCTGCAACTCGCCCCGACGGCGATCTGTTTCCTGTCGTCGAATGCCTGGGATGCCTATTCGGCCAAGGCTAGTGGCCTGCGAGTCCTGTGGTGCAACCGCTTCGGACAGGTGCGAGAACGGATTCCCGAGACACCCGATGGCGAGATCAAGGATCTCTCTGCCCTACCCGACGCTGTTTCCTCTCCCGTTTGCGGGCGAGAGGCGATGGGTGAATCACCGACGCGACTCTGACATTATCGCAACGCCTCATTCACGCGATCGCAGCGAACGACTGGCTTTCCCCGGCGTTGTCAGTGACAGCAACAGCAGGAAACAGCCAACGACGGTCGCGGCCATGCCGCCCTGCAGGACGGTCGCGAGTTGAAACGTTCCCAGGTAGTAATTGCCCGCCAGACGCAGTACTGCGGCGGTGATGCACAACAGCAGGCCACCGATGCCGGCGACACGTCCCGACAGGAGCAGAAAGGCATCCATTCCTCACCTCATTGCATAACGACAAAATATGATTCCAGCCATTTCCCGAGCAGCGTACGACATCAGGCCCACACCGCTCAGGCAAAGCAACGGATAGCCAGCAGTTTAGGCCAAATTGCCGAGTCCGGACAGGCAAGTGTGGCTGCGTCCGGTCGTCTTGACGCACCCCCTGCAATAAAGACCTCCCGCTCGGATCGGGTCTAATACCGAATAGACTCTTCGGACCACCATTCAAGGAGGACGCCATGCTCGCCGCCCTGACCCAATTGCTGCTTTTTCAGCTCGTCGGCGAAGTCATCGCCCGAGGCATCAACCTGCCACTTCCCGGTCCGGTACTCGGAATGCTTTTGCTCTTCCTCGCGCTCATGCTGCGCGGCGGCCCTGGCCAGGAACTGCAGTCGACCGGCCAGAACCTGCTGCAACATCTCTCACTGCTCTTTGTGCCGGCTGGCACCGGCATCATGGTGCATTTGCACCGTGTTTCCGATGAGTGGCTGCCCCTGCTGCTATCCCTGCTGATCAGCACCGCTGCCACCCTTGTCGTCACAGCGCTGGTGATGCGCCTTTGTCAGCGCCGGGCGCCATCCACCGAAGAAACCCCATGAACCCGCAATTCAGCGAAATCTGGGTCTACCTGTCGGCCTCGCCCCTGCTCGGCCTGAGCATGACCCTGCTGGCCTACCAGGGTGCGTTCTGGCTATACCAGCGCTCAGGCCAGAACCCTCTGGCCAACCCGGTACTGATCGCGGTATCGCTGCTGGTGCTGTTCTTGACCTTGACCGCGACACGCTATGAAACCTACTTCGCTGGCGCCCAGTTCGTCCATTTCCTGCTCGGACCGGCCACAGTGGCGCTCGCCATTCCTCTCTACACCCAGTTCAAACGGATCAGGACGATGCTGCTACCCGTGATTGCCGGTCTGCTGGCAGGCAGCCTGACGGCCGTGCTATCGGCCGTACTGATCGGCCGCTGGTTTGGCGCTAGCCTGCCGACGCAGCTGTCACTGGCGCCGAAATCGGTGACCACGCCCATTGCCATGGCCATCGCTGAACGGATCGGCGGCATTCCCTCGCTGACGGCCGTACTGGTGATCATCACCGGCGTGCTGGGCGCGGTTGGCGCCCGCACCATTTTCGATGCCATGAAGGTCCGCGACCCGGCCATCCGCGGCTTTGCCATCGGCGTGGCTTCGCACGGGATCGGCACGGCAAGAGCCTTTCAGGTCAATGAGCAGAGCGGCGCCTTTGCGGCACTCGCCATGGGCCTCAATGGCGGACTGACCGCCCTGCTGGTGCCCCTGATGGCCAGCTGGATCGGCAGGGGCTGACGGCGATGAATCGCATACCGGCTCTTTCACTGCCCGTGCCAGTAACGGTGATACTCGGCCCGATACGCGGAGAGAGTCAGCCCGCTGGCCAGCCTGATGCGCACCGCGCCATCCCGATCGGTGCGCCACACCCGACTGCCTGAATAACGTTCAACGACCTCTGGACGGGGATGCTGGAAACGGTTGCGGTAGCCGACGGGAATGATCGCCTCACGGGCACCGACGGCAGCCACGAAGTCGGGCGTCGACGAAGTGGCGCTGCCGTGATGCGGCACCAGCAGCACGTCGCTGCGCAACAGGGGAGCGGCCCGATCGAGCAGGGCCTGCTCGTCGCGCGCCTCGATGTCGGAGGTGAGCAGGATGCTGGCGAAGGCATTCTCGATCCGCAGCACGCAACTCATGTGGTTGGTTCTGGCGGCCTGATGCCCGTAGGCAGCGGCATCGGGATGAAGGATCGTGAAGCGAACGCCGTCCCACTCCCAGACCTGCCCGGCCTGGCAACGTTCGCCGGGCAGTTCGGGAAGCGACGACAAGGTCCGCGCTATTGGTACGGCCTCCTGCACGGCAACGATGCCACCCGAGTGGTCCTTGTCGCGATGGGTCACGATCAGCGAATCGAGTCGCCCGATCCCGCTGGCGCGCAGGTAGGGGACGATGATGCGTTGGCCGGCGTCCGACTCGGCGCTGTACAGCGGCCCGGTGTCGTAGAGGAGATTGTGTCCGGCGGTACGCACGACAACCGCCAGTCCCTGACCGACATCGAGGACATCGACCCAGGCCTCTCCCACCAAGGGCCTCTCGGCGGGAGAGAACAGCACCGGCAGCAGCAGACACAGGCCCAGCCAGCGTGCAGGAAAACCGCGTGGTAGAAGTAACCAGATCACTCCGAGCACCGCCACCAGCGTCGCCGCCAGCGGCGGTGCCGGCTGTTCCCAGACCGGCCAGATCGCCAGCCATTCGAGAAAGCCCATCAAACCGGACAGCAGCCAGTGATCAAAGTAGAGCAGCGGCGGCCAGGGAAGGACGGTGAAGAGCAGCGCCAGCGGCGTGATCATGAAGCTGATCAGCGGGATCGCGAATGCGTTGGCGAGTGGCGACACCAGCGAGAACTGCTGAAACATCAGCAGCAGCAGCGGCAGCGTCCCGAGGGTCACCGCCCACTGCGTTGCACCCCAGTTGGCAAGCGCTGCTCGCCAGCCACGGGAAGCCCCCAGACGGGCCGTACCGACAAAGAAGAGCAGCCCGACGGCCGCGAAGGAAAGCCAGAATCCCGGCGCCAGCACCGCCCAGGGGTCGAGCAGCAGCACCGCCAGCAATGCCAGCAGCAGGCCGCGGCTGGCGCCGAGATTGCGGCCCGAGTACAGCGCCAGAGCGACGACGCTCAGCATGTAGACCGTCCGCTGCGCCGGCACGGCAAAACCGGCGAGCAGGGCATAGCCGAAAGCCGTGAACCAGCCGGCCGCGATCGCCGCTTTCTGCGCCGGCATAAAAAGCATCAGCCGCTCGCTGCGCCGCCACAACCAACCAACCAGACCGCCAAACAGCGCCGCCACCATCGTCACATGCAGGCCGGAGATCGACATCAGGTGCGTCACTCCGGTTTGCCGGAACAAGCGCCACTGCGCTGCCGGGATCGCCTGCTCGTCGCCGATCGCCAGCGCAGCGAGAATGCCCACATACGGGGCCTCGGGCAAAACCCTGAAAAAGGCACTGCGAATGTGCTCACGCCAACGCTCGATGACGTAGGCAGGCCGCAGCACGAAGTCGTCGAGACGCTGTGCCTCGGCGAGCGGACGCACATAGCCGGTGGCGCGCAGGCCACGCTCGAAGAGCCAGGCCTCGTAATCGAAGCCATGCGGGTTGGCGTTGCCATGCGGGCGTTTGAGACGAACGGTGAAGCGCCAGCGCTCGGCCGGGCGGATCAGCGGAGCATCACGCCACTCGTCTTCGCGCCAGCCGTGATACCAGGAAAGCATGATCCGCCGCGGCAGACGCGCGCCGGGCGTTGCCACCGCCTCGACATCGAATGCGCAGCGTTCACCACGCTCGAAGGCATGCGGCAGCGCCGCGACGACGCCGACGACCTGCACATCACGCCCCTCCCACTCGGCCGGGAGCTGATCCAGCAGTCGCTGCCCGGCGAGCAGTGCCGCCCAGGCCAGACCCAGCATGGCACAGGCGATTGCCGTGGCGATTCGTCCCAGGGCGTGCCGCCAGCGGCCGCAGCAGAGCAGCAGCAATGCCCCGCCGATCAGCAGGCCAGCGACCAGCGACAATGCCGGCAGCGTCTCCTGAAGCTGCAGGCAGCCGACACCGAGAGCAAAAGCAAGAATGTTGCCGCGCATGACGAATTAAAGCAGATTCTGCTCTCGTCAGGCAGCCATCCGTGCGTCTGACATCCGGCGACCCCCCGCGATCGGGATTTCCGGTGGTGCTGCCGTCAAGGTCCCGGCGTGCGTGACCCTGAGGGATCTCAGCTCAGTCTGAAGCGCCGCACCTCGGCTTCGAGACTTTCCGAGAGACGTTCGAGCTGTGCCGCCGTGGCGGCGTTGCCGGCAACGGCGGAGGAGTTCTCTTCCGCCATGCGGGCGACCCGCTCGACGCTGTGGGCGATCTCGTTATTGGCTACACTTTGCTCACGCAGGGCGTTGGAGATGTCGGCCACTCTTTGCACGACCTGCCGGGCATTGCCGCCGATTTCGGCGAGCGAGCTGCCCGCCTGCCGAGCCAGCGTGACGCCTTCGGTAACGCGGCTGACGCCAATATTCATGCTCGCCACGGCGTCGCTGGTGCCCGCCTGGATGGCGGAAATGGTTTCCGTGATCTCCTGCGTCGAGCGGCTGGTGCGCTCCGCCAGTTTGCGAACCTCGTCGGCGACTACCGCGAAGCCACGACCCGATTCTCCGGCGCGCGCCGCCTCGATGGCCGCGTTCAATGCCAGCAGGTTGGTCTGGTCGGCAATGTCCTTGATCACATTGACGATTAACGAGATCCGTTCCGACCGACCGCCCAGCTCGGAGATAATCGACGCCGAGTGATTGACCACCTCGGCAATTCTTTCGATCGCTTCGATGACGTTGCCGACGACCCGGCCACCATCGGAAGACAGACCATCGGCGAGCGCCGCAATCCGGTCGGCGTCCTGCGCATTGCTCGACAGGTGTTCGATCCCGGCCGTCATTTCCTCGACTGCCGCGGCCATGGTAGACGCCGCCTCGCTCTGCTGCTCGCTGCCATGCTTTACCTGTGCTGCCGACGTGGACAACCTTTGCGTCGCTTGAAGAACTTCGCCCGCGCTGCGATGGACGTTCTGGAGAAGGTGGCGAAACGCCTCAGCCATTTCGTTGACACCGTCGCCGACCAGTTTCAGCTCATCGCGGGTGCCGAGTTCCACGCGTACGCTAAGATCGCCGGTCGCCAGCGTTCGCGCGTTGTCGACCAGTTGCTGGATACAGCCGACCGTTGCGTAGTAGAAGCCAATCGAAATGTAGGTAAATAAAATCAGCATGAGAAGCGATACGGCGAAGCTGAAGATCAAGTCGCGTTCCATCCGGTCGATCCGCCGTTGCAGTTGCTGCTCGAGTGCCGGAAAGAGGCTTTCGAAGAGTTCCTTGTAACCGGTGTCGATCGCCGCGGTGGTCAACGCAAAGTACTCGCCCGGGGGGGTTGCATAGGCACCGGAGAGTACATCCTGGTTTACCAGCACGCTCAGCTTTTCAGTGGCTTCCGCCAGTTCCTTCGTCACCTTGGCGATGACTGGTTTCAGACCAGGGTTTTGGCGTGCGGCAGCCTCCAAGTGATGCTGTATTTCGTCGACGTTGTCGATGAGCCCGCTCAGGAGCACCGTCATTTCGACTGTTTGCTGCAGGGTCAGCGTCTGTTTCTTGGTAAGCGCTCCCGTACCCAGCGCCCGCAACTGGCCCATGTGCTCGATGGCCTTCGGCAAGTGGTCGATGATCCCGTTGATCAAATTCACCAGATCGATGTCGGGATCGTTGGACTGCGAGAAGTGATCGCCGACACCCCGCTGCAAGTCCAGCAGTTCGGCGATCGTTCGGTTATGGGTCAGGAAATTTTCTCTTGGAATCAGATCCAGGCCGTCGCGCTCGATGCTCGCCCAGTTGTCGACGACCTTCTTCCACGAGTCGCTGGCGGTCAGCTCTGCTGGCAACTTGCCTTCGACGATCTTCAACGTTTTGTTCACTTCCTCTTGCCGCACCGCACGGGGGGCCTTCATTCCGTCATTGCCACTCAACACGCCGGACGAGAGGCCACGATGGATTTGCAGGTTCTGTATCAGAAGGTTGATCGGCTTCTGCACCTCGATACCGGCCAATTCCTGCCGCGAACTGTCGATCACCTGGTGCAGGCTCTGGTAAAGGTTGACCAATAGAACGCCGATCGCCACCAACGCCAACGCTCCCATGATGACGAATTTTCGCGTGTAGCCGACGCGGTTGAGCAGCACGATGGCCGGGGTAAACAAGCTTTTCATGGGCAGCCACCTCCAGGTTATTACATTCTCATTCTATAATAAGTTCCCGTCATCGGCAACCGGTACCGGAACTTGCGGGGCACGGCGAGCGGAATGCAGGTAGCCGTCGCGCAACGTCAGTATGCGCCCGGCACGCTCGGCGAGCACCGGGTCATGCGTGACGATCACGAAACTCGTCTGCCGCGAACGGTTGAGCGCCAGCATCAGCTCGAAAACGCCGGCAGCGGTCTGCCGATCGAGATTGCCGGTCGGTTCGTCGGCGAGCACGCAGGCCGGCTCGGTGACCAGTGCGCGAGCGATCGCCGCCCGCTGCCGTTCACCGCCCGACAACTCCGACGGCGTGTGCCGCAAGCGATGCCCGAGTCCGACCTCGCCGAGCACGGCCGCCGCGCGCGCTTCCGCTTCGGCTTTGGGCATGCGCCGGATGTACAACGGCATGGCGACGTTCTCCAGCGCGGAGAACTCGGCGAGCAGGTGATGAAACTGATAGACGAAACCCAGGTGGCGATTGCGCAGCTTGCCGCGCTGTGCCTCGTCGATGCGGTTCAGATCGTTTCCCATCAACTGCACCTCGCCAGCGTCGGCGGCATCGAGACCACCGAGCAGATGCAGCAGCGTGCTCTTGCCCGAACCCGAAGCACCGACGATCGCCACCCGCTCGCCGGCCCGGATTTCGAGATCGACACCGAGCAGCACCGGGACTTTGCTGTCGCCCTGCAGATAGATCTTGCGTAAGCCCTGACAGACCAGAACCCGTTCACTCATAACGCAGCGCTTCCGCCGGATTGACGCGTGCCGCGCGCCAGCTGGGATAAATGGTAGCCACGAGCGCCAGCAGGAAAGCAACGCCGGTAATCGTCGTCACATCGCTCCATTGCAGTTCCGAAGGCAGATTGGAAATGTAATAGACCTCCTTGGCCAGGAACTGCGTGCCGAGCAGGCGCTCGATGAACGGCACCACGACATCGACGTTGAGCGCCAGGGCGACACCGCCGGCAACGCCGAGGCCGAGGCCGATGCAGCCGATCAGTGCTCCCTGCACGATGAACACCGCCATGATGCTCGCCGGGCTGGCACCGAGCGTGCGCAGGATGGCAATATCCGACTGTTTGTCGGTGACCGCCATGACCAGCGTCGAAACGATGTTGAACGCGGCCACGGCGACGATCAGCGACAGGATGATGAACATCATGTTCTTCTCGATCTGCACGGCGCGAAAGAAATTGGCGTGGCTGCGCGTCCAGTCGCTGATGAAGGCATGGGTATCGAGCTTGCCGGCCAGCGAACGCGCCACCCTTGGCGCGACAAAGAGGTCGTCGAGTTTCAGGCGCACGCCGGACACCCGGTCATCCATGCGGTACAGGCGCTGCGCGTCGGCGAGGTGGATCAGTGCCAGCCCGCTGTCGTACTCGTACATCCCGACCTCGAACAGACCGACGACATGAAAGGTCTTCAGACGCGGCACCACGCCAGCCGGGGTCACCACGCCCTGCGGTGCGATCAGCGTCACCCGGTCGCCGATGAAAACACCGAGCGCGCGCGCCAGCTCCGAACCGAGGATGATGTTGAAGTGATCCGGCTGCAAGGCGTCGAAGCGGCCATTTTTCATGTGCGTGCGAAAGTCTGCGACCCGGTCCTCGAGATCCGGCAGGATGCCGCGCACCACCGCGCCGCGTACCGATTGCCCATAGGCCAGCATGCCCTGCGCCTGTACGAAGGGTGCGGCGGCAAGCACCTGCGGCTGCTCGGCCGCCTGCTTCGCGACTGCTTCCCAGCCGGCCATTTCGCCACTGGCGCCGGTAATCTCGACATGCGAGACGACGGCGAGAATGCGCGACCGCAATTCGGTCTGAAAACCATTCATCACCGACAGCACGACGATCAGTGCCGCGACACCCAGCGCGATACCGCACATCGAGATCAGCGAGATGAAGGAAATGAAGTGGTTGTGCTTCTTGGCGCGCGTATAGCGCAGGCCGACCAGCAACTCGTAGGGCAGGGCCATCAGCGGCGGAAACTCGTCTCAAGAAACCGTTCGAAGCGCCGAAACGGCAAAAGGCGCTATGCTACACTTTTTTCGACTGTGGCTGCCCTCCCCGGCACACACTCACCACACCCCCCATGCAGCTCACCCTGGTCGTACCCGAACTCCTCTGGCCCGAACCCGACGACCGCGAAAGTTTCGACGCGCTTCGCTGCGACGCCCTGAACACGCTGATCGCGCGCAGCCAGCGCACGCGTCGGCCGCCGCAGTCGCTCGAAGCGACGCTCTGCGATGTTTTCGGTCTTCCCGGGAATGCCGCCGGGAATGCCGCTTACGCCGCCTTCCGAGCGCTCGGTGAAGTCGCCGGACCGGCCGTGGCCAGCGACTGCTGGCTGTGCGCCGACCCGGTGCATCTGCGCCTGCACCAGGAACGTCTGATCCTTGCCGACGGTAGCCGTCTCGACATCAACGCCGCCGAAGCGACGGCCATCGTTGACGAACTCAATCGTCAGTTCCCGGATCTCGGTACCTTCCACATCGGCACGCCCGATCGCTGGTACCTGCAGCTTGCCGGCAATATCGAACTCGGCCGCTTCGACGTGCTGCCGCTGTCGGCCGTCGCCGGCCGCAGCGTCGGCCGGCAATTGCCGGAAAACGCCGAGTTGCGCTGGCTGCGCCAATTGCTCAACGAAGTGCAGATGGTGCTGCATCAGCACCCGGCCAACACCAGACGCGAGGAAGCAGGCCAGTCGACGATCAACAGCCTGTGGTTATGGGGCGCCGGGGTCCTGCCGGCAGGCAGGGCGCAGGACTGCACCGGCGTCTGGAGCGACCACCCGCTGGCGCGCGGCCTGGGGCGCGCTTTCGGCGTACCGGTGCAGGCCGTCCCCGACGATGCTGCCGCCCTGCTGGCGCAAACCCGCCCCGGCAGCCGCCCACTGCTCGTCCTCGATTCACTGCAAGCACCGGTACAGTACGAAGATGGCGAAGCCTACCGCGCGCAACTGCTCGCACTCGAAGCCCGCTGGTTCGCGCCGCTGCAGAGGGCGCTTGCGCTGGGCAGAATCCGGCACCTGCGTCTCGCAGCCACGACCGCCTACGCCATGCTGATCTGGGAAAGCAGCCGTAGCGGGCAGTGGCGGCTGTGGCGCCGCCCACAGTCGCTGGCGGCCACCGTGCAGACCCTGGCCAAGGGTCATGACCAGGACGAGCCATGACCCGAATCTGTAGCCGCAGCGTCTCGCCGCGCATCCAGTGGCAGCTCGAACAACAGGGCGTACACCCGCTGCTGGCGCGCATCTACGCCGGGCGCGGCGTCGTCTTGCGCAGCGAACTCGATTACGAATTCACGTCGCTGCTGTCACCCGCCCGGCTAACGCACGCCGCCGAAGCCGCCGTCCTGCTCGCCGATTGCATCGCCGGACAGCAGAAAATTCTCATCGTCGCCGACTACGATTGCGACGGCGCCACCGCCTGCGCGCTGGGTGTCCGGGCACTACGGGCTTTCGGCGCAGACGTCGATTATCTGGTACCGAACCGCTTCACCTATGGCTACGGACTCTCCCCCGACATCGTCGAGCTTGCCGCGACGAAGCAGCCGAAGCTCATCGTCACCGTTGACAACGGCATCGCCAGCGTCCACGGCGTTGCCCGCGCCAGGCAGCTCGGCATTGCAACGCTGATCACCGACCACCACCTGCCGGGCGACGAACTGCCAGCCGCCGACTGCATCGTCAACCCCAACCTTCCCGGCTGCAGCTTCCCGAGCAAGCATCTGGCCGGCGTCGGCGTGATTTTCTACGTGATGCTGGCCCTACGTGCCGAATTGCGAGAGCGCCACTGGTTCTCGATGCGCAGCGAGCCCCGGCTCGCCGCCCTGCTCGACCTGGTCGCCCTCGGCACGATCGCCGACGTCGTCAGGCTCGACCACAACAACCGGGTGCTCGTCAGCCAGGGCCTCAAACGCATTCGCCAGGGCCAGCTCACCCCTGGCCTGCGCGCCATTTTCCGCGCCGCCGGACGCGATCCGGCGCAGGCCTCGGGCAACGACCTCGGCTTCATGATCGGCCCGCGCGTCAATGCCGCCGGCCGCCTCGCCGACATGACCCTGGGAATCGAGTGCCTGCTCACCGACGACGAAGGACGCGCGCTGAACATCGCACAACGACTCGACGCACTCAACCGCGAACGCCGCGAGATCGAATCCGGCATGCAGGAGCAGGCGCTGTCCCAGATTGCCAAGGCCATTCCCGACCTGAAAGAGAACGCCGCGGCAGCGGTCTCGCTGTTCGACGCCGACTGGCACCAGGGCGTCGTCGGCATCGTCGCCGCACGCATCAAGGAAAGGCTGCACCGTCCGGTATTCGCCTTCGCGCGTGGTGGCGGCGGCGAGATCAAGGGATCGGGCCGTTCGATCGCCGGCCTGCACCTGCGCGATGCCCTCGATCTGCTTTCCAAGCGCGCACCTGGCCTGCTGCTGCGCTTCGGCGGGCACGCCATGGCCGCCGGGGTGACGATGCGCGAAAGCGACTTTGCCTGTTTTCGCGAACTGTTCGCAGCCGTCGTCGATGAGTTGCTGTCGCCCGCCGACCGCACGCGCACCCTGGAAACCGACGGCGGCCTCGAAGCCGCCTATTTCTCGATCGCCACGGCGCGGCTGCTCGAGGCCGAAGTCTGGGGCCAAGGCTTTCCGGCGCCGCTGTTCCAGGATGAATTCATCGTCGAGAGTCAGCGCATCCTCAGGGACAAACACCTCAAGCTGCGCCTGCGCAAGGGAACACAATACCTTGAAGCGATCCAGTTCAACTTCGACCAGGCACCTGGCAACACCATCCACGCCGCTTACCGGCTGGCGATCAACGACTACAACGGCGTCCAGACGCCGCAATTGCTGATCGAACATCTGGACTCCCGTGCCGGCTGAAAGGCCTGACACGAGAGCCGTTCGGAACCCGTTGGGAGCACTGTTTCGGTGCATTTCAGGCGCCTCGCAGCGTCTTTGCAAGGACCCAGCAGACGGTGCTTGACGAGTCGCTGCACGCCGGAGATACTTCCACCGAAGCGGGCGTTTTGGGCGTCCGTTCTGTCCTCGTTTCTCGACTCGTTTCTCGACCTTCCCGACTTTTTTGATCAACCGACTCTGGAATAAGCCAATCATGAGTGCAACACAAATCAAACCCGGCGTCGCCACTGGCGACGAGTTGCAGGCCATTTTCGAACTGGCCAAGGCCAAGCAGTTCGCGCTGCCGGCGGTGAATGTCATCAACACCAGCACGGTGAACTCGGTCATGGAAACCGCCAAGGAGCTCAATGCTCCGGCGATCATCCAGTTCTCCAACGGAGGCGCGCAGTTCTTCGCCGGCAAGGGCCTCGACAATACCAACCAGCGTTCGTGCATCGCCGGCGGAATCTCCGGCGCCCAGCACATCCATCTGATGGCCGAACTCTACGGCGCGACGGTCATCCTGCATACCGACCATGCGGCCAAAAAGCTGCTGCCGTGGATCGACGGCCTGCTCGACGCCGGCGAACAATACTTCAAGACGCACGGAAAACCGCTCTACAGCTCGCACATGCTCGACCTTTCGGAAGAACCGATCGAGGAAAACATCGAGATCTGCAAGCGCTATCTCGAACGGATGAGCAAGATGGGAATGACCCTCGAAATCGAGCTCGGCGTCACCGGCGGTGAGGAAGACGGCGTCGACAACAGCGGTGTCGACAGCTCCAGGCTCTACACTCAGCCGGAAGACGTGGCGATGGCCTACGAAGCGCTCTCGCAGGTCAGCGACCGCTTCACCATCGCCGCGGCCTTCGGCAATGTGCACGGCGTCTACAAGCCGGGCAACGTCAAGCTGCAGCCGATCATCCTGAAAAACTCGCAGGATTACGTGCAGAAGAAATTCGGCACCAAGGACCTCCCGGTCAACTTCGTCTTCCATGGCGGATCGGGATCGACCCTCGAAGAAATCCGCGAGGCAATTTCCTACGGGGTCATCAAGATGAACATCGACACCGACCTGCAGTGGGCGTTCTGGGACGGCGTGATGGGCTTCTACAAGAAGAACGAAGGCTATCTGCAGGGTCAGATCGGCAACCCCGAAGGCGATGAAAAACCGAACAAGAAGTACTATGACCCGCGTGCCTGGCTGCGCAAGGGTGAAGACGCCTTCCGGGCCCGACTCAAGCAGGCCTTTGCCGACCTGAACAACATCGGCACGCTGGGCTAAGCGATTCCCGGCGCATGCAAACGGGCTGGTCCAGGTCTGGGCTGGCCCTTTTTTGTGCCTGCCGGAGATCACCTTTCCATCAATACACCGTAAGTACAACAGTACACCGAGGATCAAACCATGAGTACCCTGGTAGAGCAGCTCATCCAGACAGAAGCGCACCAATCGATCTTCGAATCGGCCGTGCGCCAGCTCCCCCTGCCGGTCTGCGCCGCATTTGGCTCGTCGAGCAGCCCGCAGCCGGTCAGCTTCAAGAACACCGGGCGCGTCCTGAGCACCAAGGACAGTGACGCCGTACGCGCGCAGTTTCCGCAGAGCGTCGCCGCCTCCAACAATATCGTCCTCACCTCCTCCGGCAGCAGTCCCGCGACCGTGCAGGGCAAGCGTGTCGCCGTGCTGTTCTCGGGCGGTCCGGCCGCGGGCGGTCACAACGTGGTCTGCGGACTCAAGCGGGTGCTGGGCTCCGGCAACACGCTCCTTGGCGTCAGGGCCGGTCCGAAGGGCCTGCTCAAGGGCTCGCTGTTCGAAATCACCGACGCCAACGTCGACTTCATTCTCAATACCGGCGGCTTCGACTTTCTCGGCTCGGACCGCACCAAGATCAAGAGCGACGAGCAGTTCGCACAGGTCCGAGAGACCTGCATCAAACACCAGCTCGACGCCATCGTCGTCGTCGGCGGTGACGATTCCAACACCAATGCCGCGGTCCTCGCCGAATCGCTGTTTACCGGCGTCAAGGCCGACGGCTCCGGCGTGCAGGTCATCGGCGTGCCGAAAACCATCGACGGCGACCTGCAGATCGGCGACCTGCTCTCGATTTCGTTCGGCTTCGATACCGCGACACGGATCTACAGCGAGATGGTCGGCAACATCCTGCAGGACACCAGCTCATCGCTCAAGTACTGGCACTTCGTCAAACTGATGGGCCGCTCGGCTTCGCATGTCGCACTCGAAGTCGCACTGCAGACCAAGCCGGCGATCACCCTGATCTCCGAAGAAATCGCTGCCAACCAGGAGTCGCTGGCGAGCATCATCGACCGCGTCGCGCGGGTCATCGTCGAACGTTCGCACCGGGGAATGAACTACGGCGTCCTGCTGGCGCCGGAAGGTCTGATCGAGTTCATCCCGGAAATGAACGCCATGATCGCCGAACTGAACGATGTCCTCGCGCACCACGCCGCCGATTTTGCCGCCCAGGCTGACGACGCCAAACCGGCTTTCGTCGGCAGCCGGCTCAGCCCCGAGAATGCCAGCCTGCTGGCCTCTCTGCCGCATTACATCGTGAACATGCTGCTCGCCGAACGCGACTCGCACGGCAACCTGCAGGTCTCGCTGATTCCCACCGAGCAGTTGCTGATCGACATGGCCAGGCAGCGCGTCAGGGAACTCGATGCCAATGTCCCCTTCGCCGCGCACAGCCACTTCCTCGGCTACGAAGGCCGTTGCGGCGCACCGACGCTGTTCGACGCCGCCTATACCTACAACCTCGGCCTAACCGCCGGCTCGCTGATCCTCGACGGCCGTACCGGCTACATGGCGACGATCACCGGACTCGCCAGCGGTGGCACCCCACAGGCCATCCCGCTCGCAGGCCTGCTCAACATCGAACGCCGTCACGGCAAGAATGAGTTCGTGATCGAGAAAGCGCTGGTCAAGATGGATTCACCGGCCATGCAGTACTTCGTCTCACGGCGTGAGGCCTGGGCGGCCAGTGATCTCTTCGCGTCGCCGGGTCCACGCCAGTTCTGGGGGCCAACTACGGATCAGCTGCCGATCAGCGTCGCACTTAACTCCGGGGCCGACGCGCTGATGTTCAAGATCGGCTGAACGGGCTGCTTCTCGGGTCAGCTAGGGGCCATCGGCAACGATGGCCCTTTTTCATGCTGCGATCAGCACCCCGGATGACCATCCTGCGCACCGGCAGAGTGCCCCCGCAAGACCTGCATGCACCGTGATGAAGCGTACCGATCAGCAAAGCCAAGGTCGATACGATCTGATCGAATTGAAATCAGCGGCTTGCAGAAGCAATCTTGAGCAAGCACGTTTCTTGCTTTGGTCCAGGCGTTTTTCAGCACACACGGTCAGGACTTTTCCAGGCGGCCCCCGATCATGAACGTCATGACCGTTTCCCTCTCTTCCAACCCCTCCCCCGCCAGCGGAGAGGGAAGATTCGTGTATCTCTTACGCGACTTTCACATGATTGACAGCAATGAGCAATGTCCACCGACTCGAACCGGTCTCTAATCACGACACCTTCCCTCCCGAAGGAACACGCAGAATCATCAACGATACCGAACGGGTGCTCTACGATGGTTACTGGATCAAGACTTATCCGGTTCCCGGCGATTCCTTGCAGGCCAAGAAGCAACTGATCGAAGCGCTGACCCGACGCCTGTTCAACCATACCGAGCATGGACTCAATATTCCGGGCTGCCGGCTTGGCGAGGCTCGACAGAGTTACCAGGCGGAGAGCGACCCCGGCCGGCGTCGGGTCAAGGCCGCGATGCTCGCCGGCGCCCTGTTCAACCGCGCCACCGACATCTTCCGGAAGCTGGTCGAGTTGCAGGCAGACGGCATCGAGATCCACAGCGACGACGCGCTGATGCGCGAATGCGGCCAATGCCTGCTCGACGCGATGGACCTCGGGCATGTCGTCCTCCACCGTAGCGGCGAGGAAGGTATCGACGAGCTCTGGGGCGAGCCCTTCCGCGCCTTCTCGGTACCAATCGAGGAATTCTACGAAAACCGCTACATCAAGATCGGGCAAAGCATGCGCGACATCGACCGGATCGCCGAGGTGATGATCGCCACCTTCAGCCGCATTCCCGCTTTCGCCGCCATCGAAGTCCCGGTACGGGATTTTGCCTGCGCCGCCAGAATCAAGACGGAAACCCTGCGCACCGACCGGGATATTTTCGATGTCTGGTCGCAACTGGTGACCGCTGGCGAGCGGCTGGCCAACTTCACGCCGAAACCTGTCCCCAAACCGCTCGGAGAACGAACCGGCAGGTTGCTGTACCGCGTTTCCGATGGCCTCCAGTTGATCCGTAACGGCCGCGACCTGGTGTTCTACATCGCTCGCGCACGCACGCCGATGCCCAAGAGTACCCGCGAATACACAGAACGCTGCGAGGCTTACCTCGCCAGCGGCCGGGCTCCCTTCATGCCGGCGCCATTGCCAGCATGAAAAACCGTCGCCATACTCCTCAGCCAGCAGGCTTATTGGCGAAGAAGGCGCGTGTCTCGAAGATGGTGGATGCAAAGCCCTGTCCATGCGAAGACAGATGCCGTTTGAGGACGAAATCGAAAAGCAAGGGATTGTGGTGTCGGATCACTTCGAGCTCCGCGACCGCCGACTGCGGCAGCATGCCCCGCGCGGCGAACTCCGCAGGCAGGATCAGTGGCACGATGCCCGGCAAGGGATAGTCGGAACCATTCAGCAAACGCGCATGCCATTCGCTGCGTTCGAGCAGCGTGCGCAGAACTTCCTCGCTGCGGTTCCTCAGCGTCAGCGCCGAAATATCGGCAAACAGCAGCTTTTCATAACGCACTTCACCCATCAGGCGAGCGAACAGTTCAAAACAGGGAAGCGGCGCCGCGTTCGCACCCCGGTCCACATCGACGGCGCTGCCGAGCGAGGCGCAATGCGCCACCACTACCCGAACGCCATGGTCCATCGCCCGCCGCAGCAGGAGCGGATTGCCAAAGGCCGGCTGGTCGCCACCGGGAGCCGCTTTTTCTTCGCCGGCATGGCTGATCAACGGCAGGCCGTGTTTCGCCAGTGCGGCATAGAAGCGATCGCAACGTTTCGAGGACGGATCGATGCCCATGGCCGGCGGCAACCATTTCACCGCCCGCGCCCCTCCTTCGACGGCGATGGCCAGCGCCTCGACGCTGTCGCCGCGATACGGATGAATCGACGCCGCCCACTGAAAATACTGCGGATGGCGCGCGGCCACGGCCTGCGCGTAGGCGTTGGGTGTGTAGAAGGAACTGCGCTGCGGATCAGCTCGGCCATCGAGGTCGTGGAAGCGGTCGAAAGCAAAGAGCAGCAGCTTCGCCCCCGGCCGCAATCCTTCGACGAGATTCTGCAGGCGGTCGACGTAGCTCTCGTCCACCCGCCCCGGTGCATCATGGACGCAGCCGGCGTTCAGGTAGAACAGGCGCTGCGCATACTGCAGCGGGTGCAGGAGGCTGTCCATCTGCGGATTCACCTCGATGCCGCTGTCCGAATCGCCGGTACCGACCAGGTGCACATGGCCATCCAGAAATTGCGCCGGATCGACTCCGTCCCACGCGCTGCGCACCCACTCGCCGGCCGCAACGGCTTCTGGCAGAAGCGCCTGGCAGCGATTGAACCAGGCTCGCCAGGGCTGTGCAACGACGCCCGACAAGGCAAGCACGCCGCCGGCAAGCGCCCCGACCAGGGCACGGCGACGCGGCGGGTTCATCGCCGCAACCGACGGCCAGGCGCTGCGCCGTCGGATCGAAGTGTCGGAAGCACGCAGGATACTGAGCAAGGATTCAGCGAGAAACCGCTTGTTGACCCAGAGTCAAACCACATCCTTCACCCTCTCTGACGACAAGCCAAAATATATCGGCGAGTGGCGAGTGTAGTGGCATCGACACCAAGGTCAAGTGGGGTGCGAATGAAAGCCATTGGGCTTCACTATCACTTGGCGCCGGACTCGCAGTACAAGCCTGGGCCGTTGTTGAAACAGAGCACCGGATTGCTGACATCGAGCTTGATGAATGCCAGTTTTTTCATGACTGCTCTCCGTGGGCCAGAAGGTAGGGGGCGAACGGTCGGGGTTGTTGGGCTTCGTTCTTCAGCCCAACCTACATTCTCATTGACAGCCAGTCAAGCGTCACTCTGTTAACCCGCTGCAAGGGCGAGACCTGGGGGAGCCAGAGGTGTAGGAGGCGATATTATTGGTCTGGCGTTGATGATTATATCGACGATGTAGCTGACAAGCGCAGGCCATCGGGCAGCTTGCGGCAACTGAGACGCACTTGCCAGCACATGGTCAAGACCCTTGCGAACATTGGCGATCATCACTTTGAGGGGGGCCATCGCCACCTCCCAACGCTTTCATCCACTCCCCGCCACCGCGTGCGAATGATATGCTGCGCATTCGGCTGACGGTCATGATTTTTCTAGACACCCTCTATCCCGAAAGTCATGACCGTTTCCTTCTCCCGCGAGTGGAGAGGAGAGATTCAATGCTATCCGATCGGGAACAGCGCTTCGCAGCGGAGCGGGCACGGGAGCACACTATGATTGACCGGGAAGAAAGACTGGCCAGGATCGTCGACACGGCCCTCGATGCGATCGTGACCATCGACGAATCTTACCGGATCATCCTGTTCAACGCTGCCGCCGAAAAAATGTTTGCGTGTCCGGTTGCCGAGGCCCTCGGGAGCCTGCTCGACCGTTTCATTCCCGAACGTTTCCAGACAGCACATCGCATTCATGTCGGGGAGTTCGCCGCCAGTTCGGTCACCTCGCGACCGATGGGAAAAACCCATCAGGTTCTTGGCCGCCGTGGCAATGGCGAGGAATTTCCGCTCGAAGCGTCGATTTCGTGGGTCGAAGTGCAGGGGCGGAAGCTATTCACGGCAACGCTGCGCGACACCACCGCGCGATGCCAGACCGAGGCGGCGCTGCGTGCGAGTGAAGCATTCAATGCCGCCATCCTCGATTCCTTGAGCGCGCACGTCGCGGTCCTCGACAGCGACGGGAAAATCCTGGCAGTCAATCAGGCGTGGTTGCGATTCGCGGCAGAGAACGCCAGCGAGACGCGGCCCGCCGACCCGATCGGTGCCGATTACCGTGCGATCTGTCTGGCCGCCGCCGACCCCCTGGTCGCCGACCCCTGGGCTGCCGAAGCCCTGGCCGCCTGGGCCGGCATTGCCGAAGTACTGGCCGGGAACAGCGATTACTTCGAGCTGGAATACCCCTGCCACTCAGCAAAGCAGAAGCGCTGGTTCCGGATGCGCGTCGATCCCTTGCGATCCGAGCGCGGCGGTGTCGTCGTGGCGCACGAAGACATCAGCAGCAGCCGGAACCTGGCCGACGCCTTGCGCACCGAGCGCCAGCGCCTGGCCAACCTGATCGCGGGCACTGACGTTGGCACCTGGGAATGGAACGTCGAGACCGGAGCAGTGCTCTTCAACGAACGCTGGGCCGGGATCATCGGCTATACGCTGGCGGAGATATCGCCGCTGAGTATCGCCACCTGGTTCCGCTTTGCGCATCCGGACGACCTCGAAAAATCCAACGCCCTGCTGCGCCGGCACTTCGCCGGCGAGTTGCCCGCTTACGACTGCGAGTGCCGGATGCGCCACCGGGACGGCTACTGGGTATGGGTCCGCGATCGGGGCAAGGTCATGGAGTGGAGTGCCGACGGCCGGCCACTGTACATGTTCGGCACCCATCTCGACATCACCGAAAGCAAGGAAGCGGAAGCCCGGCTGCGTGAACTGAACGAGAGCCTCGAGGCACGTGTCGCCGAACGCACCCGGCAACTGGCCATCACGACGCAGATCGCCAGGTCCGCCAGCCGGGCGAAGAGCGCATTCCTGGCCAACATGAGTCACGAGATCCGCACCCCGATGACCGCCATTCTTGGCCTCGCCGACTTGCTGAAACTGGACAATCCCAGCCCCCGCCAGGCGGAGCGGCTGGACAAGTTGCACAGTGCCGCACAACACCTGCTGAGCCTCATCGACGACGTACTAGACTTCTCCAAGATCGAGGCCGGCAAACTGGTTCTCGAACAAGTCCCTTGCGATGTGGCCCGTATTGTCGCCGGCGTCGTCGAAATGAGCATGGATCGCGCCCGGCAACAGGGCCTCACGCTATCGAGCGATTGCGAGAGCCTGCCTGGCCCACTGCTCGGCGACCCGACACGCCTTCGGCAGGCCCTGCTCAATTACGTCAGCAACGCGATCCGCTTCACCCCACAGGGCAGCATCCGGATCAGCGTCCACCGCCAGGAGGAAAACAAGGACCATCTGATGCTGCGCTTCGAGGTCCGCGATACCGGCATCGGCATTGCCGCCAGCTCGCTCGGGCGGCTTTTCCGGCACTTCGAACAAGCCGATGATTCGATGACCCGAGTGCATGGCGGGACCGGTCTCGGCCTCGCCATCGTCAAACAGATCGCCGAGAAGATGGGGGGCGGCGTCGGGGTTGACAGTACCGAGGGGGTTGGCAGCACCTTCTGGTTCACGGCCTGCCTGCGGAGGGCACCCGAGCGGGCCGGCGGCGGCACCACCACGACGGTGAGCGCGAGCGTGGATACGGCGGCGCAGCAGGCGCCCCCCGAAGGACGTATCCTGATCGTCGACGACGAGCCGATCAACCGCGAGGTGATCGTCGCCATTCTGGAAAACATGGGCTTGCGCGCCGACTGCGCGGCCAATGGCGCCACCGCGGTGGAGCTGGCCGACAAGGGGACTTACGATCTGATTCTGATGGACCTGCAGATGCCGCTCATGGACGGATTCGAGGCGACGCGCCGGATTCGCCAACAGCCGAAGCACGCGCAGGTGCCGATCCTGGCCCTCACCGGCATCGTCGTCAAGGAAGTCCAGAATCGTTGCCGGGCCGTCGGAATGAACGACTTCATCGCCAAACCCTTCCGAATGGCGGCGCTGCGCGAAGTCGTCACGCGCTGGCTGCGACCGTCACCCGGCGAATGAGGGCCTTCAGTCGGTAGCGGCGCCTGCGGGCGATCCTTCGCTCGCCGCCTCGGCGTGCCACACGCTGCGCGGCAACAGGATCGCCAGGGTGCTTCCCTGAACCACTACGCTCTGCATCTGCACATGCCCTTGATACAGGTGCACCAGACCGTGCACGACAGCCAGCCCCATGCCCACCCCCATGCCCGGCTCGCGGGTGGTGAAAAAAGGCTCGAAAATGCGGTCGTGAATCGCCTGCGGGATGCCACAGCCCTCGTCGCTGACCGCAATGCGCACGAACTCGCCGGTAAACTCGGCATGGCAGGAAGCGCAGACCTCGACCGGATCGACGCCTACACGCTGCGCCGAAATGCGTACCTCGCCCGGCCCGGCCATCGCGCTGCGGGCGTTCAGGCAGAGATTGCGCAGGATGCGAGACAGGTGCGAGCGATCGATGTCGAGCGCCGGCAGATCGTCGTCGATGCGCATCGACAAGGTCACGCCCGTCGGGAAGGAGGAAGCGAGCAGATCGACTACCGCGCGCGCCTCGTCGGCCACCGACACCACCGAAACATGCAGCGTGCCGCCGCGCGAAAAGACCAGCAATTGCTGCACCAGATCCCTGGCGCGTTCGCCGGCGGTTTCGATCTCCTCGAAATACGAGGCCACGCGCCCGGAATCGCCGGCAGCGCGTACCACCGCCCTGCCCAACCCGGAATACCCAAGGATGGCGACCAGGATATTGTTGAAGTCATGCGCAATGCCGGCAGCCATCGCCCCCAGAATCTCCATGCGTGCCGCCCTGGCGAGGCGGTTCCTGAGTTCGTCCTGCACACGCTCGGCTTCGATGCGATCGGTGACATCCTGGTTGATGCCGATCACCGACAGCGGCGAACCATCGACGGCAAAAAGCGGTTGCGCCAGCGCCCTGATCATGCGGATCTGCCCATCACCCCGGCGAATCCGGAAATCCGCCTGGAACCGCTGGCGTTCGCGGATCGACGCCTGCATCACCGCTTCCGCGGCCGGCAGATCCTCGGGCAGGACGTGCTTCGACCATTCCTCGCAGGTGGTCACGGCAGCGGCGGCTGGGTCGATGCCGTACAGCGCGTAGATCGACGCATCCCAGCGCAGATGCCCGCCGACAGGATCATATTCCCACACCCCCAGACCGGCCAAGTCGGTCGCCAGCCGTAGACGCTCGGCAGCCGCCCGCTGCTCGACATGGCGCTCTGCGCGCAGGGTATCGAGACGCCGTTGCCGGCACTGCACCGCGGACATGGCAAAGACCGACGACAGTAGCGTGGCCAGAAACAGCCCGAGATGCCAGGTCGCCATTCTGTTCCAGTTGGCATGAATCATGGCCCGCTGCCGGGCAACGCCGACCAGCCGGGTCGCGTCGCTGCTGCTGTCTGGCAACGCGCGGATCGCCACCAGCAGCTCTTCACCGTCCGCATCGTACACCCCGCTCAGCAACGAGGCCGTCTGCCCGCTCTCGTGGCGGCTCGGCAGGAACGCCGTCGCGCCAGAAACCTTCCAACCCTCGCCATCGGACCCGGCCGCCCCCCACTCGAACCGTTCGCCATCCACTTGCACCGACACCCGCACGTCCGGTGCGTAGCGCACCGAGGCCATCAAGGCGCGGAAATCCTCTGCAGGCAGACGCCGTACCATCAGGTCAGCGAGCCAATGTGCCGCGACCTGCAGGCGATCTCCTTCTTCCTGCTCGACATACCGATACTGCTGCAACAGCGACCAGGTGTTCGAGCCACCGAGCAGCAGCAGGGCGACGGCCAGCAAGCACCACTCCAGGCCATATCGCCGCGACCGATACACCCCCATCAGGCGCCACCCTGCCGGCAGGCACGATAGGCCGCGGGGTCGACCGGCGGTGTTCGGCAGCTCTGATCCATCGATGCAGGCATTTTTTCGGGTGCGAATGAAAGTGTGAGTCGAAGCACTCCGTTCGTTTGAGAAGCGTTCACATCGTATCGGACCCTTCCAACACTTTCATTCACACCGATTTTCCCGTCGTTTTCAGCAGGATTGCCAATCATCGGTAGAATAGCGCAATCTGTCGCCATTTCACCCTGAAATCCATAGATCACCCCGATGGACGAAAAGATCGCGAACCCGTACATCTGCATCGTCGATGACGATGCGCAAGTTCGCCGTTTTCTGCTGGAGGTACTGGCCAGCATCGGGCTGGTCGCCGAGGAATACTCGTCTGGCGAGGACTTCATGCGCCGCTGGCGACCCGGCCATACCGACTGCGTGCTGCTCGACATCCGCATGCCGCGCATCACCGGGCCAGAAGTCCATGACTGGTTGCGTCAGCGCAATCCCGAGATCCTGGTGATCTTTCTTTCCGGCTATGCCGACGTGCCGACCGCAGTGCGGGCCATGCGCCTGGGCGCTTTCGACTTCATCGAAAAACCCTTCAACGTCCAGTACCTGATCGAGCGGGTCAACGCCGCCCTGCGCCTGGCCAACGAAAGGAGAGCGGCAGCGACAGCAGCAGCCCCGGTGGCGGGTGACGACTGGCAAAAATCCTTGACCCCTCGCGAGCAGGAGATTCTGACCGCGATCGTCACCGGCAAGCGCAACAAGGTCATCGCCGCCGACCTGGGCATCAGCGAGCGCACGGTCGAGACCCACCGCGCCCACATCATGGCCAAATCCGGCGCCAGCAACGTCATCGAACTGGTCGGCATGATCGCCAGCTTCACAAAGTAAGAGCACTCCTTCCCCCTACTCTCCCGCCTTGAATACTCCGTAATACTACTGATATCCGAGTGGATTTCCGGATAGCGCCTTGGCGCGCGCATCGCTAGTCTTCTCCTTGGCAGATTCTTCGGGCAATTGCCCGCGCAGAGTGTGCTGTACATAGGAGAAGTCTCAACATGGCCAATACTCTCGGCAAACCATATCACCAGTATCGCCAGCGCACGCTGATCACCGGCATCTCCGCGGCGACCGTGCTGGTCATCGTGGTTTTCCTGACACACGCGGTCTATCATCCGTTTCTGAACCAGACTCTCGGTATCGGCGATCGCAGCATCGATACCCTGGTCACGCTTCTCGGCCTGCTGATTTTTGTCGCCGTGCAGCATAGCGTTTCGCGGGTCCTCTACCAGGACGTTCATATGGGGATCGAAGCCGACCTCAAGGACGAACGCCAGCGCTGCCCGTCGAACAAGGTCTGTCAGCGCGTCGCGATGCCCGAGTTGCGGGAGATCCCGCGCTTCAACCGGGTCCTGACCGGGCAGATGCAGAGTATTGTCGAGCAGACCGAAAAAGCAGCCTACGACGTGACTGCACGGCTGCAAACTATCGACGAGGTGGTCACCGAACTCCAGCAGTTTGTGGCTGGTGCCACTGCCGAGTCGGATGCCATGGCCCGCGACTCCGAAAAAAACATCGGCGGCAATCGCCAGTTGATCGACAAGCTCAAAGCTTTCATCGCCCAGCGCATCGAAGAGACGGCTAGTGAACAGGCGCGTAGCGTACAAGCCGTGCAGCAAGCCCGCTCGCTGCAAACCCTGGTCGATCTGATCCGGCACATTGCCGGCCAGACCAACCTGCTGGCGCTCAACGCGGCCATCGAGGCCGCCCGCGCCGGCGAGGCCGGACGCGGTTTCGCGGTCGTCGCCGACGAGGTGAGGAAGCTCTCGCACGAAACCGAAACCGCGGTCAAGAAGATCAACGACGGCATCATCGCTGTTGTTGATCTCATCGAGCGCCAGTTCAAGGACAAGCTCGCGAACTCGCACATCGACGAGGAACGCGACAGTCTCGAATGCTTCACGCAGCAGCTCGCAGCTCTCGGCGCCAGCTATGAGGGGCTCAGCAAGCGCGAGCAGGCGATTCTCCAAACCATCGCCGCAAGCAGCAGCAAGCTCGCCACGATGTTCATGGAAACCCTGGCCAGCGTGCAGTTCCAGGACGTGACGCGCCAGCAGATCGAACAGGTGATCAACGGCATCGAGCGTGTCGACAAGCACACCCATTGTCTGGCCGATGTGCTCCAGCGTGCAGAGGATGTCCGCCGCGAGGAAGCGGTCGAGCCGCTCGCCAAACAGCTCGAACAAGTATTTTCCGGCTATGTCATGGACCAGCAGCGCGACGCCCATACGCAGGCGATCAACGACGCGACCACCACCAGACCGCACCGGCGAGCGCCGGCATTGGCCAGCAAACCGTCGAACGTCGAACTCTTCTAAGCCGCCCCCTACCCGCAAGGAGCCGCCATGCCCGCATCCGCCGCCCGCCTCGCCCTTCTCGAGGAGATGACGATCTACCAGGCCCAGGCCCAGAAGGCGCAGTTGCTTGCTGCGCTGGCGGCAACCGAAGCCCTCGATCTCGACCTCGCGGCCGTCCCCGAAATCGATACCGCCGGTCTGCAATTGCTGTTGCTGCTCAAACGCGAGGCGCTGCAGCAGGGCAAGCAACTGACCATCGTCGGCCACAGCCCCAATGTCCAGCGGGTGCTCGACTTCTGTCACCTGGCTAGCGTCTTCGGCGACCCGATGCTCATTTCAGCGCAAGGCTGACCCCTCCCCTGAACAAGGAAATCCCATGGATGAACTGACCAGCACCTTCGTCAACGAAAGCCGCGACCAGCTCACCGCGATGGAAGACGGTCTGCTCAAGCTGGAGCAGTCGCCCGACGACGCCGACAATCTCGGCGCCATCTTCCGCGCCGCGCACACCATCAAGGGCGGTGCCGGCGTCGTCGAATGCCGCTTCATCGAAGCCTTCACGCACAAGGTCGAAAACGTCCTCGACAAACTGCGTAACGGCGAGATCCCGGTGAGCGGCGAATTGTCGACGGTGATGCTCGCATGCTGCGACCACCTCGGCGCGCTGCTCGACGTCCTCGCCGCCGGCCTGCCGCAGCCTGATGCCGCCGTGCAGGCGCGCGGCGACGCCCTGCTGGCGACGCTGACCGCCCAGTTCCTCGGCGGCAGCCTGCCCGCTGAAGACGAGCGTCACATCGAAACCTCCGGCGGCGGTGTGGTTACTACCGACGCCTGGCACCTCTCGGTACGCTTCGGCCCCGGCGTGCTGAAGAACGGCGTGGACCCGCTCTCACTGCTGCACTACCTGACCTCGCTGGGCGAGATCACTCACCTGACCACGCTCGCCGACACCCTGCCCGCGGCCGACGCGATGGACCCCGAATGCTGCTACCTCGGTTTCGAGATCGGCTTCCAGACGCGTGCCAGCAAAGCCCAGATCGAACAGGTCTTCGACTTCGTCCGCGACGAGTGTACGCTCCACATCCTGCCGCCGCACTCGAAAATCGACGAATACATGCAGTTGATCAAGGAATCTCCCGAAGACCCGATGCGCCTGGGCGAGATCCTTGTCTATTCCGGCGCCCTGACGCAGGCCGAACTCGATACCGGTCTCGCCGCCCAGTCCCGCGCAGCGGTGGAGAGCGACACCTTGCCACCCAGACCGATCGGCGCCATCCTCGTCGAGCAGAAGGTGGTGCACTCCGAACTCGTCGAAGCCGCCGCCAGCCGGCAGACGGTGATCAGCGAGAAGAAAACGCGCGAAGCCCGCATGATCCGCGTGCATGCCGACAAGCTCGACCAGTTGATCGATCTCGTCGGCGAGATGGTCATCGCCGGCGCCAGCACCTACCTGCTCGCGCAGCGCAGCGGCCGGTCCGAACTGATCGAATCGACCGCGGTGCTGCGCCGCCTCGTCGAGAACATCCGCGACTCGGCACTGCAACTGCGCATGGTGCCGATCGGCGAGACTTTCAACCGCTTCCAGCGCGTCGTGCGCGACAACGCACGCGAACTCGGCAAGACCATCGACCTGGTGATCACCGGCGCCGAGACCGAACTCGACAAATCGGTCGTCGAGAAACTCGGCGATCCCCTGATGCATCTGGTCCGCAACGCCATCGACCACGGCATCGAAGCCGCCGAACGGCGCCTCGCGCGCGGCAAGCCGGAAAACGGCACGCTGCAGCTCAACGCCTATCACGACTCGGGCAGCATCGTCATCGAAGTCATCGACGACGGCGGCGGCCTGCCGAAAGACAAGATCCGCCAGAAAGCGATCGACAAGGGCCTGATCGACGCCGCCGCGACGCTGTCCGACCAGGAAATCGGCAATCTGATCTTCGAAGCCGGCTTCTCGACCGCCGAGCAGGTCACCAACCTCTCCGGCCGCGGCGTCGGCATGGACGTCGTCCGGCGCAACATCGAGGGCCTGCGCGGCCGTGTCGACGTGGCCACCGTCGAAGGCGAAGGATCGACCTTCACTCTCCGCCTGCCGCTGACGCTGGCGATCATCGACGGCTTTCTGACCGGCGTCGGCCCGGCCTCCTACGTCGTGCCGCTCGACTCGGTCGTCGAATGCATCGAACTCGGCGAGGTCTCGGCTAGCCGCAACTATCTCAACCTGCGCGGCGAGGTGCTGCCCTTCGTCCGCCTGCGCGAGCTGTTCGGCATCGGCGGCGAGATCCCCGACCGCCAGAACGTGGTCATCGTCCAGTACGCCGGCGAGAAAGCGGGTCTCGTCGTCGATACCCTGCTCGGCGAATTCCAGACGGTGATCAAACCGCTCGGCGTGCTCTTCAAGCACCTGCGCGGCATCGGTGGATCGACCATCCTCGGCACCGGCGAGGTGGCGCTGATCCTCGACGTGCCGGCGCTGGTCGGCCTGGTGACCCGGCTCGAAGACCGGCGTCTGACCGCGCCCCCAGCAGCGGAGCGACTGGCGCACGGTACCGCCGCCGCTCGCACGGGAGGTACGCATGAAACCGCATCGACCCACTAAGCGGCCTGCAAATACTGCTGGAACCAGCACGGGCCACCCTGAGGCCGCCTGCATCGTTCATACCCTCACCGTAACTCGAAGGTCATTCGCTGCATCACTCAAGGAGTTTACCCCATGCTTTCCAATCTCAAGATCGGCGTCCGCCTCGGCATTGCCTTCGCCATCTCGCTGTTCATGCTGCTTCTGGTCATCATCATCAGTGCCACCCGCATCGGTGAACTGCAGGCCGACATCAGTGACCTAGTCAAGGACAAGAGCGTCAAGACCAAACTCGCCAACGACCTGATCGATGGCATCAATAACGTCGGCCGCTATCATCGCAACATGCTGATCGCCAGGAACGACGAAGCGACGAGCAGAGAAATGGACCGGCTCGTCGAAACACGCAGCGGTGTCACCAAGATATTCGATGCGCTCGACAAGTTCAACTACGGCGACAAGGGCAAGGCGGCCCTCGAAGCCTGCAAGGAGGCGCGAAAAACTTTCGTTGCCGAATCGACGAAACTCGAGGGGCAGATCAAGGCCAGACAATGGGATGAAGCGCTGAAGAACTTCGACAGCAGCTACCGCCCGGCCTTCAACGCCTACGTCAAGAATGTCAATGCCTTTATCGACTATCAGACCGAACTTGCCGAGAAGGTCGGCGTCGACGCCGACGCTCTGGCCAGTTCGACGCGCACGCTGATCATCGGCCTGGCGATCGCCGCGCTGTTGATCGTCGGACTCCTCGCCCTCCTGATCACCCGCTCGATCACCGGCCCGATCGGCAAGCTCGTCGCCGCCACCGGCAAGATGGCCGAGGGCGACTTCAACTTCAAGCTCGACATCGACAACAAGGACGAAGTCGGGGTTCTCACCAAGTCGATCCAGGCCCTGCAGGCCAATGTCAAGCTCCTGATCGACGAGATGAACCGCATGTCGCGCGAGCATGATGCGGGCGACATCGATGTCAAGATCGACGAAGGCAAGTTCACGAACGACTTCCAGGTGATGGCCAGGGGCGTGAACAACATGGTGTTCGGCCACATCGCGGTCAAGAAAAAGGCGATGGCCTGCATCAAGGAATTCGGCGAAGGAAACTTCGACGCACCCCTCGAACAGTTCCCCGGCAAGAAAAAGTTCATCAACGACACCATCGAAGCCGTACGGTCTAACCTCAAGCTGCTGATCGCGGAGATGAACCACATGTCGAAGGAACACGACGCCGGCGACATCGACGTCAAGATCGACGAAGGCAAGTTCAGGAACGACTTCCAGGTGATGGCCAGGGGCGTGAACAACATGGTGTTCGGCCACATCGCCGTCAAGAAAAAGGCGATGGCCTGCATCAAGGAATTCGGCGAAGGAAACTTCGACGCACCCCTCGAACAGTTCCCCGGCAAGAAAAAGTTCATCAACGACACCATCGAAACCGTACGGTCTAACCTCAAGCTGCTGATCGCGGAAATGAACCACATGTCGAAGGAACACGACGCCGGCGACATCGACGTCAAGATCGACGAAGGCAAGTTCAGGAACGACTTCCAGGTGATGGCCAGGGGCGTGAACAACATGGTGTTCGGCCACATCGCCGTCAAGAAAAAAGCGATGGCCTGCATCAAGGAATTCGGCGAAGGGAACTTCGATGTACCCCTCGAACAGTTCCCTGGCAAAAAGTCGTTCATCAACGAAACCATCGAGCAGGTGCGTAGCAACATCAGGGCTCTCGTGTCAGACGTCAACATGCTTTCCAAGGCCGCTATCGAAGGCAAGCTTGGCACGCGGGCGGACGCCGCCAAACACCGAGGCGACTTCCAGCGCATTGTCGCCGGCGTCAACGAAACGCTCGACAACGTCGTCGATCCGATCAACGAGGTGCGCCGCATCATGGGCGCGATGGCCAGCGGCGACCTCACGCAGACCATCACCAGCAGCTACCGGGGCGATTTCGACGAGTTGAAGAACGCCATCAACCAGACCGTCGCCAAACTCGTCGCGACCATCGGCGAGGTGCGTACCGCGGCCGACAATCTCTCGAACGCCTCCGGCCAGATTTCGGCGACCGCCCAGTCCTTGTCGCAGTCGTCCAGCCAGCAGGCCGCTTCGGTCGAGGAAACCACGGCCAGCATGGAAGAGATGAGCGCCTCGATCCTGCAGAACACCGAGAACGCCAAAGTCACCGACAGCATGGCGTCGAGCGCCGCTCGCCAGGCCATCGAAGGCGGCGAAGCCGTCACCAAGACCGTGGAGGCGATGAAGACCATCGCCGAGAAGATCGGCATCGTCGACGACATCGCCTACCAGACCAACCTGCTGGCCCTGAACGCCGCCATCGAGGCGGCTCGCGCCGGCGAACACGGCAAGGGTTTCGCCGTCGTCGCCGCCGAGGTGAGAAAGCTCGCCGAGCGCTCGCAGGTGGCCGCTCAGGAAATCAGCCAGGTGGCCAGGGACTCGGTCAAACTTGCCGAACGCGCCGGTTCGCTGCTTACCGAAATGGTGCCCTCGATCAAGAAGACCTCCGACCTTGTCCAGGAAATCACGGCCGCTTCGCAGGAGCAGAATTCCGGGGTCGGCCAGATCAACGGCGCAATGGGGCAACTCAACCAGGCAACGCAGCAGAACGCCTCGGCCTCCGAGGAACTCGCCGCCACCGCCGAGGAAATGGGCAGCCAGGCCGAACAACTGCAGGAACTGATGACTTTCTTCGAGCTTGCCGACCGCGCTCACAGTGCAGTACCGACGAAGAGAAACCCCACCGCTCGCCGACCGGCAGCCGCCGCGCCGCGTACCAAGGGATCGGGAGGGGGCAGCGTACTGGCCAGCGCAGAACGTGATTTTGAACGCTTCTGAACAGGAACCAGCCATGACCCAGATCACTCAATCCCGGCCCACCGGCAATGCCGGCAATGCCATCGCCAAGCGTACCGCGAGCGCACTTCAGGCGCTGCAGGCGGCCGCCGACAGCCCGCCGCAATACCTTACCTTCCTGCTCGGCGGCGAGATGTTCGCCATCGGCATCCTCAATGTCAAGGAAATCATCGAGTACGGCCAGCTCACCGAGATCCCGATGATGCCGGCCTTCATCCGCGGCGTCATCAACCTGCGCGGCGCCGTCGTCCCGGTCATCGACCTCGCGGCGCGCTTCGGGAAAACCCAGAGCCTCATTGGCAAACGCAGCTGTATCGTCATCGTCGAGGTCCGCGAGAACGACCTTCGTCACGACATCGGGCTCCTGGTCGACGCGGTCTCGGAAGTGATCGAGATCCCGGCAAGCGACATCGAGCCGCCACCGTCCTTCGGCGCCCGCATCCGTGCCGACTTCATCCACGGCATGGGCAAGGTCGCCGGCAAGTTCGTGATCCTCCTCAATATCATCAAGGTGTTGTCGGTCGACGAGATCGCGATGCTGGCGCAGGTAGCGGGCGGAGAGATAGGCGCCACCAAGACCTGAAGCACGACGCGTGGCCAGGCATCGACGCTTGTCCACATGGATTGGTTAACCAATTGGTTCCAAAGGAAATTCAGAAATGAACACACAGCAACTCATCAGCAGACTCGCGATTGCGGCATCACTCTTGACGGCAGCCACCGGCGTTGGCGCTGCCGAGGAACTGAAGATCGGTGGCGGCGGCGCGGCCATGAGCGGCATTTTCCTGCCCGTGAAGCCGGCTTTCGAAAAGGCAAGCGGCATTACTTTGATCAACCTGCAATCGTCGCCAAAGGATGGTTTGGTCGATCTGAGCAAGGGGAAAGTGGAGGCCGCGGTCGCGGCAGTCTCGATCGACAGCATGATTGCCGGAGCGGCCGGGGACGGGGTGAAGGTCGACAAGGCCACCTTGCAGGTGAGCGAAGTAGGCAGGAACCGTACCGTCCTGTTTGTACACCCCAGCAACAAGGTGAGCAAGCTGAGCAAGGAGCAGGTGAAAGGAATCTTCACCGGCGCCATCACCAACTGGCAAGAGGTCGGCGGCGAAGACAAGGAAATCATCGTCGTCTGGGGCAAGGGGACACCGGGCCAGAATGCGCAGTTCAGCAAGGAAGTTCTCGACGGCGCGGCGGTCGCCAAGGACGTCCTGGAGTCCGGCAACTACGTGAAGATCAAGGAAACGGTGGCAGCGACTCCCGAGGCCATCGGTATCGACCCCTTCGGAATCGCTGACGCGTCGGTCAAGGTGATCGAAAACGACCCGCCCCTGACCAGCCCGATCATCCTGGTGACCACCGGCAAACCTTCAGCCAAGGTGCAGAAGCTGATCGACTTCGTCAAGGGGGAAGGGAAGCCATTCACCAAGCAGTAATCCCTGCCCCGACGCAAGGTCCGCCATGAAGATTCGAAGCAAACTGCTGCTGTTCGCCCTTCTGACCATCGTCGGTATCACCGTCATCGGTGGAGTGAGTCTGGTCGGCATGCGTCTCATCCAGGGCAAGCTACAGGTTCTGACCGAACGTTCCACACCATACCAACTGAAGACCATCGAACTACAACGCACAATGCAGGAACACACGTCGAATCTTCTGAAAGTCACCTTGGCGACCGATGCCAGCGAGTTCACCGCCGCCGAGAAAGCAACCCAGGACAGCGAGACCGAGTTGGCGCAGCGCGCCAGCGACTTGCGGGCGCTCGCGGGAACAGACTCGACGGGCGTCTTCAAGGTGGACGGATTGAGCGAACTGGCGCGGCAAATCATCGCCAACACCGGCAGTCGCCTGACCGCCGAGCAGGCGGCCAGGGCAGCCGATGGCGCAATGAAGACCCAGTTGGCCGAGGTGGACAAACAGCTCAACCAGCTCACCGGATCGATGAACAGACTTCAGAAAGGGTCTTCCCGGCAGTTGTCGTCGGCTAGCGACAAGGCGCGCGACATCACCGAGAAGCTGATGAACCTCACGCAGATTCGCGACAGCCTGAAGGACATGAACTTCACCTTCATCGAGATTCAGAAGGCCGAAGGACGAAAAGCGCTGCTACTGCTGCGCAGCAGGTTTGACACGGCGCTCAGCGAATTTGCCAAGAATCCGCTCGTCTCGTCCTCGGAACCGGGTGTCAAGACAATCGTTGCTCGCGTTGCCGAAATCCGGAAACAAGGCGCTGGTCTGATCGAACAGCGCGCACCGATCATCAGCAAAACGGCGACCGATGAGCAGAAACAGGCCTACGAGCAGTCGGTCCAGGGCATCGGTGGACAGTTGAGCGGCGCATTGACCGAAATCGAACAGGAAATCACCCTGGCCACGAACCATTACGCGATCGAAAACAAGAGCCATGATAATTCGCTCAAGGAATCGGCAGCGGCCGGCGAAACGGTGACGCTTACCGGCGAACTGATCAGCGCGTGTTTTGAAATCAATAGCCGCGGTCGTGAGCTATTCGGTGCCCGCAACACGACAAACCTGAAAGACATCACAGTCGAGGTCCGCCAGCAATTCTCCAGCGCTGACGGCTTGATTGCCAAACTCCGGAAGACGCTCAGTGCGAGCCATGCGAAGGCAGATCTGAAAGTACTCGATGAGGTTTCCGCCGCATTGGCCAAGACCCACCAGCTCCTGTTCGGTGAAGGTGGCGTCATCGCCCGCCTGGCAGAGGTGCTTGACATCACGCGCCAGTCGATCGAACTCAACGGCCGTCTCAAGAACCTGGTAGCGGAACAGAGGAGCATCGGCGAAAAGGGCGTGACTGCTGCCCAGGACGAGCAAGCCAGGGCAGTGGCTTCGGTCAACCGCATCGTCGTCACCAATGTCACGACCATCACGATCGTCGGTCTGGCGGTACTGGGTCTGGCAGTCGTCGTCAGCACCCTGCTTTCGCGCAGCATCACCCGGCCAATTGCCGGCGCCGCCTTGGCAGCGCGCGAATTGGCCGAGGGAAACCTCTCCGTCCACATCGACGTCCAGAGCAAGGACGAGATGGGCCAACTGATGAGTGCGATGCGGACCATGGTCGGCAAGCTCGCGCAGATCATCGGCGAAGTGCGCACCGCCGCCGACAAGCTCTCGAATGCCTCACGCCAGGTCTTGGCAACCGCGCAGTCGCTTTCGCAATCGTCGAGCGAGCAGGCGGCTTCGGTCGAGGAAAGTACCGAGAGCATCGGACAGATGGCGGCTTCGATCGCGCGCAACAACGATAACGCCAGGAGCACCGACGACATGGCCTCACTGGCTTCCCGACAGGCCGTCGAAGGTGGCGAGGCCGTCGGTCAAACCGTCGAAGCGATGAAGACGATCGCCAACAAGATCGGCATCGTCGACGATATCGCCCACCAGACCAACCTGCTGGCGCTGAACGCCAGCATCGAAGCGGCACGCGCCGGCGAGCACGGAAAGGGTTTCGCGGTTGTCGCCGCAGAGGTGAGAAAACTTGCCGAGCACTCGCAACTCGCCGCGCAGGAAATCGGCACGGTCGCCAGCGAATCGGTGAAACTCGCCGAACGTGCCGGTACGCTGCTCGGCGAAATGGTGCCGTCGATCCAGAAAACCTCCGGCCTCGTCCAGGAGATCGCTTCGTCTTCGCAGGAGCAGAGTTTTCGTGTCGGCAAGATCAACGGTGCGATGGGGCAACTCAACCAGGCGACGCAGCAGAATGCTTCGGCCTCCGAAGAACTCGCGGCCACCGCCGAGGAACTCGGCAGCCAAGCCGCGCAACTGCAGGAGCTGATGACTTTCTTCCGACTCGCCGAGGCCGATCGCCACGCCCCGACTGCGCGCCGCGCCGCGCCGGCTGCCCGGCAGGCGACGCCCGCACGCTCCAGGGTACCGGCCCACGGCACCGCGCCGACGCCGGACGAGCACGATTTCAAACGTTTCTGAGGAAGACCCCGGCCATGACCCCGATTTCACCTGCCCGACCCGCTGCCAACGCGGTCACCCGGCGCGGCGCGGCGCGGCGCGGCCGCGCTGCCGGCAGCGGCCGAGAACCCGCCGCAACACCTCATCTTCGTTCTCGGCGGCGAGATGTTCGCCGTCGGCGTCCTCAACGTCAAGGAAATCATCGTACTGATTGATTTCAGTCATCACCCTGCCTTTCACTGGAGATCAACCCTCATGTTCAAGAATCTCAAAATCGGCGCCCGTTTGGGCTTCGGCTTCGGCATCGTCCTGATGCTGATGTCCATTCTCGCGGCAGTGTCCTACTACCGCATCCAGATGCTCAATCAAGAAATCAACGACGTGGTCGACGACAAGTTTCCCAAGACCGTCTTGGCCAAAGACATCATCGAGCAGGTCAATATTGTTGCGCGCACATCGCGCAACGTGCTGCTGTTCAAGGACGTGGGCGAAATCAACAAGGAATTCAATAGGCTAGAAGAGGCTCGCAAGGTCGTCAGTGAACGTTTCGGGCAACTCGAGAAAACGATCACTTCAGAAACCGGCAAGAAGCTCATCGCCGACTCGATCGCTCTGCGCCAGGAATATGTTAGCGACACGAACAATTTCATCGAGATCGTCAAGGCTGGCAAGATCGACACGGCCACCACCCACCTGCTCGGCAAAATGCGTAAGTCTCAACTCGAATTCATGGCTTCGATCAAAAAGCTGACCGACTTCCAGACCGAATTGATGAACAAGTCTGGCGAGGAGGCTGGGAAATCCGCCCAGCAGGCCAATTTCCTCATCCTGATGCTCGCCTTGGCGGCTTTGTTCCTCGGCACCGGCTTCGCCGTCTGGGTCACGCGCTCGATCACGGTGCCGGTCAATGCCGCGGTACACGCGGCCAATGCCATTTCCGAAGGCGACCTGACGGTCCGGGTCGACGCGCAGGGCAGGGACGAAGTCGGTCAGTTGATGTCGGCGATGCAGACCATGGTCGGCAAGCTCGGCGAGATCATCGGCGAAGTCCGCACCGCCGCCGACAACCTCTCGAACGCCTCAGGGCAAGTCTCGGCGACCGCCCAGTCGCTCTCGCAGTCGGCTAGCGAACAGGCGGCTTCGGTCGAGGAGACGACGGCCAGCATGGAACAGATGAGCGCCTCGATCGTCCAGAACACCGAGAACGCCAAGGTCACCGACGGCATGGCCTCGGCCGCTTCGCGGCAGGCGATCGAAGGCGGCGAAGCCGTCGGCCGCACCGTCGAAGCCATGAAGACCATCGCCGACAAGATCGGCATCGTCGACGAAATTGCCTACCAGACCAACTTGCTGGCCTTGAACGCCGCCATCGAGGCCGCGCGCGCCGGCGAACACGGCAAGGGTTTCGCCGTCGTCGCCGCCGAGGTGAGAAAACTCGCCGAACGCTCGCAGGTGGCCGCGCAGGAAATCGGCCACGTCGCCAAGGAGTCGGTGAAACTCGCCGAACAGGCCGGGTCGCTGCTCGGCGAAATGGTACCGTCGATCCAGAAGACCTCCGATCTCGTCCAGGAGATCGCCGCCGCCTCGCAGGAGCAGCGTTCCGGCGTCGGCCAGATCAACGGCGCGATGGGGCAGCTCAACCAGGCGACGCAGCAGAACGCCTCGGCTTCCGAAGAACTCGCCGCCACCGCCGAGGAACTCGGCAGCCAGGCCGCGCAACTGCAGGAGCTGATGACTTTCTTCCGGTTGGCGGAGGAAGGCCGCGGCGTGGCAAGCACGCGGCGAGCGTCCCCGTCCACCCCTCCACAGGCGGCGCCCGCACGCAGCGGAAGAACGGCCCGCGTCGCCACCCTGGCGCTGGCCAGCCACGACTTCGAGCGTTTCTGAACCAGCATTGCCGGGCGACAGTGAAGGCGCAAGGACCGACTGATCTCCACAGGAAGAAATCATGCCCTCAGTCCATATTGGCAGCGATCCTGTCAAGGCATCCCACCCAATGATCGACCAGACAGCCCGCCCGACGATCGACGAGCGAGGCCTGCGCAAGCTGTTCGATGCCCTGCCCTCGGGTTTTGCGCTGCATGAGATCCTCCTCGATGGCGAAGGCCAGCCCTGCGATTATCGCTTCATCGACGTCAACCCGGCATTCGAGGCGATTACCGGCCTCTCCAGGAGCAGGCTCGTCGGCCGGCGGGTTCGCGAAGTGCTGCCGCAGCTCGAACCTCAGTGGATCGAGCGCTACGGTGAAGTCGCGCTGACCGGCGACAGTCAGCAGTTCGATGATTACAGCGCCGAACTCGAACGTTATTACCGGGTCACCGCCTACTGCCCGGAAATCGGGCAGTTTGCCGTGATCGTCGATGACATCACTGCGATCCGGCGAAGCGAGGAATCCTTGCGGCAAGCGGCCAAGGTGTTCGAACTGACGCGCGACGGCGTGGCGATTACCGACGTCCACGCCCGCATCGTGGCCGTCAATCAGGCCTTCACGCAAATCACTGGTTACACCAGCGAGGAAGCCATCGGCCAGAATGCCAGCATCCTCAAGTCCGGACATCATGACGAGGCGTTCTACCGCATGGTCTGGAACGAACTGACGAGCACCGGCTTCTGGCAGGGTGAACTCTGCAACCGCCGCAAGACCGGCGAAACCTACCCGCAATGGCTGACGATCAGTGCGGTGCACAACGAGTATGGTCAGATCGAACGCTACATCGGGGTATTCACCGACATCAGCCGCCTGCGCAACGCCGAGATACAAGCCGAATTCATTGCCTACCACGACCCCTTGACCAAGCTGCCCAACCGCAGCCTGCTGAACATCCGTTTCGAGCACGCCTTCGAAAGGGCGCGGCGTCACCATCACAAGATGGCGCTCCTGATCTTTGACCTTGACCTCTTCAAGAACATCAACGACTCGTTCGGGCACGAGTTCGGCGATGTGCTGCTGGTTGCGATCACTGAACGCTTCAAGTTGCGGCTACGCGATGAGGACACGCTGGTGCGGGTGCATGGCGACGAATTCGCGGTCCTGATGGAAGAAATCGAGGTCGCAGCCGATGCCGCCGTCGTCGCCAGTGACCTGCTCAAGGCGCTCGAGGCGCCTTTCCGGATCGCCGGCAGCGACGAGATCTATCTTAGCGCCAGCGTCGGCATCAGCATCTCGCCCGACGACGGCAGCGATCCGGCGCTGCTGCTGCGCAACGCCGACACCGCAGTCAATCTGGCCAAGGCGCAAGGACGCAAGACCTTCTGCTTCTACACCGAAGCGCTGACCAAACGCACCCTCGAACGCATGCACCTGGAATCGCGCCTGCGGCGGGCGATCGACCTCGGCCATCTGCTCCTGCATTACCAGCCGCTGATCGAGGCCCACAGCGGCGCGGTGATCGGCGCGGAAGCACTGCTGCGCTGGTACGATCCCGAGCAGGGAATGATCGCACCGATCCACTTCATTCCGGTCGCCGAGGACTGTGGACTGATTGCTCCGATCGGCGCCTGGGTACTGGCTGCGGCGTGCCGGCAAATGCGGGCCTGGCTCGACGCCGGGCGTGCGCTGCGGACCATCGCCGTCAATATTTCGCCGCGACAGTTCTTTTTGCAGGATGTCCCGGAACTGCTTCGCCAGACCCTGGCGGACAGTGGTCTCGACGCCTGCTTTCTCGAACTGGAGATCACCGAGGGCATCCTCATCGAGCATGGCGAGCGGGCCGTCGCCATCCTCAATCGCATTCGTGCGCTCGGCGTGCGCCTGTCGATCGACGATTTCGGCACCGGCTATTCCTCGCTCAGCTACCTCAAGCGCTTCACGATCGACAAGCTGAAGATCGACCGGAGTTTCATCCGTGACGTCATCACCGACACCGGCGACGCCGAGATCGCCGCGACGATCATTGCCATGGCGCATTCGCTGTCCCTCTCGGTGGTCGCCGAAGGCGTCGAGACGGCAGAGCAGCTCGCTTTTCTCGAAGAGCACGGCTGCGACTACTACCAGGGATATTTCTTCAGCCGCCCGCTGGCGGCTGAGCGCTTTCCCGAGTCTGTCGAGAATTCGGGCGCCGTGAGGGGTCATCCTTCAACAGAGGGTACGCCCATGTTTACCCTCTGATCGGCAAACTGAACCGAACTTTTCCAGGATTTTTTCCATCCAAATGCCCGCCAATGTAATTATCATCTTGTTGATCAATGAATTGCACGAAATGGCGGGAAAGATCCGCGAAAACGGCCGCAACAGCCGGTTGCAGACCAAGCGACCAGGCTTTTATCCGCAAACTTATTGGACAGATGACACCATGGCACCACTGGTATGGAGCGCAGCACTGGAAATCGGGCACACCGAGATTGACAACGATCATCGCGCCATGGTCGGCCTGCTCAATCGCCTGCAGGAGGCGAGCGAGCGCTCTGACCGGCTTGCCACCCAGGCCCTGCTGGTTGAACTCGAATCCCTCACCCGTGATCACTTCGCCCGCGAAGAACAACTGATGCTGGATATCCACTACGAATTTTCGGCCCGCCACCAGAAGGAACATGTACACCTGTTCGACGAGGTCCGTGCCCAGATCGAAGAAATGAACGAGGGCATCGTCAGCGCCGCGGCGATTGCCGGGTTCATCAAGCGCTGGCTGATCGATCACGTCGAAACCTCGGATCGCCAACTGGCTACAGCCTTGGCACGCTGGCGTTCGAATCCGCTTTGAATACGCGTCAATGGATGACCGGGAAATGGTTGCAGTATCGCTTTCTGCTGAAGATCGGCTTACTGCTGATCGTCGCCGGCATGGCGGTGATTTTCCTTGAGCTGGCCAATGAAGAGGCGATGGTCGAAGAGTTCGTGCTCACGCGCGCACGCGCGCATTTCCGCGACATCGTCCTGACCCGGAGATGGAACGCCGAGCACGGCGGGGTCTATGTGGAAAAACGCGCCGGGATCGAAAGCAATCCGTACCTGCAGGACCCCGACATCACGGCGACCAACGGCAAGACCTACACCCTGCGCAATCCGGCGCTGATGACGCGAGAGATCTCGGAACTGGCGGCGCGCGATGGCGACTACCGTTTTCACATTACCAGCCTGCAACTGAAGAACCCCGACAACGCCGCCGACGACTGGGAACGCGCGGCACTCGCGGGTTTCGCGGCCGGCGAGAAGGAACGTTTCGCGATGCTCCGCAGCGGTGATGGGAGCGAATTCCGCTACATGGCTCCCTTGCTGGTCGAGACCGCTTGCCTGCGCTGCCATCAGGACATGGACTACCGGGTCGGCGATGTGCGTGGCGGCATCAGCATCCGCTTCGACATCACGCCACTGCTGCTCCGCCAGCAGCAACACGCCTGGATCACCAGCATCGCGGTGCTGCTGACCACGGCCGGGCTGTTCCTCCTCGCCAGGGTCTTTGCCTCCCGCATGAGCCAGCGAATGCAGCGCCTGAGCAGGCGGCACGAGGAACTCGTGCAGTCGATCGACGGCATCGTCTGGGAGGCCGATGCCCGGACTCTGCAATTCACCTTCGTCAGTTCCCAGGCCGAACGCCTGCTGGGTTTTCCGGTTGCCGACTGGGCACAGGCCGACTTCTGGGTGGCGCATCTGCACCCGGACGACCGGGCCTGGGCAAGCGCCTACCGCACGAGTCGCAGCGAGCAAGGGCTGCCCTATGATCTGGAATATCGTTTCGTCGCCGCCGACGGACATACGATCTGGCTACACGACCGGGTTCGGGTCATCGCCGAGGACGGCCAGCCGACGAGGTTGCGCGGGCTGATGTTCGACGTCAGCCGCGAACACGAGCAGCGCGAGCAGACCCGGCAATTGCTCGCCGAACATCAGACGATCCTGGAAAACGCGCTGGTCGGCATCACCTACCTGAAACACCGGCGGGTGGTTTCGTGCAATCGCCGCTTCGAGGAAATCTTTGGCTATGGCGCCGGCGAGCTGTCCGGGCAATCGACCGAGTGCCTGTATGCCTCGCGCGCCATCTTCGAGGCCGTCGGCGAGCGCGCCTACGCCGACTGCGGTGCCGGCAGGAGCCATTGCGAGGAAGTTCTCTTGCAACACAAGGACGGCCAGACTTTCTGGGGCGTGCTGAACGGACGGGCAATCGACCCCGCGCATCCACACGAGGGAAGCATCTGGATCTTCGCCGACATTTCCGAACGCCGGGCCGCCGAGGAAAAAGTCCACAAGTTGCTGCAGGCGGTCGAGCAGAGCCCGGTGTCGATCGTCATCACCAGTCGCGGAGGTCTGATCGAATATGTCAATCCGCGTTTCGTCCAGGCCAGCGGTTATTCGTGGCATGAGGTTATCGGCCAGAACCCGCGCCTGCTGCAATCCGGCCAGACCTCGCTGCAAACCTACCGGGAAATGTGGGACAAGCTGCTCGCGGGCGGCGAATGGCGCGGCACGCTCCTCAACCGGCGCAAAAATGGCGAACTGTTCTGGGAAGAAGCCTTGCTCTCGCCGATCGTCGACGAGCACGGAACGATCACCCACTTTCTCGGAGTCAAGCAGGACGTCACCGAACAACGACAGATCAAGCTCCAACTCGAAGAACATCAGGAACACCTCGAAGACCTCGTCAAACGCCGCACGGCCGAACTGACCAGCGCGCTGGAAGCGGCAAAGATCGCCGACCAGGTCAAAGACGCATTCCTCGCCAACGTCAGCCACGAATTGCGGACACCGCTCAACGCCGTCATCGGGCTCTCGGCACTGGCCCTGCAGGGCAGCACCGACGCCCGCCAGCGCCAGTACCTGGAAAAGGTCGGCGATGCTGGCCAGACGCTGCTGTCGATCATCAACGATCTGCTCGATCTGACCCGGATCGCAAGCGGCAAGATGAGGTTTGAAGCGCAGCCGTTCAGCCTCCGTCAGACCGCCGCGCGCGTTTTCTCGGTCATCAGCCATCGCGCCGCCGAAAAGGAGCTGCGGCTCGAAGCGCAGATCGACGAACGGCTTCCCGAAAGGCTGGTCGGCGATTCGCTGCGCATCGAACAGATTCTTCTCAACCTGCTCAACAATTCGATCAAATTCACCGACACCGGCGGCATCATCCTACGCATCATCGTCGAATACCTCGACGCGCAGCGCGCCGGTCTGTTGCTCGAGGTCGAGGATTCGGGAATCGGCATGAGTGAAAGCGAGATCGCCCGTATCTACCGGCCTTTCGTCCAGGCCGACCTGTCGATCACGCGCAAGTACGGTGGCAGCGGCCTGGGCCTGGCGATCTGCAAGCAACTCGTCGAAGGCATGCACGGCTTGATCGAGGTCAGGAGCCGGCCGGGCGAAGGCACATGCTTTGGCGTCCGTCTGACACTTGCCCTGGCAACCGAAAGCGACCTTCCCGACGGCGACAAGGCGCCGGAAGTCCAGGCCCTGCCGACGCATTACCACGACGCGCGCGTCCTGGTGGTCGATGATCAACCCCTCAACCGCGAGATCGTCTTCGATTTGCTGGCCCAAGTGGGCATTGTCCCGCGCTTCGCCGAGAACGGCCTGGAGGCAATCAACATCCTCAGCCAGTGCGGTCCTGAAGCCTTCGATCTGGTCCTGATGGACATCCAGATGCCGGTCATCGACGGCCTCACGGCAACGCGCCGGGTCCGTGCACTGCCGGGTTTTGCGACGCTGCCGATCGCCGCCATGACGGCACACACGATGGAACACGAAAAGCAGATGTACCTGGACGAAGGGATGAATGACCATCTCGGCAAACCGTTCGCCCTGCCAAGTTTCTTTGCGCTGCTGGCCAGGTGGCTGGCGCACCGCGCCGAGGCCCCGCCGGTACCGACTGCACCCGTGGCCGGTGTCGAGTGCGGTAGTGATGGCGACGGAGAACTGTCAGAAATCGGCGGTCTGGACGCCAGCGCGGCACGGCAGCGCTTTGCCGGCAATGACGCGCGTTATCGGTACTGGCTGCGCGAATTCGTCGGGGATTCGGCGGACTTCATCGCCAGGCTCGACGCGCTGCTGCGCGATCGGGAGTACGCGGCGGCAAGGCAGATGGTGCACGCTTTCAAGGGCCGCGTCGGGACGCTCGGCATGACTGAGCTGCACGATCTGGCAGCGGCACTCGAGCAGTTTCTACGAGCCAGCGAAGCTGGTGGCGAAACAGACGGCACTCCGGACAGCCATCCGGACAATAATTATGGCAGCGCAATCCGCCCGCAACTGGTACAGTCGATCGAACGCATGCGCGTCAGCCTGCAGGCAGCACTCGGCTCCGGCAGGCCGGTCACGGCGGCGGCGGCGCGGCCAGAAGGGCCGATGCCGCCCGCGATCGCGGCCCTGCTGCCCCTGCTGGAGGCTTCCGACGGCGGTAGCGCCGCGGCCATCGCCGCCTGCCTTGCGGAACTGCCGGATCGCGACTGGCAAGCGCCGCTGCAGGCAGCGCTGGCGAAAGCGGAAGGTTTCGATTTTGAAGCGGCGAAGCAGATCCTCGCCGAAATGATTCGGGCGCCGACATGAAACTGGGTTCAAAACTGCTCCTCCAGACGGTGCTGCCGGCAATCGCTGCCGTTTCGCTGTTGCTGGCGATCGTTACCCTGGTCGCCCGCAACGCGCTGCAGGACGCCGCCGAACGGGCGCTGGCGGCGGTCGCCGAGGCGCGCCGCGAAGATATTCACAATCACTTCGAACGGATGCGCAATGATATCGTCAGCATGGGCAACGCCCCTGCCGTAATCGCGGCCATGCAGCAGTTTGCCACCGCCTTCGCCGCCTGCGGCGCCAACGCCGACAGCCAACTCCAGCAGTTATACGACAGTGACGCAGAGCACGCCGCCAGTCTCGCCAACAATCCCTGCCGTCGTGGCTACCAACAGGCGCACCGCGAGCATGATGTGTTCTTCCGCAGGCGCCATGCCGTCTATGGCTGGAAAGACATACTGCTGGTCGACCGGCAAGGCCATGTCGTCTATTCCCTGCTCAAGGATCACGATTTTGCGACCAACCTGTTTACCGGGCCATGGAAGGACAGCAGCCTGGCGCGCGTGGCGGTGATCGCCCTGCGCCAGGCAGTCAGCGGCGTCCCGGCCTTTGCCGACGCCGAACACTACGCGGCCGCGGGCAACCGGCCGGCGATGTTCCTCGCCATCCCCGTCATCGAACCCGAGACCGGTCAGCCGCTGGGAGCGCTGGTGGCGCAGATCGCTTTCGAACCGCTCGACCGGCACATGCACTTCAAGGCCGGACTCGGCCAGAGCGGTGAAGCCTTTGTCGTCGGCAGCGGCGGCTGGATGCTGACCAACACTTTTTTCGACCAGGAATCTTCGGTCCTCAAGCGGCAACTGCAGACCGAGGCCGTCAACCGCGTGCTCGCCGGCAACGACGGCAGCGATCAGCTCATCGATTATCGCGGCCAGCCCTCGTTCATCGCCTACCGCCAGTTGCAGCCCTTTGCCGGCGCCCTCGGCGACCAGCCACGCTGGGGCGTGATCGCCAAGATCAGCCGTGACGAAGCGCTGTCCAGCCTGTATTCGCTGCAATGGCTGATGCTCGGCAGCGGCCTGCTGATTGCCGGGGCAGCGACCGCCATCGCGGTCGTCGGTGGCCGGCGACTGCTCCAGCCGGTGCTGGCAATGCAGACGGCACTGGGGCGCCTGGCCAGCGGCGAGAAAACGGCGATTCCCGGTCTCGACCGCCAGGACGAGATAGGCGACATGGCCAAGGCGGCGGAAAGTTTCCGCAAGATGTCCGAGGCGGTTGCGCGCGACCGCTGGATTCACGAAAACGTCGCCACCTTGACCACCGCCGTCAGCCAGGAAGAAACCCTGGCCGATGTGGCCGATACCCTGCTCGGCCATCTGCGGCGGCAGCTTGACGTTCCCGTCGCGACCCTCTTTCTGCGCGACGCCGACGGCCACTACCGGCGTGCCGGCGCCCAGGGACTGGCCCGGCGCAGCCAGTCGCAGGACCGCTTCGCGCCCGGTGAATCGCTGGTCGGCCAGTGCGCCCGCGATGGCCAGGCAGTGATCCTGGCGCCGGTGGGCGGCGGTCTGATGATGATCGCCACCGGACTGGCCGAGTTCCCTCCCGATGAACTCGTGCTTTACCCGATCACGCATCAGAACCAGACGCTGGCGGTCGTCGAGCTGGCGGCGACGCGCCGGCTGTCGCCCGATGAGCACGCTTTTCTGGCGGCCCTGGTGGGCCCGCTCGGACTGCATCTGGCGAACATCGAAGCCGCCGAGCGCAATCTCGCGCTGCTCGATGAAAGTCGCCTGCAGGCCAAGCTCCTGGGCCAGCAGAAGGCGGAACTTGCCGACAGGAACAGCGAAATGCTGGCGCTGAGCGACGAAATGCGTGCCCAGTCCGACGAACTCAAGGCACAGAATGCGACCCTGCGCGGCACTCAGGAGGAACTGCGGGTGCGGCAGGAGGAACTGGCAGAGAAGAACCGCCGTCTGGAAGCGCAGGGCCGGCAACTCGAACTCGGCCGCAGCGAGGCCGAGACGCGGGCGCGCGAACTCGCGCAGGCCAACCGTTACAAATCGCAGTTCCTGGCCAACATGTCGCATGAACTGCGCACCCCGCTGAACAGCATCCTGATCCTGGCCAAGCATCTCGCCGAGAATGCGACCGGCCATCTCGATGACGATGAAGTCGAGTCGGCGAGCGTCATCCATGAGAGCGGCAGCCAGCTCCTGTCACTGATCAATGACATTCTCGACCTGTCGAGAATCGAGGCCGGCAAGGTCGAAATGCTGATCAGGGATTTTCCGGTCTCCGAGATCCTCCTTTACCTGCGCCGCCTGTTCGAGCCGCTCGCGGCCAAGAAGTCGATTGCATTCTCGATCGAAGTCGAAGCCACCGCAGTACCCATGATCCACAGCGACCGCCGCTTGCTGACCCAGATCCTGACCAACCTGTTGTCGAACGCCATCAAGTTCACCGACCGGGGGTCGGTGCGGCTCGTGCTGTGTGCCGAGGACAGGGGACTGCGTTTCGACATCATCGACAGCGGCATCGGCATTGCAGCCGACCAGATCGAACGCATCTTCAATGCCTTCCAGCAGGTCGATGGCAGCAGCGCACGCAAGTACGGCGGCTCCGGCCTGGGTCTGGCGATCAGCCGCCAACTCGTCGCACTGCTGGGCGGCCGCATCGACATCGAGAGCACACCCGGCAGCGGCAGCCGCTTCTCGGTACACCTGCCGGATATCGTCTCTTGCGGCAGCAGTCCTCCCGTACCTGCAGCACCGGCGGTGGCCGCGCGGCCGGCCACCGCCGACCGCCACACGCTGATCCTGGTCGTCGAAGACGATGGCCACCTGGTGATGCTCGTCACCCGCCTGATCGAAACGCTCGGCTACGCCGTACTGGCGGTGAATAGCGGGGAAAAGGCGCTCGAACTGATCGCCGCCGAGCGCCCGGCCGGCGTGCTGCTCGACCTCGGTCTGCCCGGCATCCCGGGCCTCGAGGTCCTGCGCCGGATGAAGTCCAACCCGGACAGCGCCGACATTCCCGTGTACATCATCTCCGGTGCGGCCGACACCGGCGAGGCAGCGGCACTCGGCGCTGCCGGCTACATCCGCAAGCCGATCACCCGCGACGCAGTGCTGGCCGCACTCCGCGACATGCTCGACCGCTCGCCGGTGCCAGCCGCCCAGTCCGCCCGCCAGCGGCAGGTGCTGCTGATCGAAGACGATCAGGCGAGCAGCCAGGCGGTGCGCGTCCTGTTCAAGGAGACGAACATCGAACTCAGTCAGGTACACAATGGCAGCGACGGTCTGGCGGCAATCGCCGCCACGCGTTACGATGCTGTCATCCTCGACCTGATGCTGCCCGACATGAGCGGCTTCGAATGGCTCGAACAAGCTGCCGCCACGCCACAGCCACCGCCGGTGGTGGTCTACTCGGCACGCGACCTCGACGACGCCGAACTGCTGCGGCTGCATGCGCACGCCGACGCGGTAATCTCCAAGGGACGGCTCAACGGCCAGGCAAGCTCGCGCCTGCGCGAGGAAGTCCTGCTCGCGGTCGCCCGGCAGACGATGGAATCCGACGCCGCACCGGCGGCCGCAAGGGCGCGGCACGAAGCGCTGCTGATCGTCGATGACGACGTTCGCAACCAGTCGGCGCTGTCGAAAGCACTGCGCGCTCGCGGCTTTGCCGTCAGCGTCGCCGGCAGCGGCGCACAGGCGATGGAAATGATGGCCACCGGCCAGTTCGCTGCGGTCCTGACCGACATCATGATGCCCGGCATGGATGGCTACGAACTGATCCGGAGAATGCGCGGCGGCAGCTCCGGCCAGATCCCGATCATCGCCGTCACCGCCAAGGCAATGCCCGGCGACGTCGAGCTCTGCCTCGCCGCCGGCGCCAGCGATTACCTCGCCAAACCGGTCGATATCGACCGCCTGTTGCAGTTGCTCGAAAAATGGCTCTGAAAAGAGAATCCGCGCGCCCAATCGAGGCCATCGAGGCCGACCTGCTGCTCTTGCTGCTGCGCGAGCGCTATGGCTACGATTTTAGCGGTTACGACCGCGCCTCATTGATCCGCCGGCTCAGGCAGTTGGTCGATACCTTCCAGATCGGCAGCCTGGTTGAATTGCTGCCGGCTCTGCTGCACGACGAACAGGTGGCACAGACCGTGATCAACACATTATCGGTGCCGGTATCCGAATTCTTCCGCGATCCACCGGTGTGGAAGTATCTCCGCGAACAGGTGATGCCGGAACTCGACAGCTTCCCGCGCATCAACATCTGGCAGGTCGGCTGTGGCTATGGCCAGGAAAGCTATTCGCTCGCCATCCTGCTGCACGAATGTGGTCTGTCGTTCAAGGCGCGGCTGATCACCACCGACATCAACGCCGACCTGCTCAGGATCGCGCGCCGCGGCCGCTGGCTGGCGAACCAGTTCGCGCAGTGGCGGGCCAACTATCTGGCGGCTGGCGGCCGCGCCAGCCTCGACGATTATTTCGATGCCCCTGGCCATGACGGCGATGAGACCATGGCCATTCGTGCAGAGATCCTGCAAGCGATTGAATTCGTCGAGCATAACCTGGTCACCGATGATGCCTTCCTGGAAACGCAGTTGCTGATCTGCCGCAACGTCCTGATCTACTTCGGCGCGGCACTGCAGGCACGGGCCCTCGACCTGTTCGAACGCAGCCTGCAGCGCGGCGGCTTCCTGGTCCTCGGCAGCACCGAATCGATCCTTGACCGGGAGCGTACCTGGGTGCCGCTGCAGCCCGAACTGCGGGTTTTCCGAAAAACCATGGCGGGGTCGAAATGAACGGCGTTCCGAAGATCCTCGTCGTCGATGACCTGGCTGCCAACCGCCTGGCGATCCGCACTGCCCTCAGGGGTGTCGAGGCGACGATCGTCGAGGCCAGCAACGGTTTCGACGCTCTGGCGATCACCCTTGAAGAGGAATTCGCACTGATCCTCCTCGACGTGCAGATGCCCGAGATGGACGGCTTCGAGGTCTGCGAACGACTGTCCGCCAATCCGCAGACCGCCGATACGCCGGTGATCTTCATCACCGCCGCCCACAACAGCCCGGAGGATCGTATTCATGGCTACCGGACGGGCGCCACCGATTATCTGACCAAGCCGATCAAGGACCAGTTGCTGCGCGCCAAGACGCAAGTGTTTCTTCGCCTCTACCTGCAGAACCGCGCCCTGCAGGCGGCACTGGAAGCGGCGAAAATCGCCGACCGGGTCAAGAACGCCTTTCTCGCCAACGTCAGCCATGAACTGCGCACACCGCTCAACGCGGTCATCGGACTCTCGGCGCTGGCGCTGAACCACAACGACGCCTCCCGCCAACGCGAATACCTGGAAAAGATCAGGGACGCCGGCCAGACGCTGCTGGCGATCATCAACGATCTGCTCGATCTGACCAAGATCGCGGCCGGCGAGATGCGCCTGGAAAAAACCCCGTTCAGTCTCCGGAAGACCGTCGCGCGCGCCTTGTCGGTGATCGGACACCATGCCATAGAGAAGGGCTTGAATCTCGAAAGCCGGATCGACGAGCGACTTCCCGAATGGCTGGTCGGCGACCCGCTGCGTATCGAACAGATTCTGCTCAATCTGCTCAACAACTCGCTCAAGTTCACCGAGACCGGCTGGATCGTGGTACGCATCGCGATCGAGGACCTCGACGCTCAGCAGGCCGGCTTGCTGATCGAGGTCGAGGATTCGGGAATCGGCATGAGCGAGAGCGAGATCGCCCGCATCTACCAGCCGTTCGTCCAGGCCGACCCGTCGATCACCCGCAAGCACGGCGGCACTGGCCTGGGCCTGGCGATCTGCAAGCAACTCGCCGAAGGCATGCAGGGTTCGATCGAAGTCAGCAGCCAGCCGGGCCAGGGCACATGCTTCCGCGTCCGCCTGCGCCTGGGCGTGACGACCGCCAGCGAGTGTCCGACCGGCGAAGACTCGGCCGTTGCCGCTGGCCCGCCGGCGCATTATCCGGCAGCGCGGGTGCTGGTAGTCGATGATCAGCCGCTCAATCGCGAGCTGGTCTTCGAGCTGCTGGGCAGCGTCGGCATCGTGCCGCGTTTCGCCGAGAACGGCCAGCAGGCGGTGGACATTCTCCGCGAGGCTGGCCCTCAGGCTTTCGACCTGGTGTTGATGGACATCCAGATGCCGGTTCTCGACGGCCTTGCAGCCACCGGTCGAATCCGTGCGCTGCCGGGTTTCGCCACGCTGCCGATCGTTGCCATGACGGCGCACACGATGGTACACGAAAAGGAAGTGTACCTGGCCGGAGGCATGAACGATCACCTTGGCAAACCGTTTTCACTGCCGGCTTTTTTTGCACTGCTAGCGCGCTGGCTGGCTGTGCAGGGGGTTACCCCAAGCACAGCGGTGCTACCTGCGACCTCCGCTGTCGACGCTGGCGAGAACGAGTGGGCGGCGATCGGCGGCCTCGACAGTGCTACGGCACTGCGGCGATTCGCCGGCAACCGCGCCCGTTACGGTCACTGGCTGCGAGAATTCGTCGACGAATCGGCCGGCTTCGCCGCGACCATCGACACCCTGCTGGCTGGTGGTGCGAGCGAGTCGGCGAGACAGGCAATGCATGCCTTCAGGGGTCGCGTCGGTACGCTCGGCATGCATGAACTGCAAGCTCTGGCCGAGGCGCTCGAGCAGGTACTGCGGGCCGGCAAGGCGAACAGTCCGGCGGGCCGTGCGCTGCGCCGGCAACTGGCGCAGTCGATCGAGGCGATGAGCGCCGGCATCCAGGCGGTGCTCGCCAAAACCATCCCTCGGCAGGCGACCCACCAAGCGGCCAGACCGCCAACGGGGGGAAAACCCACCGGACCGGTGCCCGCCTCGGTGGCAACCCTGCTGCGCCTGCTGCAGGACGCGGATGGCGGCAGCGTCACGGCGATCGAAAGCTGTCTTGCGGAACTGCCGAATAGCGACTGGGAACCGCTGCTGCAAGCGGCGCGGGCAGCAGCGCAGAAATTCGATTTCGAGACCGCGCGGCAACTCCTTGCCGGCCACGAGGAAACCGGATGACGAGGCTGCGCGACTGGAGCGGACTGCTCCTGCTGCTCTGGCTTTTCTGTACCAGCCCTGCCGCGGCCGGTGAGGAGTATTTCGCGCGCTACGCACTGCCCCGGAACGCTGCTTCTGTCGACATCGGCGTACAGCCCCTTGGTTTTCCGGCAGCCATGATCGGTGCGCTGGTGCAGCGTGATCGAATCCTCAAGCGCCGGCTCGAAGAACTCGGCCAGCCGCTGGCCACTTTCGCGTTCCGGCGCGGCAGCGACATGCTTGATCTTCTGGCCGATGATAGGCTCGAGGCCGGGCTGCTCGGCGACCTGCCGACAATCCTCCTGGCGGCACGTACCGATGTCGCGATTGCCGGCCTCACCAAACGCAGCGCGACGGCACTGGTCGCGCGCCAGGAGGGCTTGCTGGCCAACCTGCAGGGCAAGCGCCTGGCATATGTGCCGGACTCCAGCGCACATTACACGCTGCTGCAGGCGCTGGCCAGCGTCGGGCTGAGTGAGCAGGATGTGACGCTGGTCCCTCTGGCCATTGACGAAATGCCTGCTGCGCTGGCGCAAGGACGGATTGATGGGTTTGCCGCCTGGGAACCGGCACCGACCATCGCCCTGGCCAGCCTTCCGCAGGCACGCATCGTCTTCCGCGGTCCCAGCTCGGACTATCTGGTGCTCACCAGACGCTTCGTGAAACGGCATCCCGAGGCGGCCAGGCATCTGGTCGCCGCGCTGATCCGCGCACTCGAATGGATGCGCCAGAACCGCAAGAACATTGAATCCGCCGTCCGCTGGGCAATGCACGACGGCAGCGCTTTCAGCGGCCAGGCACCCGCGCTGACCCTGGCACAGGCAGTGACGATCGCCCGCCGCGAAATTATCGAGGTACCCGCTGCGCCGGCCATCCCGGCCGCAATTGGCGATCGTCAACCCCTGCTCGGCGAGTTCAATTTCCTGCAACGGCTTGGCAAGCTGCCTGCGAACACCTCCTGGGAGCGCCTGGCCATGGCTTTTGCCTACGACGGACTGCAGCAAGTCTCGGCTGCGCCCGCCCGCTATCGCCCGTATGTCTTCGACTACGAGCCCTAGCATGCCTCCTGCCGAAGAGAACATCGCCGTGAACCGGAGCTCGCCAGGCACCGGCATCGTCTTGCGCGTCGCCGGCCTGTTCGGCACACTGCTGGTGCTGGCGATCACCGCCCTGCTCACGGCCTGGCTGTACGGATTGCCGTTCTTCGGCCTACCGGGAGCCAACCAGACCCACCTGGCCGAAGCCAGGCAGGCGCTCGAACTGAGTGCCGACAGCCGCAGCACGCAGATCCAGACCGCTCTGCGGGAACGCCGGGGCGATCTGCGCATTCTCTCCGGAAGCCATGACATCATGCAGGCACTGGCCAAGCCACAGACGAAAGCAGCGTCTGCCGCTGCCAGTCGCCACCTCGATTCGGTGATGGGCGCCTACCCGGATGCCTACGAATACCTGGCGCTGGTGTCAACGGGTGACGGGCGCGTGCTGGCTGCCAGCGACGCGACCCTGGTCGGATACCCCTTCGCCAACACCGAGCTGCTCGGGCGCCTGTTGACGCCGGGTCTCGTCGAACATATCGAAACCACCGGTCCGACGGTCGCCGGGGAACCCAGCCTGATCATCGCCCGTCAGGTCCTCGAGCGGGACGCCGCTGGGATCCCCACCGGCAAGTTGCTCGGGGTGCTGGTGGCCAGCTTGTCGATACAGGAACTGCTGGGCAATTTCGATCGAGTTGAACTGCGTTCGCTCGGAAATTCCGGTTCGGCTTCACTCTTCGATCAGCAGCAGCGACTGCTCGCGACCTTCCGTCTGCTGGCCGGGGCGGGCGAGAACCCGCCACCGCCCGCTTCCCAGGGAATGGATGGCAGCTTCGTCGAGAATGCGGCCAACGGACGATCGATCCTTGCCATCTATCGCTATGTGCGCATTGCCGCCAACGAAGGATGGACTCTGGCGGTTCGCCGCGAGCGCGACGAGATCCTGCACGAACTCGAGCAGCACGCCTGGCGACTGCTGCTCTTCGGCCTGCTGTTCACCGTCAGCGGCCTGATCATCGTTGTTCTGGCGGCACGGCATGTGACGAGTCCGATCCGGGAACTGGCGAATGTCGCACAGCGTCTCGCCGAGGGCGAGCTGAGCGCCCGCATGACGCTGGCGAAGCCGCACCGCGGTGATGAAGTGGCAACCCTGGCGGCGGCCTTCAACACCCTGGCCGAACGTGTCGAGACCTGGCATGCCACCCTTGCCAGCGAAGTGGCCACGCGCACCCGCGAACTGATCGACCATCAGTTGCAGCTCGAGGAACAGGTCGAGAAGCGTACCGCCGACCTGAGCGCGGCGCTGGCCGCTGCGACCCAGGCCGACCGCGCCAAGGACGCTTTCCTGGCCAATGTCAGCCATGAACTGCGCACGCCGCTGAACGCCGTCATCGGTTTGGCCGAACTCGCCCGGCCACTCAGCCGTGATCCCCGGCAACAGGACTACATCGACAAGATCGGCCATGCCGGCAAGTCATTGGCGCACCTGATCAACGATCTGCTCGACCTGACCAAGATCGCCGCTGGCCGACTGAAGTTCGAAAACATCCCGTTCAGCCTGCGTGGCATTATCGAGCGCTGCCTGTCGGTGCTCATGCACCAAGTGACAGAGAAAGGGTTGACACTCATTGAAAGCATCGACCCGGCGGTTCCCGATGTCCTGATCGGCGACCCGCTGAGAATCGAACAGATCCTGCTCAACCTGCTCGGCAACGCCATCAAGTTCACCAGCAACGGCCGCATCGAGCTGCGGATCAGTGTACTGAACACGGAATCGACGCGCGTGCATCTGGCCATCGATATCGAGGATACCGGTCTGGGCCTCAGCGAACCCGAAATCACGCAGTTGTTCCAGCCTTTTACGCAGGCCGATGCCAGCATGACGCGCAAGTTCGGCGGCAGCGGCCTGGGACTTGCGATCTGCAAGCACCTTGCCGAGAAGATGAATGGCGACATCTGCGCCCGCAGCCAGCCCGGTTCCGGCAGCACCTTTCGCGTCACGCTCTGGCTGGCACTGGGGGAGGCACCTGGGGAGCTGGCAAAGCCCGGCACGACCCTCGCCGAATCAGCGCTGCAGGCACTGCCCGAAGCCTATGACGACGCTCGGGTACTGGTCGTCGATGATCATCCGATCAACCGCGAAATCGTCGAAGCCCTGCTCAGCACTGTCGGCATCACGCCGGTGATGGCCAACAACGGCCAGGAAGCGGTCGATCATCTCCGGGTGAGCGGCGCGAACGCTTTCGATCTGGTGCTGATGGACATCCAGATGCCGGTCATGGACGGCTATAGCGCGACCCGCGAACTGCGTAGCTACTCCGGTTTCGAGGCTCTACCGATCATCGCCATGACCGCGCACATCATGGAACACGAAATCAGTCTCCAGCGTGCTGCCGGCATGAACGACAGCATCGGCAAACCGTTCGACCAGCCGACCTTCTACCGCATGCTGGCGAAATGGATTCCCGTCCACAAGCAGCGACAAGCCGCCACCGCGATGGACACTTTACCGCCTGCGACCAGCGATCAGGACATGCCCGCCTGGCCAGTTCCCGGCATCATCGACAGCGCCGCCGGTCTGGCCCGCTTCGCCGGCAATGCCGCACGCTACCGGCACTGGCTGCGCGACTTTGCCGATCAAGGTAGGTCCGAGGTCAGCAGGATCGAACAGGCGATGGCGTCCGGCCAGCGGGAACAGGTTCGCCAGCTCGCCCATGCCCTCGTCGGACGCTCCGGCATGCTCGGGATCACCCGTGCACAGGCTTTTGCCCGCCAGGTCGAGGCGGCGGCGAGTCGCGACGAAGCCGCCGACGCGGCGATCATTGGCCTGGCGGCAGCCGTCGACGAAGCAAGCGAACAGATCAGGCGGGCATTCGGAAGCGGCACTGCCGACACGCCGCCTACACTCGCCACATCGCTGCCCGCCGGACCCCTGCCGGCAAGCATCCTGGCCCTGCTGCGCCGGTTCGAGACCGCCGACGGCGACAGCGAGCGCGCCATCCATGAATGTCTCGCGGAACTCGGCGAGACGGCGTGGGCAGCACCGCTGCACGCGTCCCTGGCATGCGTGCGCAGTTTCGATTTCGACGCCGCAAGACGGCTATTCCCCGATCATGAAACAACCCACACCCTGGATGAAAGATCATGACTACCATTCTCCTGATCGATGACGATCCGGCCACCCTTGAAGTCATCAACGAATGTCTTCTCCCGCACTTTCGCACGCGCATCGCAACACGTGGCGGCAAGGGCCTCGAACTGGCTCAATTGTCGCCGGCACCGGACCTGGTCCTGCTCGACCTCGAATTGCCCGACATGAACGGCTATCAGGTCTGCTCGGCGCTCAAGCGGGATACCCGCACCGCCGAGATCCCGGTGATCTTTCTTTCCAGCCACACGGATATGGCCGACATCATCCGCGGTCTCGAACTCGGCGCCGTCGATTATGTGCCCAAGCCGGTAGCGCCGCCGATTCTGCTGGCACGCGTACGCACGCAACTACGCCTGCGCCAGGCTCAGATCTATCTGGCGGATCGCAATCTCCATCTCGAAGCTCTGGTGAGAGAACGTACGCATGCTCTCGAAGCCCGGACGCTGGACCTGCAGCGCAGTCAGGAACTGACCATCGTGACCCTCGGAGCGATCGCTGAAACCCGCGACAACGAGACTGGCAACCATATCCGCCGGACCCGCGCCTACGTCCGGACGCTCGTCGAATACCTCCTGCAACAACCCGCACAGCTTGAACGTATGCCAATCGAAGAATGGGAACTGATCTGGAAATGCGCCCCCCTGCACGATATCGGCAAGGTGGGAATACCCGACCAGATCCTGCTCAAGGAGGGACCACTCGATGTCGGTGAGTTCGAGATCATGAAGCGGCATACGACGCTCGGCCGAGATGCCCTGCGCGAAGCCGAATGCGGGGGCGACACCCAGCACCCTTTCTTGCGAATCGCCAGCGAAATCATCTATTCGCATCACGAACGCTGGAACGGCAAAGGCTATCCGGAGGGCCTCAGCGGCGAGAATATCCCTTTCGCTGCACGCCTGATGGCCATTGCCGACGTCTACGACGCCCTGATCAGCAAGCGCGTGTACAAGCCCGCCATGCCCCACCACAAGGCGGTCGAGATCATCGTGCAGGGGCGTGGCGAGCAATTCGACCCCTTGATCGTAGACTGCTTTCTGGTCTGCGCCGACACCTTCGACACGATCGCCACGGGTAACTCCGACAACGCTCCGCCACAGCCAATCGCCGACACATCCCTGGCCACGGGCCTGATCCGGGGACCCAGTCAACCTGGGTAGCCACCAGGAGCACCGGCAGTCATGACCGATTCACCATTTCAGCATCGAAAGCATCATTGATGAGCGACAAGAAAATCCAGGTCATGATCGTCGATGACTCACCGCTGGTCCGCCAGGTCATCGCGCAGGCACTGGTCCGGGAGACCGGCATCGAGGTCATGGGTACGGCGGCCGATCCGCTCTTCGCGATGGACAAGCTGCGCAGGAGCTGGCCGGATGTGATCATTCTCGATATCGAAATGACGCGCATGAACGGCCTCTCTTTCCTGCGCAAGCTGATGGCTGAACGACCGACGCCGGTGATCATCTGTTCATCGCCCGCCGCGACCGGCAGCGAGACGCTCATGCAGGCGCTTGCTGCCGGTGCCGTGAGCATCATCAACCGGCCGAAATTCGGGCTCAAGGGTTTCCTCGAAGATGCAGCCAACGACATCATCGCCGCCATCCGCGCGGCCGCCAGGACCCGGGTCGCCTTGCCGGGACAACCGCTTGCCACCGCCCATCCGGCGGCGAGCACGCGGCTGCCGACGCTGGAGAGAATGACGCGCAACAGCGCCGACGCCATCCTCTCCGCCGGCAGCGCGACGGTGCCGCGGACGGCCGACAAGGTGATCGCCATCGGCACCTCGACCGGCGGAACGCAGGCGCTCGAAGCGGTGCTGACCCGCCTGCCGCCGACGATCGCGGGCATCGTCATCGTCCAGCACATGCCCGAGCAGTTCACGGCGATGTTCGCCGAACGCCTCAATTCGCTGTGTACGATCGAGGTCCGCGAAGGCCGGAACAACGACCGCGTAATGCCGGGGCGCGCGCTGATCGCCCCCGGCGGCAGGCACATGCTGTTGAAGCGCAACGGCGCGCAGTATTACATCGAGGTGCTCGACGGCCCCCTGGTCAATCGCCACAAACCCTCGGTCGATGTACTGTTTCGCTCGGTGGCCCGGTTTGCCGGCGGCAACGCGATCGGTGTGATCATGACCGGCATGGGCGACGACGGCGCCCGCGGCCTCAAGGAGATGAAAGATGCCGGCGCCGCGACGATCGCCCAGGATGAAGCCTCCTGCGTGGTTTTCGGCATGCCAAGGGAGGCGATCAAGCTCGGCGCCGCCGATCGGGTGTTGCCACTCCAGCAGATCCCTGCGGCGCTGATCGAAATCTTAAACCGACGCGAGGTTTGAATACGGCCATGCAACGATACGACATCCTGAAGAAGATCGCCGCAGAACTGGAGCATGGCGAGGTGAACTTCTCGACCAACGCGCTGGTCGCGCTCAAACTGCAGAATGCGATCAACGATCCGGATTGCCACATCGATCAGGCCACGCGCCTGATCAAGGCCGAGCCCCTGTTGTCGGCCAGGGTCGTGGCGCTGGCCAACTCGACCGCCTTCAATCCCTCGGGCCGCCCGATCACCGACGTACGCACGGCCGTTTTGCGGCTGGGTTTTCGCTATCTGCGCTCGCTGGCGGCGGCGGTCGTCACGCGCGCGCTCGCCTCCCCCTTGTCGGCGCAGGATCGCGCCATGGCGGCGCGACTCTGGGAGCACACCGCGCATGTCGCGGCACTGGCGCAGGTGATCGCCCGCAAGGTGACACACCTCGACCCAGAAACCGCGATGTTCGCCGGCATCGTCCATGAAATCAGTGGGTTCTACCTGATTTCACGCTCCGCCGAGTATCCTGGCCTGCTCGACGAGGATTTCTCGGCGTGGTGCGAAACCGGCGAGGCCGAGGTCGGTCGTGCCCTGCTCCAGGTTCTGGAGGTCCCACAAACGGTGGTCGAGGCGATTGAAGTGTGCTGGCGGGGCTTTCTGGCGATGCCGCCGATATCGCTCGGCGATACCCTGCTGCTGGCCGACGAACTGGCTCCGGTCGAAAGCCCGTTACGCGACCTCGACGGCGTTCCCAGGGAAGGCACGGCAGCCTCGATCGACCTGCTGATCGGCGAAGACACGCTGCTCGCAATCATGCATGAGTCGGAAGATGACGTGCGCTCGCTGACGGCGGCGCTGCGTCTCTGAACGCGCCGGGCGAGAGGAAACACGCCGTCCGGCTATGACGGGTCCGTTGTCGCCAGAGTGCGTGGCGAAGCCGGTTTGGCAACCCCTGCCTCGCGCTGCCAGGCAACCACCCAGGCCACCAGGTCGGCAGCCGGCATCGGTCGGGCGATGCCGTCACCCTGAACATTTTCGCAGCCGAGCTGGAGCAGCATCCGGCCCTGTTCGACATTCTCCACGCCTTCGGCGACGATCTGGCGGCGGAAGGCCGTGGCAAGCCCGATCACCCCTTCGAGGATGGCCCGATTCTCCCCACCTTCGAACAGGTCGCAGACGAAACTGCGGTCGATGTTGATCCGGGAAACCGGCAGGCTCTTCAGGTAGGTCAGTGAGGAATGACCACAGGCAAAATCGTCGAGGGCAAACGACACGCCGATTTTCCGGCACGCGGTGATGATCGCGCAGACGCTGGCCAGATCCTTCAGCGCACGGGTCTCCCGCAATTCGAGATCGAGCCTGCCGGGTTCGACCTCCGGCTGTCCGGCCAGAATCTCGGCCAGGCGTTCGACGAAGCCGGCCTGTTGCAACTGCCGCGCGCCAATATGGACGCTGACCGCCATCTCCAGTCCGGCCGCGCGCCATGCCGCGATCTGCTCCAGCGCACGCGCGATCACCCATTCCCCGAGATCGACCGCCAGCGGGTGATTCTCGATCAGCGGCAGGAAAGTGGCCGGCAGCAGCAATCCCTGTTCCGGATGCTGCCAGCGAATCAGGGCCTCGACCCCGATCACCGCGCCGCTGCGCAGGTTCACCCTGGGCTGATAGTGGAGAACGAATTCATTGGCCAACAGGGCACGGCGAAGGTCCTCCAGCCGTTCGTTGTGGCTGCGGACGCTGCGATCAAGCTCGGCATCGAAGACACAGTAGCGGTTCTTGCCGGCGAGCTTGGCCTGGTACATGGCCTGGTCGGCCTGACGCAACAGTTGATCGGCATCGACCTCCTCGGCCTGCGGGTAGAAGGTCACGCCGATGCTGGTCGACACCTGCAGTCGCTGCTCGCCGTAGGGCACCGGCTGGGCGCTGGCCATAATCAGGCGGTTCAGGATCGGCGCACAGGAAGTGATGTCGGGAAGATCGAGCAATACCGCGACAAACTCGTCGCCCCCCAGGCGCGCCAGCGTGTCGCCTTCGCGCAAGACCTGCTTCATTCGACCCGCCACGGTCATCAACAGTTGGTCGCCGGCTTCATGACCGTGCTGGTCGTTGACGGCCTTGAAGCCATCGAGGTCGAGAAAGGCAACGGTCAGGCGCTGGCCGCGCCGCTGGGTCTGCATCATGCCCTGCTGCAGGCGGTCGGCCAGCAGCACGCGATTGGGCAAACCGGTCAGCGCGTCGTAGTGAGCCGTCCGCTTGAGTTTTTCTTCGTTTGCCTTGAGCAGCGTGATGTCGGTGAACAGGGCCACGTACTGCCGGGTTCTGCCCTGATCATCGCGCACCGCGCTGATCGTGAGCATCGCCGCAAACATCTCGCCGTTCTTGCCGCGATTCCAGACTTCACCGCTCCAGTGGCCCTGGCCGATCAGATTGCCCCACATGGCGGTGTAAAACTCCTTTTCCTGAACACCGGAGCGGAGAAAGCGCGGGTTCTGCCCCAGCGATTCCTCGCGATCGAAACCGCTCATTCGGGAAAAGGCCTCATTGACGTCGAGGATCGTGCCATCAGGGGAGGTGATCATGATGCCCTCGCGGGCGTTGGTGAACACGCTGGCCGCGTTGATCTGCTGCAGGCGCTCGGATTCCGCGCGTTGCTCGGCCAACTGCATCTGCCGACGGTAGAGGCCGATCGCCAGCAGCGTGCTCGCCAGCAGGGCGGGAACCATCACGCCCAGCACGGTTCTGGTCTCGATCCGCCATTGCTGCAGGGCGTGCCGACGATCGAGCGCCGTGACGACGAGGAAGGGGTACAGGCGCGATGCTCGAAAGGCGACCAGCTGCGGGCGGTCCTCGCCGTCGTCCTGCTCGAACTGGCCGAACTCGACCTCGTCCAGGCGCAGGTCGCGAATGAAGTGGTCCCGCAACGATCCGGGTCGCCCGCCGGGATCGCTATCCATCAGCAAGGTGCCGTCGTAACGCAGCACGCTGACCGATCCTTCCCCGGCGGCGAGTTTCTGGGCAATATGGTTGATGAAATAGTCCGGATTCAGTGCAAAGAGCAAGGTCACGCGATCCTTGCCAAGCCCGATGCCGCGTATCACCGGAATGAAGCTGAGCGAGTCGGCATCGACGGGCGCTCCCGCCGTCGATGGCTGGCCACTGGCGAAATCACGTCCGGCCCAGGGTTCGCCTATGCGCAGGATCTGCAGCCCGCCAGCGTCTGCCGGCAGATAAGTTTGCGTCGCCACCTTCACGCCGAGGTTGGCGGGATTGGAACTGGCGACGATCCGGCCCGCGTCGTCGAGCAGGGATATCGAGCGTAGGAACGGTGCATGCTCCAGAGCCGCCACGAAAGTCCGCTCGACCTTGCGCGCATCCCGTACAAGTGGCACCGGTGCCAGGGAGTTGACCGCGACCAGCTCGGTGAGGTGCAGGCTTTGTGTCAGGAAGTCCTCGAAACTCCGCGAATGCATTGCTGCGATGCCCAGACTGTTGGCCACCGCCTCGCCACGCAGTCGCCACAGGGTGTAGACGCTCATGGCGACCATGCCGCCCACGAATACGCCCAGAAGAAGCAGAAACGTCGTCTGTAACTGCCGCCAGGCGCGTCGCGTCATGGGGACACGATGGTCTCGAGTTTGTGCCGCCGGGCGGCTGCCAGCAGCCTCCCATCGTGCTTGATGTCGCTGACGAAGCGCTCGATGCGTGCCGCCCAGGCCTCGTCACCAGGCTGCATGGCATAAGCGTAGGGGGTGATGTGGTAGGTACCGGGAGGCGAGACCAGGCGCGCCCAGTCGGTGCTCGCCAGAAATCGCTGGCTATAGGGGTAGTCGGTCAGAAAAACGTCGGCGCGACCCGACTGGACTTCCTGTTCGCGTGCAAATGGAGTGTCGAGCACCAGCAGTTTCGCCGCCTTGAGTTTGCCCTTCATGATCGACTCATGCAGCGTCCCTCTGGCCACGGCCACCACCGAACCGGTGCGGTCGATCTGATCCCAGTCCTGGATCCGGCGGTTGCTTCTGGTGGTGATCGCATAGATGTCGCTGGCCAGATAAGGGCGCGTGAAGCGCAGCTTTTCCGCACGCGCGGGCGTGATGCCGACCGCAAACATGGCCAGATCGCAGCGATCCTGCGTGACATCATCGATCAGCCTGGCGAAGGAGCTATCCACGAACTGCACCGCCACGCCGAGGTCCCTGCCGAGTTCGCCGGCCAGATCGATATCGATCCCGGACAGCACCTGCGTCTTCGGGTTGCGATAGGTGATGCTGTAGTAATCGGGCCAGATGCAGACACGCAGCACTCCGGCCTCCCGGACCCGATCGATCCGGCTCGTGGCGAGGTCTGCGGTGCTTCCCTGTGCAGCCACGGTCAGACCGCCGACAAGCATGGCAAAACGCCAGAAGAGGACAAGAATGCGCATCGCAATCTCCCGAAATGAATCCTGAGGTATTGACCGCCAGCCATCTGAAGTGGTCAATTACCATCTGTTATTGGACCATAAAACCCCGTCGTAGGATGGTAAATTGTGCTCACTCTGGGAATTGTCAGTACAATTCCCAGCATGAGCTCGGGCGTGCAGGATAGTGTTCGGAGATACCAACCCCTGCCTCGCGGCAGGTCATTGACCGGGCTCTTTATCGTCCCGGCAGTGCTGCCGGCGACGCGCCCCATTCCACACAGGAGAAAGCTTTCCCATGGCAAAAACCATTTTTCTGGTCGATGATTCGGCAACCATCCTGCTCAGTGTATCGAGCATCCTCGGCAAGGCCGGCTTTGCCGTCGAGAAGGCGTCGAATGCCGACGAGGCCTTGAAGAAGTTCAAGGCCGGAGTCAAGGTCGACCTCCTGATCACCGACCTCAACATGCCCGGCATGAACGGCATCGAGCTGATCAAGCAGGTGCGCACGCTGCCCGCCTACAAGTTCCTGCCGATTCTCTTCCTGACCACCGAATCACAGCAAAGCCGCAAGGCGGAAGCCAAGGCCGCCGGCGCCTCGGGCTGGATCGTCAAACCGGCGACTGCCGACGACCTGCTCAACACCATCAAGCTGGTCATCCGCTAGGCCGAAATCATGACCTCTTCCCCCGGCCAACCCCATGACCGGTTCCGCCGACGTTCGCTGCTCACCGGACTGGCCGCGACCGCCGCACTGCTCGTCGTCGTTCTGCTTCTGCACGGTTGGTACGTCGATTTCCTGAGCCACACCTTCGGTCTGGGCGACCGCAGCCGCGACCTCCTGATGACCCTGCTCGGCCTGCTGCTGTTCTGCGGCCTCCAGCAGGCGCTCTCGCGGCTCCTGTACCACGACGCCCACCTCGGCATCGACCAAAGTCTCCGGGACGAACGCCCGCGCTGCCCGTCGAACAAGGTCTGTCAGCGCGTCGCGCTGCCCGAGCTGCGGGAGATCCCGCGCTTCAACCGGGTCCTTGTCGGGCAGTTGCAAAGCGTCGTCGAGCAGACCGAACAGGCCGCCTACGATGTCACTTCACGCTTGCAGACGATCGATGAGGTGGTCACCGACCTGAACCAGTTCGTCGCCGGCGCCGCCTCGGAATCGCAAGCCATGGCGCACGACTCCGAAGAGCGGATCGCCGGCAATCGCCAACTGATCGGCAAGCTCGAAGCCTTCATCGCCCAGCGCATCGAAGAAACCGTCGCGGACGAGAAGCACAGCGCCGAAGCCGTCCAGCAAGCCCGCTCGCTGCAAACCCTGGTCGAACTGATCCGGCACATTGCCGGCCAGACCAACCTGCTGGCACTCAACGCGGCCATCGAGGCCGCCCGCGCCGGCGAGGCCGGACGCGGTTTCGCGGTCGTCGCCGACGAGGTGAGGAAGCTCTCGCACGAAACCGAAACCGCGGTCAAGAAGATCAACGACGGCATCATCGCCGTTACCCAGATCATCGAGCGCCAGTTCACGGACAAGCTCGCGCACTCACACATCAAAGAGGAACGCGACAGTCTCGAACGCTTCACGCAGCAGCTCGCCACCCTCGGCGCCAGCTACGAGAGCCTGACCACGCGCGAACGGCAGCTGCTCGACCGCATCACCGCGAGCAGCGGCAAACTCGCCACGATGTTCATGGAGGCCCTGGCCAGCGTGCAGTTCCAGGACGTGACGCGCCAGCAGATCGAACAGGTGATCGGCGGCCTCACACGTCTCGACCAGCACGCCGAAGCGCTCGCCGAAAGCATCGAACGCGGCGCCGAGGGCGGTCACGAGGCGCGCATCGAACCACTGGCCCGGCAGATGGAGCAGCAGTTCTCGGACTATGTCATGGACCAGCAGCGCGACGCCCATCGTCAGGCGATCGGCCCCGCGCACCGCCCGCACCCGCCAGCCGCCCGCCAGGCGCGCCCTTCCAGCGCTGCGCCGGCGGCGGCCAGCAAACCGTCGAACGTCGAACTCTTCTGAGCCGCCACCCTTCCCGTTTCGTCAGCGTTTGCTGTAGGGAGTGACCAGTTCGCCCTGCATCCGGTATCCGGAAGCGCCCCAGGGCGAGTCGGAACGGGTGATGGCCAGTGCCCCGCTGACCCACACCGCGTCCATGCTCTGCAGGCCTTTCAGCGGTTTGGCGAGGATCACATGGATGATCTGGTTGGCGGGCGGTGGCGGCACGTGGATGCAGGCGCCGAAATAGGGGACGAGAAGGAACTCGGAGACCTCGTCGCCCTTCTTTTCCAGCGGTACCATGAAGCCGGCGATGCGGATGCGCTGACCGCGCAGGGATTGCTCGACGGGTGCGTTGTCCCAGCTTTCCCGGAGCCGCTGCAGCGCCTCCATGGCGCGCGGGTCGGAATCCTTGAGCGTGCGCAGGTCCAGCCCCTTGAAAGCCTGCTGGGGGTCCCAATCCTTGGGGATCAGTGCGTCCCACGGCGTCTCCTGGTAAACCGCCGCGGGCGCGGTGGCCGACTTCGACGGCGACAGGCGATCGCCGACGCGATAATCGCTGCGCGCATCGGCAGCGCAGGAGCTGCCGGCAAGGCTCAAGGGCAAGGCGGCCAGCAGCGCAAGACCGGCCACGGCCGCGATCGGGCCAGAGAAGAACGCAAGGATTCGCATACGGGGGGTCCTTTACAGGCGGGGAGTCAGGCCATCGGCCAAAGAGATTCGGTAAGCGCGGTAGCCCGGCAGCAGACTGGCGAGCAGGCCGACGGCGACGACGGCGCCGAGAAGGGCCAGTTCATCGGACGAAATCCAGCGTGCGCGGATCGCCAGCCCGTAATGCGCCTGCGCAAGCGGGCCCAGCAGCGCGGTCAGCAGGGCCAGCAAGGCAGCTCCAAGCAGCGCGCCGAGGACGGTGACGAACAGGCCTTCCGCGGTCAGCAGCACAAAGATTTCGCTCGGCCGCGCGCCCACCGAACGGAGGATGGCGAGTTCGCGCCTTCGTTCACCGAGACCGGCGAGGACGACCGCCACCAGCCCGGCCAGGCCGACCGCCACGACCATCGCCGAGACGGCGAGCAAGGTTCGCTCGGCGATGCCGACCACCTGCCAGAGCTGATCGAGCGCGACACCCGGCAGTACCGCCAGCAGGGGCTCGGCGGAACGGGTGTTGAGATCGCGCTGCACCTTGAACACCGCCGCGCGGTTTTTCAGTCCCAACAGCACGGCGGTGATTTCCTTCGGCGTCAGATCGAACTTGCGCACGTACTCGGCAGGAATCGACAGGCCCGGCAAGGGCGCGCCGCCTTGCCAGTCGAGGTGGATGGCCTGTATCGCTTCGAGGCTGACATGGACGCTGCGGTCCACCGGCGTTCCGGTCGCAGCGAGGATGCCGACCACCGTGAACGGCTTGTCGGTGTGTTCGGCCAGGCTGACGTCGCCCATGCCGTGACTGAGGATGAGCTGATCGCCGGGACGGTAGCCCAGACGTGCAGCCACCTCGGCGCCGAGCACGGCCTCGAAGATCCCGGCAAACGGCTTGCCTGCCGAAAAAGCCAGGGCCTGCGCATCCCCGTACCGAAAATGTTCAAAATAGGCCGACGAGGTGCCGATGACCGGGAAACCGTGATGCGAATCGCCCAGCGACAGCGGAATCGACCAGGCGACGGCGGGATTCTCGGCGATCGCGCGGTAGCTTTGCCAGCGAATGTTGTTAGTGGCTTCGCCGAGGCGAAAGACGGCGTAGAGCATCAACTGCACAGGGCTGGTGCGGGCGCCGACGACCAGATCGGTGCCGGCAACCGATTGCGCAAAGCTGTTGCGCGCCTCATGGCGAACGCGCTCGACGCCGAGCAGCAGGGTGACGCTGAGGGTCACGGCGATCAGCGTCATGCCCAGCGTCAGGCGCCGGTTCCAGGCGCTGCGCGCGGCCAGCAGGAGGAGCGGACTCATGCGGCTCTGCCTTTGCCGCAGGCCGGGCTGATCGACGCCAGCGAGAGCTCGCGGTCGAAACCCGCGGCAAGCCGCCGGTCATGACTGACGAAGAGCAGCGTGCTGCCCGCCGCCAGGCACTCGCCAGCGAGGAGCGCGAGGAAGGCTTCCTGCCGCTCGGCGTCGAGGGCCGAGGTCGGTTCGTCGGCAATGACGATTTCCGGGCGTCCGATCAGCGCGCGCGCCGCCGCCACGCGCTGCTGCTGGCCGACGCTCAGGCGCGTGACGCCCTGTCGGTGCAGCGCCTCCTCGAGATCGAGGTGGGCCAGCAAGCGCGCAGCCTCGTCGTGCAGCGATCCGCTGGCCGCCATCGCGCGCGCGCGTCGGCGCGCCGAGAAGCGGCACGACAGGAGAACGTTATCGACCACCGAAAGATAGGGAATGAGGTTGAACTGCTGAAAGACGAAACCGACATGGTCGGCGCGAAAGCGGTCGCGCGCCGAGGGCTTGAGGTGAGTCAACTCGCTGCCGAGCAGCCTGATCCGCCCAAGCTCGGGCACCAGCACGCCGCCCAGCAGCCCGAGCAGGGTGCTCTTGCCGCTGCCGCTCGGTCCATAAAGGAAAATTCGCTCGCCTGCACGGACCCCGAAAGACGGAATTTCGAGGCGGAACCCATCTCCCCGCGGCCAGCGGAAGCGCAGGTTCTCGATCTCGATGACGGTTTCCGACGTCATTCCGGTCTACCAGGCGATGCGCCGTTGCTGTGGCGAGAGTCGGACAGCCGATTGTCCGCGTGGCCCCGCCACCTGCGCGTCGACTCGCTGCAGCCTCGGGAAAGCCTGAAACAGACCGACTTCGAGCGCACGCAGGGCTTCGGGATGCTCGCAGCGAAAAACGAACTCGCCATCGAGGTCGGCATGGCCGTCACCGGCGGACGGCTTCGTCGGCTCCAGCACCGGCGATTCCAGTTTCACCGACAGCGGTGTGCAGGCGGCGGCCGGCGAGGCGATGAACAGGCTGGCCGGCTGATTGAGGCGTTCAGCCATTGCACGCACGGCGGCTTTCTGCTTTTCGGTACGGGGGGCGTGTTCGAAACCGACGAAGTTGTTGAGTGGGCTTTCGAGGTTCAGCGTCAGGTTCTTGCCGTCGATGGCCACCTGCAGGCTGGCGGCACCATGCACGTGGGCGGCGGGTTCGCCGGCAGCGGCGAAATGCGGCAACAGACAGACGGTGGCGATGAAGACGCAGGGTAAGCGGTTCATGGTAGAGATTCCTTGATCGGTTGTGTGGAGACTGCGTATCCCCCCAGCGCGAGGGCCGCCATCAGCCAGACGATGGTCGGACCGCTCGGCAGATCGAGCGCCGTCGACACCAGCAGACCACTGGCGTAAGCGAGGATGCCGAGCAGCCAGGCAGCAGCAAGCCGGCCCTGGAGCATGCGCCGGGTCGCCAGCGGCGGAACGATCAGCGTCGCGAAAACGAGATACAGACCGACGAGTTGCACGGATACCGTGACGGCGATGGCGAACAGGCCATAAAAGCCGGCGCGTCCCAGGCGTTCGCGCCAGCCGAACCAGAGCACGAGGATCGCCATGTAGACCACGGCGTGCCAAAGCAGCCGGCCCGGCTGCACCCAGAGAATCTGTCCGATCAGCAGGTCGCGCAGATGCTCGCTGCCGTGAACGTTGCTTGCCAGCAGCAACACGCCGCCGCTGGCTGCAAGAACGAAGACGACGCCGATGGTCGCCTCCTGCACCTCCGGCCAAAGGCGCTCGGTCCAGGTCAGAAGCAGGGCGCCGGCGAGTGCCGCAGCCAGCGCCGCCACCTGCACGGCAGCCCCTTCCGGCTCGAATCCGAGCTGATCGGCGATCAGCACGCCGCAGCCGGCGATCTGTGCGATCGCCAGATCGATGAAGACGATGCCACGCGCAAGAACCTGCATACCGAGCGGCACATGCGTTGCCGTCACCAGTACCCCGGCGACGAAGGCTGGCAACAGGATCGACAGATCAAACACGCCTGGATTCATTGGCTGCCTTTTTGCAGCCGCTGGATGGTGTCATCGAAGAGGCCGAAGAGATCCTTTGCCGAATCGTCACCGCCGACGGTGAAGGGCAGGACCACGGTGTGGATCTTCGCACGTTCGGCGATCCACTGCGATGCCCGGTCGCTCTGGTACGCCGCGCGGATGACCATCCTGGCCGGCTGCCGTTGCAGCAGGGCAAGAACTGCCGAGAGGTGCTGGGTGGTCGGCTCGATCCCCGGCCTGGGTTCGAGCGCGGCCACCTGCTGCAATCCCAGCCAGGCATTGAGGTAGGCAAACGCGTTGTGGTGGACGACGATGGCGGTAGCACGCAGCGACGCGGCCTGCTGTTCCCATTGGGCGACCGCCTTGCTCCAGCGTTCCGCGAATGCCTTGTGGCGCGCCTGGTAATACGCGGCATTGGCCGGGTCCAGATCGGCCAGACGGGCGGCGAGCGGCGCAGCCACGCGCGCGATGTTGCGCGGGTCGAGCTGGATGTGCGGATTGCCGGCTGGATGCACATCTCCGTCGGCGCGGTCGAGCCGCAGCGGCTTCTCGAGCATGCTGACGAAGGCCGTCGCTTCCAGGTAGCCGGGCTGGCCGGGTTGCACGCGTGGATTGCCGGCCTGCCGCAGGACCAGCGGCAACCAGCCCACTTCCAGCTCGGCGCCAGTGGCGATCACCAGGTCGGCGCTGCGCG